>JAISZI010000088.1 GCA_031269335.1 Puniceicoccales bacterium
CTCGGCCGCAAAAACTACCTCTTCATCGGCGCCCCCGAAGCCGGTCAACGCGCCGCCATTTTATACACCTTAATCGCCAGCGCCCGCCGCTGCGGACACAACCCCCAAGAATACCTAAAAGACGTTCTCCACCAACTCGAACAAAACCAAGAAACCGCCCGCGCCATAGCAAACAAAAACTATCAAGACAACCCCCTACGCCAATTAGCCGAAACCCTAACCCCCGAAAACTGGACCCAGCCAAAGTAGCCCAGTCTCCAAACGGAACCCCTGCAAACGGAACCCCGCTCGCAAAGTAGCCGCGCAAAGAAACTCAACGCCAGAACCCAGCCCCCCCTGCGCCCAAGTCAAGGGGGCACTTTCGGGAACGCTTACCCTGGGTATGGGAACAACCAAAAAAACAAAGCCCCAAAGGGGCGGCACCAAGTATTTCCCAGGGCAGCGCCCTGGGTATTGGAGTGGAAAGGAATGAAAAGCCCCAACGGGGCGGCACCAAGCATTTCCCAGGGCAGCGCCCTGGGGGAAGGGTGTGGCGAAGGCGACGGTGCGCCCCATTTATCCGCGCCAGCGGCGCATTCTGATGGGGCAGCCCAGGGCGTTGCCCTGGGAAATGCTTGGGGCCGCCCCTTTGGGGCTTTTTCTTTTTAGTTTACCAATACCCAGGGCGTTGCCCTGGGCTATATTAGGGCCGCCCCGTTGGGGCTTTGGTTTGCGTGGTGCCCCCAATACCCAGGGCGTTGCCCTGGGTTTGAATGTCCATTAACACCATAAGCCCCAAAGGGGCGGCACCATTCCATCCCAGGGCAACGCCCTGGGCTACCGTCAGAATGCGCCGTTGGCGCGGGTAAATTGGGGTACACCGTCGCCTTCGCCACATCCTTCCCCCAGGGCGCTGCCCTGGGAAATGCTTGGGGCCGCCCCGTTGGGGCTTTTTCTTTTTGGTTTACCAATACCCAGGGCGTTGCCCTGGGCTATATTAGGGCCGCCCCTTTGGGGCTATCATTTCCCTTCCCTTCCCATACCCAGGGCGTTGCCCTGGGCTATATTAGGGCCGCCCCGTTGGGGCTTTGGTTTGCGTGGTGCCCCCAATACCCAGGGCGCTGCCCTGGGAAATGCTTGGGGCCGCCCCGTTGGGGCTATCATTTCCCTTCCCTTCCCATACCCAGGGCGTTGCCCTGGGCTAACTTGGTGCCGCCCCTTTGGAGGCTCTGGTTTTATTGGCTGTTCTCTCACTTCTCGCTTTGGTCTGGGAAAAATGCGGAAATTATTCTTGATTTTAGCGAATGTATCCACAGCTTCGCGGTCTCTTCCTTTTTTGGCCTGATAGCTCAATTGGTAGAGCAGTTGACTCTTAATCAATTGGTTCGGGGTTCGAGTCCCCGTCAGGCCACCAGTTTGCGGTATGCGGATTAGCCCGAAGCGGGAGCGGGGAATTACGCTTTATCGGTCTTATTTTTTTCGCGGGTTTTGCGACGTTTTGAGGAGAGGATATCGAAGTTTGGGAGCGGGAGGGTTGAGAAAGTTTCACGAAACATTTGGGCGCGGAGCGTATCCCGTTCGCGGGGATTGAGTTGTTTGGAGGCGGAGGCTTGGACGTGGGTGGGTTGGCATTTGATAAGGAGTTCGTCGATACAGGCGCGGGTTTCGGATGGGAACATGCCGAGGTCGCAGGCGAGGCGGGCGTGGGAGAGGACGCCCATGGCTTCGGCGGAGGAGAGGAGTCTGGAGTTGCGTAAGACGCTGATGGCGCGTGCTATTTGGTCAAAGAATTTATCGGGATCGGCTTCTATGAGGCAGAGGCGGGCGTTTTCTTCTTGTTGGATGAGGTGTTTGAGCCATGCGGAGAAGTCGTGGAGGATATCTTCTTCGGAACTGCCGAGGGTGTGTTGGTTTGAGATTTGGAAGATGCTGCCGACGGCGTCGGAGCCTTCGCCGAGCCAGCCTCGCACGGTGAGGCGGTTTCCGTCGAGGGCGCGGATAATTTTCTCCATGTGTCCGCACAGGACGAGACCTGGGAGGTGGAGCATGAGGGAGGCGCGCATGCCGGTGCCGAGGTTGGAGGGGCAGGAGGTGTAGTAACCGAGGTTTCGCGAGAAGGCGGGTTCGATGTGGGTTTCGATTTCGGTGTCGATTTGGCTGGCTTGTTTCCATGCGCCGCAAAGTGAGGAGCCGTCGCGGAGGACTTGGATGCGCAGGTGGTCTTCTTCGTTAATCATGACGGAGCAGGTCTGGTCGGGGCTGATTAAGACCGCACTTTCTTCCGACTCGGCGAGTTCTTTGCTAATGAGGTGTCTTTCGACGAGGAGTGCTTTTTCGTTGATATCCAGCGTGCCCATGAGGCGGGGGCGCGTATCTTTGAACAGGGGAATTTCGCTTAATGCTGAGAGGCAGAGGTGGAGGACTTCCCGTTTTTGGGCGGGTTTGGCGTGCCAGGGGAAGGGGAACTTCGCGATATTGCGGGCGAGGCGGATACGGGTGCTCAGGACGACGGGTTGGCGTGCGTTAGTTTCGTTAAGAACATCGTCGTTGGAGAAGTCGAAGGGGGGAAGGACTTTCATAATGAAGCGGGTTTATCGTTCATAATGCCGAGGGAAACCTCAATTTTTTTAATTTCGTCGCGCAGGTTGGCGGCGTCTTCGTAATTTTCGGTTTTTATGGCGTTGTTCATGCGGGCTTGGGCATCGACGAGGGCTTCGTAGAGGGCGGATTTGAGGGTGCTGCCGACGGGGCGTTTTCCTTTATGTTTTTTTCCGGGCTGGATGCGAAGGATTATCTGGGAAATTTCTTCGTCGAAGGTGCTGTAACAATGGACGCAGCCCGGGCGTCCGATCCTCGCGAACTCGGAGGTTGTGAGACCGCAGCGCGGGCATTTTTTTGCGGGAGCATCGTCGGCTTCGTCCTCTTTTATTTTAGATTTAATGATGGAGAGGGCGATTTGCGCGAGGGGGAGTATAAGCGAATGGATTTCGTTACTCTTTGCGGCGCAACTTTCGCAGAGGTGAATGTTGGTCACCTTGTCGTTGATAACTTTTGTCCAGTGGACGTTTGCGGGCTGGCCGCAGATGGAGCAAGGAATGGAGTCGTCCATGAGTGAATGATGTTTTGCGCGGCTGTTTGTCACAGGAAACGCTTGGTGGCAAAACAAAAGGTGGCGAAAAAAACGAGGCGGATTTAGTGTTTATCCCACGGGAGGGTGACGTTTACGGGGCGGTGTTCCCAGATATTGGTGACCTCGAAGATTTGTCCGGGCGCGAGGATGTTACGGGGGTCGAGGGCATTCTTAACCGCTTGCATGGCTGCGAGTTCTGCGGGCGAGTGTTGGAGGCGGAGGAAGGGTGATTTCGTGATGCCGATGCCGTGTTCTCCGGTGATAGCTCCGCCCAGATCGACGACATTTTTCATCATTAACAAAATGCCCGCTTCGGCTCGGCGGCATTGTTCGGGGTCGTCGCGGTTGTACATGATATGGATATGAAAATTGCCGTCGGCGGCATGACCGAAAGTCGGTGTTGCGAGACCCGTGCGGCGCATAATTTCGCGGGTAAAACGAATGAGGGGGACGTAGGCGTGGAGGGGAACGACGATGTCTTCGTTGAGTTTGGCGTTGCCGAGTTGGAACATGGCTTGGGAGCAGGTGCGGCGGATGTCCCAGAGTCTTTCCGCTTCGGCGGCGTCGTCCGTCTCGCGGAAAATTGTGGCGCGGGAAGCCGCCCATTCGCGGGTGCGCGTTGCCTCGTCGGCGACGGCGGCAGGGTGCCCGTCCAGCTCGACGAGCAAAATGGCGGTGGCAGGCGTGGCGGTGTATCCGGTGGAAGGCGGGAAGGCGGCGAAAACGTTATCTTTTTTCACACAAGCAACTGTCTGCGAATCAAGAAATTCCAGAACAGATGGCACGATGTGGCGCGCCAATAAATCGGCGGCGGCGTCCAGTGCGTTTTCATCGGATTCAAACGCGAGCAAAAAGGTATGTCGCGCCTGCGGACGCGGAATGAGTTTAAGAATGGCTTTGGTGATGATGCCTAATGTGCCCTCCGAACCGATCCAGAGGTCTTTGATATTGTAGCCGCTGGCAAACTTCCGCAGTGCGCCGCCCCAGCGGACAAATTCTCCCGTGGGCAAAAATCCTTCCAATCCGAGGACGTAATCCCGGCAAACGCCGTATTTGGCAGCGCGCAAGCCACCGGCATTTGTGGCGATATTTCCGCATATGGAACAATGTTTTACGGAAGAGGGGTCCGGCGGATAAAAGAGACCGTGCGCCGCCGCCGCCGCGTCAACATCGGCTGTAATCGCGCCGGGCTGGACGACTGCCATGGATGCCGAGGAGAGGATTTCGATGTTTTTCCAGTGGGCGAGGTGAATCACCCAGCCGCCACGAAGGGGAGCGGCGGCACCCGCGCTGCCTGAACCTGCGCCGCGCACGGTCACGGGGACGCGGTGGGCATTTGCGAGAAGCAGCGTGGTGCGGATATCCGCCTCATTTCGCGGCAACACAACGGCGTCGGGCATGAAGGAGAAGCGCGAATTATCAAAAGATACGGCAAAGCGTGCGGCTTCGCTCGTATGGACACAATCGCTCCCCAATGCGTCGGAAAGTTGGCGCGTGGCGCCGGCAATATCGTTCATTTTTCTTTTTTAATGGTTACCTCACAGCACAGGCGGAACACAACACGCCGACGTCACCTGCCAAGAGTGACGCTCTACGATTCGGCACGATAGTTAATGAAGCGAAGGAAGGCGCGGCGCAACAGCGGCAGGTGTTCAGACGGCGGCGGTGCGGGCGCGTTCGATAGCGGCGATGTATTCGCTCCGCGAGCGTGATCCGACGAGTTTTTCGACCACTTTTCCGTTACGGTAAAAAACGAGTGTCGGGATACTTCTCACTCCAAGGTTTTGGGCGATGCTGGGGACTTCGTCCACGTCCACTTTGTAAACATCGACGCTGTCCGCCAATTCGGTGGCAATTTGTTCTATTACTGGAGCGATGGCTTTGCACGGGGAACACCACACAGCAAAGAGGTCCACCACGACGGGCACGGAGGAGTTGTTAATAGCAGCAGTAAACGCTGCTTCGTCGCTGATCAGCCGAACTCGCTTTGATGCCATGAAAAGAGATTGATTCGTTTTAGTTGAAGAGCGGTCTGTTTATCAAAGTAAGGTAGTCATTCCAGAGCAACACCGCGAAAGCGATGGAAGCGGCGAGTGCGAGAAAATCCAACAAAACGAGGGGGACCGACTCTTTGGTGCTCTCTGATTCGTTGAAACTTGTTTCGAGGGCACTCTGCAATTTGATCGGTTGACCGGCGAGGGAAGGACGGACACCGCCGGTTGAGGGTGGCGGTGGCGGAAAACCCGGGGGCGGGGGCAGGGTGGTCGGCGGGACTGCAGGCAGCCTGATGGCAGGCTTGGGCGCAGAAAGCGAGGGGCGCAATGCCGGTAAGGGCGGCGTGAGTGGCGGCGGTTGTTGTCCGGGAGGAAGGTCTGGCATGGTGAAAAGAAGTTGTTGAGTTGGCTAAGTAGAAGACTTGAGAACAGGCGTAAGGTAGCGGTTTAGCGGCGGTAGTGAAGCAAAAAAAAGCAGCGGCAGTAATTTTCTGCGGCGCGGGCGGGGAGGCGCATTGCTCGCGTGTGCGACACGCTGCGGTTGCTGCCTCTCGCCGTTGCCGCCCCGTTGTTTTCGGCAATGTGTTCAAAGGCTCTTCACCGCAGCGGCGAGTGCTTCCCGCGTAATGCCAAACTCGCGCATGAGAATGTCCCCCGGCGCGCTTGCGCCAAAGTCGTCCGTGCCAATGACTTTTCCGGCGGCGCCGACGTATTTCCACCAATGGGCGGTAATGCCAGCCTCGATGCTCACGCGTTTAGTGACAGACGCCGGCAACACGCTTTCGCGGTATTCGGCACTCTGGCGTTCAAATATCTCAAAGCTGGGAAGAGAGACCACACGGACGGAGCCGCCGAGTTCTGCGGCGGTCTCGATGGCAAGGGAGAGTTCGCTGCCCGTGGCGAGGATTATCGCGGTGAGCGGCTCTGTTTCGCGGTGGGCGACGTAGCCCCCGCGCAAGGTGCCTCTGCGGCGCGTTTCCACGGAAATCTTGTCGAGCGAAGGGAGATTTTGCCGCGAAAGAATGAGTGCGGTGGGACCGTCTTTGCGGGCGACGGCATGAGCGTAGGCGGCGGCAGCCTCTTCTGCGTCTCCCGGTCGGATAACATCAAGATTGGGAATGCAGCGCAGCGCGGAAACAGTTTCGACCGGCTGGTGCGTGGGACCATCTTCGCCGACACCGATGGAATCGTGCGTAAAAATGTAAAAAACAGGGAGTTTCGCGAGGGCAGCGATGCGGATGCTTGGGCGGAGATAATCGGAAAATGTGAGAAATGTGGCGCCGCTCGGGGTGAAAACGCCGTGGTAGGCGATGCCATTAAGAATCGCGCCCATGGCGTGTTCGCGGATGCCGAAGTAGAGATTGCGCCCGCTGGGAGTCGCAGTGTCAAAGTCGCCGCCGTCCTTAATGTAATTTTTCGTGGACCCGTGGAGATCGGCGCTGCCGGAAATAACGAGCGGATTGGCGCGGGCAATGGCGTTGAGGCAGATTTCGCCGCTGACGCGGGTAGCGAGCTTGTTGGCGCCGAAAGGCGGGACATCCGCAGCGACGGCGGCGGGCGTGCCGTTGTTATGGGTGAGGGCGCGGTCGAGCAGGGCAGCTTTACCCGGATTGGCAGTGCGCCACGCGGCGTAGGTGAGTTGCCACGCGTCGTAATCCGCTTTCAGCGCGGCAGTTCGGCTATCGAAAAAGGCGCGTGTCTCGGCGCTGACATAAAATTTCTCGCTGGGCAGTGCGATTCCTTGGCGAGCAGCATCGACGAATTTCACCCCGCCTTCGCCGTGCGCCTTGCTTGTGCCCGCGACTTCGGGGATGCCTTTGCCAATCGTTGTCTTGGCGATAATGAGCTTAGGTTTTCCGTTTCGCGCGTGTTTGGCTGTTTCGTAAACGGCGGCGATTGCCTCAATATCGTGCCCGTCAACGGTCAACACTTGCCAATTCAACGCTTCGTAGCGTTTGGCGGTGTCCTCGTTTTGGGTTTTGGCAGCGGGAGCGTCGAGGGTGACGTCGTTGGAGTCGTAAAAGAGGATGAGGTTATCGAGACCGAAACGTCCGGCGAAAGAAGCGGCTTCATGGCTGATGCCTTCCTGCAAACAACCGTCTCCGGCGAGACCGACGACGACGTGGTCAAACAAAACGTGTTCGGCGGTATTGAAATGCGCCGCCGCCATTTTTGCGGAAAGCGCGATGCCGACGATGTTACCTGTGCCTTGACCCAGCGGACCCGTTGTCGCCTCGACTCCGGGCGTCTCGCCAAATTCGGGATGCCCCGGCGTCTTGCTATGCAATTGGCGGAAGTTCTTGATCTGTTCCAGCGAAAGGTCGAATCCGGCGAGGTGAAGCCACGCATAAAGGAACATGCTGCCGTGCCCGGCGGAGAGGACAAATCGGTCTCGGTTAAGCCAATGCGGATCATCGGGGTTGTGGCGGAGTGCGTGCCCAAAGAGAACGGCACCGATGTCGGCGACACCAAGAGGAAGCCCGAGATGACCGGACTTGCACGCGGCTATCGCGTCCATCGCGAGACCACGTGCCTCGTTAGCAGCGCGGGTAAGTTGCTTAAGCGGAAATTGCTTTGACATAAGTGGCGGGCGAACAAACGCCGATTCCGCATCAGGTCAAATTTGAAAAATGAAACACTTTCAAGGACTTGAAAAACAACACGTTAATGGAGTTGCAAAATATGAACTCCAACCTCCGCCTGCGGCATAAGGGAAACTGCGGCGTCTATTTCTTGGCTGCGCCGGCGAAGGCGGCGGGAAAAGTTTTCACGGGCTTAATTTCGATCCGGCGATACTCGACCTCTGCGTATTCTGACTGGATTTGTAATTTTCCGGCGGTCAATTCGGTCTCTTTCCGCGTAAAGCTTTTGCCGGTGGCATAACGGATATTGTGCAACACGTTCACTACGCGACCGTTCAGAACGTGGACTGCCGTTGATCCGATGACGATGAGTTCGACGTCGTTCCACTCACCATTGGGTTTTTCGTGGTAATCTTTCCCCCGCACGACGCGTTTGAACGCGGGGACAAGCGGGGCGCCGGGGGTGTAGCGGAGCAGTTTTCCTGCTTCTTCCACGGCAGGGAAATCGGCGCCGCTTCCGCACAACGGGAAAAAGTCGCCCACGTCATTTTCTTGAATTTGCAGTTCCACCGAGCGCATCCAGACATTGCCGAATGCACCGTGTTTGCCAACGCAGTGGTAGAGTATCCCGCTATCACGCGGGGAGTTAACACGCGGTTTCCACCTCTTTTTTCCCCAGCGGAATTGCAGGCGCAGGTGGTAATTTTCGTAGCTTTTCAACGAGGTCAACCCGCCGAGAATCTCGCCCGTAACGTGCAGCACCGGTTCGCCCCCCTCCAGCTTTACCCGATAAATGCCGTTGGGGTCGCGCAAACCAATGGGTTTCCCGCGTGCGTGGGTGTGACCGGGGACTTTTATGCCGGGGTCCGGGACGCCGAGGAAAACCTCCCAATGGGAGAGTTTTTCATCAAGCAGCGAGGTCCACCCCGCAGGGCACGCAGCATTTTTTTCAGGGACGGGTGCGGCGCTGGAAAACGCGGGCGAGATGGAGAACGCGAGGCTGACAAGGAAACACGGAACGACGAAGCGACATTTTTTCATAGAGGCTGAGAGAATTTTGCGGCGCGGCGTGATGTCAAAAACATTCATTCGCAAATTCCTTTTCTTGAAAACGAAAACGCAACTTTATGGCAGAACTGATGTTAGGCAGACGTCTTCATTCAACGGCGGGATTCGGATTGCGCGAGCGCCGCATCCCGTCTCAAAAAACACTTAACAATGTCCTCCACCGACGACCAGCAGCAGGCGATTGCCAGAAAAAAGTCCAACCTCGCCCTCGCCTTTTCCCTCGCGGGGCTGACCGCGCCACGACAGCGGGCAATGGAGGTGTTTTACTCTTTTTGCCGCGTCGCCGACGACATTGTTGACGATCCTGCCACCAGTGCCGGGGAAAAACATGCCGCGCTCGACCAATTACGCGCCGCCGTCCGCGGCTTTTTCGATGCTCCCGGCGGAACAGCGCCCCACGACACGCTCACCGCCCAACTGCGCGAGGTCGTCCACCGTTACGGCATAAACATCGTGCCGCTGCTCGACATCATTGACGGGTGCGCCATGGACATTGGGCAGCGCGAATACGCCAATGCCGACGAGCTGCGCACTTATTGCCGCGGCGTGGCGGGCGCGGTAGGCATCGTGTCTTGCCGGATTTTTGGGTGTGTGTCGCCGCTTTCGGACGAGTTCGCCGTCGCGCTCGGTTACGCACTCCAATTCACGAATATCCTGCGCGACGTGCAGGAAGACTACCACGTCCTCGGTCGGATTTACATTCCGCGAGACGAAATGGAATCTTTTGGAGTGAAGCCGGATGACTTGGTCGCAACGGCGGAAAATCCAGCCCGCGAACGCTTGTTTCACCTGCAATACTTTCGGGCGAAACACTATTTCAACAAAGCGCGGCGCTTAGTCGCACCCGAAGACCGAAAGGCGCTCCGGGCGGCGTTTTACATGGGAGCATTTTACGAAAGCATTTTGGAAAAAATAAAGGCAGGCGGATTTCGCCTTTCCCGAGGACGCGTCAGGCTCAACGCGTTGGAGAAGGCACGCGCCTTGCGCCGCGTTGCGAAAGAAATCAAGGACGCGGAACGGGCGAATTCGGGTGCGCCGGTCCGCGTGCGCCCGCGCAAGGTCGTCGTCGTTGGCGGCGGTGTGGCAGGAATCTCCGCTGCCGTTGAAGCCGCGCTAAACGGCGACACCGTGGAGTTATTCGAGGGGCGGGCGGGAGCGGGAGGACGCGCCGGGCAGCTCCGGCGCGACGGCAGCGCACATGCGGCAATGACGCTGGGGCACCACGCGATTTTCGGGTGTTATCATTCCTTTTTGCGGCTCACCGATTTGGTGGGCGCGCGCGGGGATTTCGTGAAGGCGGAACGCCTCGACATTCCCTATCGTTCCCCCGGTGGGCGGAAAAGCACGCTGCGCACTTTTAAGTTGCCCGCGCCCTTGCACCTGATTGGCGCGCTCATGGGCTTCGCCGAACTTTCCTGGCGAGACAAACTGGCTGTCTGCCGACTCGGATTGGGTCTGCGACTGGGCACTGCCAAACCAATCGCGGGCGAGACCGCCTCCGCATGGCTGACGCGGACAAGACAAACATCGGGGGCGGTGCGCGCCCTCTGGGAACCTTTCTGCATCGCCGCGCTGAACGAACCCATCGAAACAGGGGACGCGGTGCTGTTGGCAGAATCTTTGCGCCGCGCCCTCTTCGGCAGCGCACGGGATACGGCACTCGTCTCCTGCGCCGACGCCACCGACAGGCTGATCGCGACACCAGCCGCTCGTTGCCTGGGCGCCACCGGCGGTGCGATTCGCACGAGGACGCGGGTGACGTCGCTCGTTTATGACGGCGCGAAAGCGGTGGCGGCGGTAATTGCCGACGGCACGACCGTCCCTGCCGATGCCTTTATTTTGGCGGTTCCGCCGCAAACCGCAAAGACGCTGTTCGATGCGGCGTGTTCGCCGGAACAATTATGCGCACGTCCGATTTTGAACATTCATTTGAGCACGGACAAGGCACTCATGGAGGAGTCGTTCACAGCATTATTGGATTCGCCCGTGCAATGGGTTTTTAGGAAATCCGCCACGCCGCCACGCTGCCATTACACGCTTACAATAAGTTGCCCGGACAGATGGATCTTTTTGCTCACCAAGGAAATCGTCTCTAATGTCAAAGCAGAATTGGCGCGGTTTTTCCCCGCGATGGAAAACGCCGCCATCGCGGACGTCTTTGTTTACAAACACTCCTACGCCACCTTCGCGGCAACGCCAGAATCAGCGGCGGCGCGCCCGCACGCACGCACATCGTTGGAAAATGTGTTTCTTGCGGGCGACTGGACACGCACAGGACTTCCGGCGACGCTGGAAGGCGCCGCCTTGAGCGGGCGGACGGCGGCGCGTGTCGCCGGTGGTCTGCCGGAGTGACAACAGCCACACCGGTGCGCAACAACGCGCCCCGATCGGCGTCCATTTGCGCAAAAGCCTACCCTTCCAACTCGTCAATCATGACGATGTGCGGTTCAAAGGTGACTTCAAAGCGGTAGGGTTGATTGGGGCGCAAGGGCATGGGTCGGTTTCGCAGAAACGTTTGATAGTAAAGAACTTTGCCATAATAACCGCGATGGCTCGTGTCTTGGGAAACGACTTCGGTCTCTGCCCAATTCGCTTGGAAGTCTTCTTTCACAACGCCGCAACGAAGGTTTTCCGCACCGAGGGTGAGGGACGTCCCAAGCCGGTAGTGGTGATGGGGCGCGACAACGGGCATGACGTAACGGAAACGTTCAAGCTGGGTCTGTTTTTTTACGTGAAAGAGGAAACGACTGGTGATTTTGCCACCGCAAAATTCCCATTCGACCTTGCAGCTGCCTACGCCCGGAATGATATTTTCTTCGTTCGTTATCAGCTCTGGTTGGTCGTAACGGAAAAAAAAGCTGTTTTTGAGACCGAGGACAGTCGTGATGTTTTTTCCGTAAAATGATGGGATAAAGGTATTTTCGCCAATGACTAACTCCGGAAGAAAGACGGGAAGGTAACGGTTGGTCGGCCAGTCAAAGACCCCAGGCATATGGGGAAACGCGAGCGAGTCCGACGAGTCTTTATTGGCGGAACCCGAGACGAGAGGGATCTGGACGTGCAGACCGCTTTCGGGGTCTTGATAGACGCACAGCCCTTGTTCTTTGCGGCTGTTTTTGTCGAAGAGCACGAAGCGACAGACGGGCTTTTGCGGGATTTGCGCCCGACCTTCGAGGCGGCAGGAAAAACTTCTTGCGAGGCGTGCCCATTGGCAGAGATAGCGGGCAGCGTCGAAATTCGCCATGCGGGTCGTGTGGTGGGGAATGGTGTCGCGCTCGGCATCGCGGATGACGAGGAAACCGTGCTCTTGGTCGAGGTAGGTGACGAAGAAAAATTGGAAGAGGCGGCGGACGAGGTCTTTGTATTGGGAAATCTTGTCTTGGGCGATCCACTGGTCACGCATGGCTTGGAGGATGAGACTGATGGCGTGCATCTGCGCGTATCCACCGATGCCGCTCCCGTAACACCAGCCAAGACCATCTTGGCGAATAATGTCGGGCAGGAGGCGGAGGTATTTTTCGGCACAAGTGCGCAAGCTGGGGAGTTTGCGGTCGCGCAAGTGGACGTTGGCGTGCAATTGGAGGGAGGAACGAATGAATACAAACTGCATAATACCATAGAGATCGAATGTCCCGCCGAGCACTCCCGGTCGCTCCGGCGTCCTTGGCCTGTCATCACAAAACCCGCCGATGCTGTTGGTCTTTATACGTTCAAGAAAACGTTCAACAAGGGTGCCCGTCTCGTCTTTTTTGGAGAGACCAAGGGAGAAACGTGTGACCGCTTTGGCGATATTGAACGCCTGAAAGTGGGTGTCGTAGTCGCTGCGATGCAGGAAACGCTTGTCGAGAAGAGCGCGCGTTTCGTCGGCGAGACGCTCCCAGACGGCATTGCGCTCTTTGGAAGGACCAAAGGCGAGAAGGGCGAGACCAGAGTAGGCGAGACCGTTTTCGCTCTCTGTGTCCTGATGAATCTGCGAATTGACGCAACGGGCGACAAGTTCGGCGAGACTGATGCGGTTGAAAGTGGTTTCGCCAGTGACGCGGTAATACTCGGCAAGAGCGAAGGCAGCGTGACCGGGTTCATCCGCACGACCCTCCTCGCCAGGGATCGGCTCAATCGAGCCATCCGCATTTATGGAGTCAAGGTTGTGCCCGATGATTGAGCGGGCCATGTCCAAGCACTGAGCTGCGAAATTCTGCATGGGAAGAGACGGGAGGGAAAGATTTCCAACCAAGGTGTCAACTGACAAAAGTTAAGTGATGAGGATTACGAGCGCGATTTTAGGCGAGATTACCCCTCAAGACGCACCGCGAGAGAACGTGCGTGAGCATCGAGACCTTCGAGGGCACTGAACGTGGTGACCGTGGCTGCAGCTTTTTTGAGGCTTGCCGGTGAGTATTCAACGAGGCTCGTGCGCCGCATGAAATCGGTCACTTGCAGACCACTGAAAAATCGCCCCGTGCGCCCCGTGGGCAATGTGTGACTCGGTCCGGCGGTGAAATCGCCAAGGACGGTCGGCGTGTAGTGCCCGGCGAAAATCGCGCCTGCCGTGGTAATCTGCTTGAGCAGGACGGCGACTTCCCCCGGAGCGACCTGCAATTCGAGGTGTTCCGGCGCGATGCGATTGGCTACCTCCGCAGCACGCGAAAGATCGGGGACAATGATGGCGCAAAGGTTTCGCTCGACCACTGGGCGCATCTTCCCGGCGCGTGGAAGCGTGGCGAGCTGCTCCTTGGCGGCACCGATGACCGCATTCACTAATTTGGAATCAAGGGCGAGGAGGTAAAGTTTCTCGCGTCCGGTGCCGTGTTCCGCCTGCGCGAGAAGGCTTGCTGCAACCCATTCGGGGCGGGCGGAATCGTCCGCGATGACCATCACTTCGCTGGGACCGGGGAGAAGGTCAACGCCGACATGACCGAAAACCTGCCGTTTGGCTTCGCAAACATAGGCGTTACCGGGACCGAATATCTTGTCCACAGCGGGAATGGTTTCGGTGCCAAACGCCATGGCGGCGATAGCTTGGACGCCGCCGATGGCATAAACTTCGCCAATGCCGCAGATGTTCAGGGCAGCGCAAATGGCGGAATTGGGGCGCCCGTCGGGTTGCGGTGGCGTAAATGCAGCGATTTGCGGGACCCCGGCAAGTTGGGCGAGAATGCCGCTCATTAAGACAGAGGAGACGAGGGGTGCCTCGCCGCCGGGAATGTATATGCCGCAACGATTTAACGGATGAAAAATCTCCCCGACGCGTGCGCCGTGCGCATTGCGGGCAGTCCACGTTTTAGGAAGCGTTTTCTGGTGAAATGCACGGATATTCTTCCCTGCTTCGTCAATGGCACTGCGGATTTCGGGGGACAACCGTTTCGCTGCTTGCCGGAGTATCTTCGGGGCAACGCGCAATGCCTGCGGAGCGAGTTTCGCGTGATCAAACTTATCCGTGTAATAGACCACGGCGGCATCGCCTCTATCACGCACATCGGCAATAATTTCGGCAACGGCTTGTGCGATTTTTTGGTCGGGGGCGGTATCACAAAAGGCATCCAGCTTCCGCTGAAAGCCCTTTTGTTTGTAGTTGAGCTGCAACATCAGAGGAAACGGGCTTGCACGCGAAAATCAGGGCATCGGGAATGCAAACGCTGCGTCTGGGATGTTGCTGTTCACCTTTATCTGAGTGTGCTCGACGGTATAGCTCTTTTCCCCGCCGACAAAGACAGTGACCTTTTCAGGAAAATGTATGCCGTCCACGACCTTGTCGCCTTCTTCTTCGATGCGGAGGCGGGTTTCGGTGGGCATCTTCGCGTTATAGACCTCATACGCGACGAGTTTATAGGTCTGCGCATCAAAATGGCGGAGGACGATCAAGCCGCCGGCGTATTTATACTCGACGCTGTAGGCATCCTTCCCTTTCTGCTTTGTCTCGCCCACGTAGGCAACGGAACCGCCGGGAGGCGTGCTGAAAAAGCCGGTCTCGGCGTAAAACAGGTCAACATTAAACCTTAGCTGCACCGCTTGAAAGGGGCGTATCCGCTGATCCTTCGTGTTGAGGTTCACGACCTTGCTGTAGCCTTCCAATCCGTTTGAAGCGATAATGATCTCGGTGGGGACGCCGCTGCTGTTGTTCCTGTCCAACCGGTATTCACGGCGTTTGGCAGGCGCCTTGTATTCCACTTGGGCAAAGGAGGTCTTGTCGCCTTTGTCTATCCGTTTGCTTTCAAAAACAAGCGAGTTGACCGCCTTTAATTTGTCCTCCGGACCAATTTTTTCGCGTGCACGTGCGATTATTTCTGAGGCGGTAGGTGCCGCAGTAGCGGCTACGATGCTCGCGCAAGCGCAAGCGATGGAGAAAAAAGCATGAGTGATGTGCATAAAACAGAAGAAAGATGCGCCCTTGTGCCCATCGCCAGTGGCTTTGCAAGCACAGAATACGGCAAAGATAATGCGCGCAGCGGCGAAAAGGTTTTAGTTGCGTTGACAACGTAGAAGATTCATCCGTGCGCAAGAATGACCACCGCGCCACCATTGACCGATTCAGCCCGCCGCCGTAGCGGGACATCTTTTCCCCTGCCGTTGCCGCCCTTTGCCACCTTCCAAACCGTAATCGATTGAACACCGCCCCGCTAATATCCCCGCCTAACGTCAATGTCCTAACGAGCGACTGCCGCGGACATCGCTTGCTTGATTCGGGCAATCACCGAAAGCTCGAGCAATTCGGAACCGTCCGCATTATCCGCGATGAACCAAAGGCTTGGTGGCGCCCTGCCCTTCCGCACTCCGAGTGGAATTCCGCCCACGCTGTCCACAAAGACGATTCCCACGGGGGCAAATGGCTCTTCCCCCACGGCGAAATCCCCCCATCATGGGAATTCCCTCTTTCGCTCCCCCTCGCCCATCCGCTCCGCCTCCAGCTCCGTTTCACCGACAATTCTAAACAAATCGGCATCTTTCCCGAACAATATCCCCACTGGCATTGGCTCGCCACCCACCCGCCGCCGCCTTCCGCCTCGCCGCCGCGCCTCCTTAATCTCTTCGCTTACACAGGAGCCGCCTCCCTCGTCTGCGCCGCATCCGGCTGGCACGTCACCCACGTGGATGCCTCAAAACCCGCCGTTGCATGGGCGCGCCGCAACGCCGAATTATCCGGTCTCACTTTGGCACCCATCCGCTGGATAATAGAAGATGCCACCAAATTCGTGCAGCGAGAAATCCGCCGTAAAAATCACTACGACGCCATCCTCCTCGACCCGCCCGCTTTCGGTCGCGGTCCCAACAACGAATTTTGGAAAATCGAACGCCACCTCCCTCCCCTCCTCGAACTCTGCCGCGATCTTCTCTCGCCCAACGCCAGCCTCATCCTCCTCACCCTCTACACGATAGACGCCTCCTGTCTCCTTTGCCACAACCTCCTCCAACAAGCCACACTCCAGCGCAACGGCTCCATCGCTTCGGGCGAACTCACCCTCCGCGACGAATCTTCTCCCCGCTTCCTCCCGCTTTCCCTCTGGGGTCGCTGGTCCCAAAACAACGACCTCCGCTGAACAAGCGTTTTTAATTCCCCAGAAAACCGTGGTTCACGGTTTCCAGCGGCGCAGGAAAAGGGAATTGGCGACCACAGAGAGGGAACTTGCCGCCATGGCGACACCGGCGGCGACGGGGTTCAGGAAGCCAAGAGCGGCGAGGGGAATGCCGAGGATATTGTAAAAAAAGGCGAAAAAAAGGTTTTGGCGAATTTTGCGCAAGGTGGCGCGGGAAAGGCTGATGGCGTCTGGGATACCGTTGAGATCGTCGCGCACGAGAACGATATCAGCGGCGGCAAGGGCGATGTCACTGCCGGCTCCAATGGCGAAACTAACGTCGGCGGCGGCAAGAGCGGGGGCGTCGTTGATGCCGTCACCAACGACGGCGACGGTCGCACCTTCGGCTTTGAGACGGGCGACGCGACCGACCTTGTCGGCGGGAAGCTGGGCGGCGGCAAATTCCGTGATGCCGGTCTGCGCGGCGACAGCGGCTGCGGCGGCGTGGTTGTCGCCGGTAAGCATCAAGAGGCGAATGCCTTGTGCACGGAGACGGGCGAGTGCGGCGGGCACGGCAGGGCGCACCGGATCGGCGGCGGCAAGCCAGCCGAGGAGCTTACCGTCGCGGGCGAGACCGGCGAGCGTTTGCCCTTGTTCTTGAAGGGCGGCGGGCGGAACGGCACTGGCAACGCCTTCGGTGGCAAGGAAAACGGGCGAACCAAGGAGGAGCGGACGTCCGTCGAGTGTGGCGCGAATGCCGCACCCTGGGACGGAAACGAAATCACGCACGGGGGCGTCTGCTGCGACGCCGTCTTCACGGGCACGGCGTTCGATGGCGTCGGCGAGCGGGTGTTTGGAACCGCGTTCGATGCTGGCGGCGAGGCGGAGGAGTTCGGCGACGGAGATTCCGGAGGCGGGGACGAGAGCTGTGACCGCAGGGCGCGCCTGGGTCAGGGTGCCGGTTTTGTCTATGACAAGGGTGTCGATTTGGCGGGCGCGTTCGAGGATTTCGGCATTGCGAATGAGGATGCCAACGCGGGCACCAAGACCGGTGCCAACCATGACAGCCGTGGGCGTGGCGAGTCCGAGCGAACACGGGCAAGCGATGACAAGCGTGGCAACGGCGTTGACGAGTGCACGGGCGAAGTCGCCGCCGCAGAGCCAAGTGAGGGCAAATGTCAACAGGGCGATGGCGATAACGGCGGGAACGAAGACAGAGGCGATTTTGTCGGCGAGCCGCTGGACGGGAGCGCGGCTTGCCTGCGCTTCCTCGACGAGGCGGATGATTTTCGCAAGTGCGGTGTCGGCGCCGACACCGGTGGCGCGAGCTTTGAACGCGCCCTGCTGGTTGAGCGTTGCGGCAAAAACCCTGGCACCAACGGCTTTGGCAACGGGGACGCTTTCGCCAGTGAGCATGGACTCGTCCACGCTCGATTCGCCTTCGAGAACGAGACCGTCAACGGGAACAGCTTCGCCGGCTCGGACGACAACAGTCTCGCCCGCAACGAGTTCTGCAGCGGGAATTTCGGCAAGCGTGCCATCGGCGCGTTCAACGCGGGCAGTGGCTGGCCGGAGACGCAGCAACGCACGCAGATCGGCGGAGGTGCTTCGCGTTGCCCGCGCTTCGAGGAGTTTGCCGAGCAGGACAAGCGTGACGAGCGTGGCACTCGCCTCGAAATGGGTGTGTTCGTGGAGGCTGATGGCGGCGTTACCGGTGGCGTGCAGGACAAAGGCGACGGTGCTGTAAAGCCACGCCGCAGTAGTGCCGAGGGCGACAAGGACGTCCATGTTGGCGAAACCGCCGCGCAACGCCTTGAAGGAGCCGCAGTAAAAACGCCAGCCGACGACAAATTGCACGGGTGTCGCGAGTAGGAATTGCAGCCAAATGGGTAGCATTCCGTGATGATCGTAGATTTTCCCGACAAAGGCGTCCGCGCCAAACCACCGGTGCACCGCGTGTTCGCCGCCGAACATGAAGAGCATTTGAGAGAGCAGCGGCAGCGTGAAAAGGGCGGCGAAGGCGAAGAGGGTAGTTTCGCGACATTGCACGACTGCGGCGCGGTGCCGTTCGGCGTTTTCATCAAGGTCGGCGGCGGGCTTGGCACCGAAACCGATGCGGGTGACGCGGGCGATGACGATTTCGGGCGTGGCAAGTGCGGGGTCGTATTCGACGCGGGTTTTCGAGGCGGCGAAATTGACGGCAGCGACGACACCGGGCAAATCGTTGAGAACACGCTCAATTCGCCGTGCACAGGCGGCGCAGGTCATGCCTTTAATAACGAGAATGAGAATCTTGCGCTCGGAAGCGGCGGTGTTGATGGTGTCGGTCTGGCACATGGCGGCGAAAATCGAGCGTTTTGCGTTCTGGCGAAAAAGCAACCGAATGCGAAAGCGTTTTCGGACGCTGTTAGCCAAAATGGGAATATCGCCTTCAAAAAAAGATTTTTTTGAAAAAATTTCTTCATGCGTATCAAATTGATTTCAAACAAGTTGAAAATGATTAAGAAAATAATTTTTGAAAATCGCAAAAAAACGCTTGCGCGGACACGAAAAATGCTTTGATTCACGCACATCTTCGGCAACGAAGATGGTCACACAAATTCTCCTAATGGGAGATGGGGTAGTACAACGAGATAAGATAGACAAAAACAGGGCGGGTCGCTTAGGAGTAGGCGACCCGCTCTTCTCGTTGCTACACAACACAAACCGCAAATCGTCATTAGGATTGTCCCCTTGCCCTTCCTTCGTTTTTTTCACGCACCCATGACACACGACTCGCCAGAGTTTCACGGGCAGATGAGCCACTATCTCGCCCGCATCGAAACCGCAATTGCGCAACTCACACCCGCACCGGATACGCGCCCCGCCCCACTTCACGCCGCCATGAGATACAGCCTCGCTGCGGGCGGAAAACGCCTGCGCCCCATGCTTTGCCTCGCCGCGCACGCCATCTTCCCCTCTGCCATCGACCCGCTCCCTGCGGCCGTCGCCGTCGAATGCCTCCACACCTACACCCTCATCCACGATGACCTCCCCTGCATGGACAACGCCGACTTGCGCCGCGGGCACCCGTCTTGCCACAAACAATTCGGCGAGACCATTGCCCTGCTCGCCGGCGACGCCCTGCTCACGCACGCTTTCTTGCTGCTCGCCGACGCCTACCGCGCCACTCCCGAAATCGCCGTCGCCCTCGTCCACGACCTCGCCGAAGCTGCGGGTTCCCAAAAACTCATCGGGGGACAAGTCGAAGACACCATCGGCGAACAAGGCGAAATTACCCCTGAACGCCTCGACTATATCCACCGCAACAAAACCGCCGCCCTCATCACCGCCGCCATCACAATGGGCGTGCGCACCGGTTCAGGCGGCACAGACGTCATTGAGAAAGCCCGCGAAATCGGTCTCAACATCGGGCTTTCTTTCCAAGTGATTGACGACATCCTCGACGTCACCAGCGACGCCACAACGATGGGCAAACCGGTCCGCGCCGATCAAGACAACGGGAAAATCACCTACCCGCGTCTTCACGGACTCGGCGCCTCGCTCAATCATGCCCGCTGTCTCGTGGATAAAGCAGTAGCTTTGTGCCAAGAAATCGGCGGCGACACCGCCTTCCTCGCCGCCCTCCTGCGCAGCATGGAACACCGCATCCGTTGACCCTGCCAATACGCCACCACGCACCGTTTTCACACATGTCCCTCGAAAAAATCGTCCGCATCACAGGCCGCGCCGTGGCAGTCCCCGGCGACGATATAGACACCGACCGCATTATCCCCGCACGCTTTTTGAAGTGCATCACCTTCGATGAACTGGGGAAATTCGCCTTTTACGATGAACGCAAAAACGCCGACGGAACAGACAAGCCTCACGCGCTCAACGACCCCGCCCACACGGGAGCGTCTATCCTCGTCACAGGTTTCAATTTCGGCTGCGGCAGCTCACGCGAGCACGCACCGCAATCCCTGAAACGCGCCGGTTTCAAAGCGATTATTGCGGGCAGTTTCGCAGAAATTTTCCTCGGCAATGCAACCGCTATCGGAATGCCCTGCCTCGCCGTCGCCGCCCCCGACCTGTCAAAAATCACAGCCCTTGTCCAAGCTAACCCCATTAGCGAACTCGTCGCCGATATCGCTGCCTCTTCCGTTGCAGTAAACGGCGTGACCTTCCCCGCCCTCCTGCCCGAACCCATCCGCGAAGCTCTCACCAGCGGACGCTGGGACGCCATCGCAGACCTGCTCGAAGGAGCTTCCGCCGTAGAAACACTTGAAGCCTCCCTGCCCCGCATCATCGACCGAACCCGACAGCAATCCCCGAAGCGGGATTGCGTAAAGCCCTGAAAGGGCGACTCTAATATAGCCCAGGGCAACACCCTGGGAAAGAGGGAGGAAAGAGCGGAGTCTTCTGCGAGGAGGGTTTCGGCGGCGGCGGAGGGGCAACACCCTGGGAAAGAGGGAGGAAAGAGCGGAGGAGTGGAAAGCCCCAACGGGGCGACCCTAATATAGCCCAGGGCAACGCCCTGGGTATTATGCCGCCTCAGGCGGCCGCTACCGTGCACGCCGTTCACGGCGGGCACCTATGCCAACGCACTCCCCGCACCCGTCATCCACGTCATCCTCCCTCCCTCCCTCCCTTGCCTCTCATTCGTGTTCATTCGTGTCCATTCGTGGTTTCCCTCTCGCCTTTTTTTGGAAAAATCCCTCATTTACAGCAATCTTCTCACCCGCCGCCCCTTATTTTCCCCTTAAAATCGCCCTATGGCATTAATACATCCAACGGGCGTAAAGCGCCTTCCCACCACTGAAGAGACCTCTCCGCGAAGGAAGGCACCTTCGTCAAACTCGGCGCTGACGGACGCGTAAGCGCAGTCTCCGCCATCGGCGACACGCCCGCCGGCATCGTGATACGCGGCGACAAGGCCTATGCCGATGTTTACCTAATCGACCCCCGCCAAAGTCGGCTCCGTCCACGCCGTCATCGCCACCGACGACCTCGACCCCACCCAATTCCACGACCTCACCCTGTAGCTTCTTCCCCCCGCTCCACCCCGGCACCACAATTTTGTTTCAGTTTACTCGCCCGACACTGCTTTCGACGTTCGCCTTGCTATTTCTCATCTCGGAAGAAAACCATTGTGGTCATTGGCTCGCGCTGGATTTCGTAATAGGGAACATAGCGGAGGGTTTCGTCCGCCATTCCTTTGATTTTGAAATGGAGCGGGGCGACGGGGTCGTGTTGGAGGCGCGAGACGAGTTCGCTGGCGGGGAAGTGGAGCGTTGCCAAACCGCTGGGCATACTTTTGCCGCGAATGGCGAGCAAAATAGGACCGTATTCGAGCGCGTGGGTGTTGCTCTCTTTGGCGCTGTATAACTTCTCTGTGCCCTCGTATTTTGTGACGCGGAAACCAACTGGCAGCGTAAACGAAACGACGTCGCCGTCGCGCCACTCGCGCTCAAGCGCGACGTAACTTCCAACACCGCCGGTGGCGGCGGTTTTGCCGTTGATCGCGATGTCCATTTTGCGTGTCACCCACGCGGGAACGCGCACTCGAATGCTTGCTTTAACAGTGTTTTTTGCCGCGCTGTTTTTATGCTTAATAGACACAACAAGTTTTACGTCGGGCGTTTCTGGGAACTTCGTTATTTGCGTCAATTTCAACGTGCTTGTTGTTATTTCGGAGGGATGAAAAAGGTTCACAAAAAGACCGTCGGCGGCGGTTGTATAGATAAACTCTGGCAGCGCGGAGAGACCGCGTGTGCCTTGACCTTCGCAACAGGTGTTCGTTTTGTCGCCGCGCTCTTTTTGTTTAACAAGAACGGCGTGATAGCGGATTGCACCGTCGGCACTCTGGCACGGTAGGACGACGTTGTAGATGGATTTTTCGATTTCGTTAACATACTTTTCCTCGTTTGGATAGAGCAGGTGCAGACGTTGGTTTAGAAACATCCAGAAGACATTGCCGCATAGTTCGCCGTTGCCTTTGAAAAGATGCGAGCGCGGTGGAAAACGCGGTCCTTCACAAACGCTAAATGACCCTCCTATGTGCTCAAAATAATCGTGGTAAATGTCCCAACCGCCGAGAATTGTGTCTAAATAACGCTTCTCCCCGGTAGCAAAATACATATCGCCGTAAGCCTCTAAAGAAGTGATTAAATAAGAATGCGGGCGATCGTATTGGAGACGCCAAACAGCGTCAACATCGCGCTCGGAGAACTGTTTCATCCAAAAGTTTTCTTGGTAATAGCGCTGCATTGCTTGAATGTCTTCCGGCTTGCCGACGGCACTCTTGTAGAGAAGCGTGCTAGGGATAATTCCTTGGCGGCCGAAGCCGCCGCGCCGGAGCAATTCCGGCAGGTAAGGAGAGTGGTTAAACCAGTCGTAATAAGCGCGCAAAAGCGGCAGTGCTTTTGTGTTTCCGGCGGAGGCGGCATCGATCAAACCACGCGTCACCCACGCACGCGAATAACCGCCGTTTTCGTAATAGAAAATTTTATTTTCGGGATAGCCCATTATATAATAACCGTTCGGTTCGCGGCACGCTTCAATGCCGTCCACAACGGCGTTCATCCGCTCGCGTAATGCGCCGTTCTCCTTCCAGCGCAAGAAGGTGCCAGCTCCCATCAGAAAACGCCCTGCGTTGGAACCGGGCAACTCGTTCACCCAAAAATTCTTCATGCCGCGCATATTGCCAGGCGCGGGTTTTCCGGCACGACGACGGAAGTCTCTTAACAAGTCGTCGAGCGTGAACGTTGTTAATAAATAGTCTGCGTTGCGTTGCATCGTCGCGGCAAAAAGACCCTCGTTCACAACAACACCGCCGGTGGGAATTGCGAGTGTTGTTTTGACGGGTTTCCACGTCTCCGGCGCGGTCACGTTTTGCGGGTTGTCATAGTGGCACGTCTCGCCATCAATTCGGCGCGGTCGCAACAGCGGATGCTTGCCGAGATAACCGCGCACAGACTCTTCAAGCGTGCGCCCTTGCGCGACGTCTTTGCCGTCGGAGAAAACTTCAAAACGCCACAGTTCAAAGAGATATTGGCGATGGCGCGAATCGCGGTCGCGAGCGTGCTTTGTCGCTGTCATTCGCACAAACCGGGCAGTCACTGGCGAGGTCGGAATAAAGTTGTGAATTTTACCCGGAAACTTCCACGCCTCGACGGGGAAATCTCGCGTTGTATAATTGGCAATGACACGCGGATTTTTGAAGTGCGGATCATCGTCCGCTTCCAACTTAAAACGCACCGGAAAATTGCGTGTCTGCCACGGTCCGCAATGATAATCTGCAAGACACGGGTAGAGTTTGACAAGGTCAATTTTTTTGGGAACACCCAAGTCAATTTGTATCCAAATTTTGGTGTCGGCGTTACTCAAGGGCTGCGAGACATAGCACTCGTCCACAAACGAGAAAGCCTTGCCAGTGACGCGTTCCGTTCCTAACGGTCCGCCATAAAGTTCCGCCGCTGGCGCGAAACGCGGCGAGCAAGGGATTTCGGCAAGAGCGGGGGCAGGAGCTGCGGCAAAAGCGGTGACTGGTAGTATGAGCAAAAGAGAGAGAGCGAAAAGGCGCATCGCGGGGGGGACAGGCGAAAGGAGGAATAGTTTCCAACCCGAAAACCGCCTTTTCAAAAGCAGTTTTCGGGTTCCAAGACGCGGATACGCCGCGACCCTCCTGCGGCGGCATCCAGCCCGCGTTTTCCGCCGTGCCCGCAAGCGTTTTTTTGAAAAAAATTCAGATACTCTGCCGGATGATTTTCACGGGACCGATGAGACCGGCGGGATAGGGCTTGCTGGTTTTACTGAAATGGATGACGGGGGTGAAGGTCTTGCGGCGCGGCTCGGGGCGGGGTTCATTTTTGAGAAACCATTCAGGGAACTGTTTCATCGCGGGGGTCCCGCGGTGCCCGTCGCCAATGCGCTCGTAATCGGGCGGAAACTGCTCGTCACCTATGATCCGGTTCGCCCAGTTGACGGCGACGGTGACTTCGAGCGTGTTATCTCCGTCGCGCAGGAAACGGGTGATGTCGGTGCGGTAGGGCGGGTGCCAGAGGACGCCGACGTTTTTGCCGTTAAGGGTGACTTCGGCGAGGTCTTCAAGTTTACCTAAATCCAAAATAAATTTTTCCCGTGGAGGAGTAGAGACGCGGATAGTTTTTCGATAAACAGCGGTTCCCGAGAAGTATTTTAGCGCGAATTCTTCTTGCTTGGAGAGATCAACGAGTTCGGGAAACGTGCGGTTGAAGGGCTTGTCTAATTTAGGTTGGAAGGCGACTTTCCACTCGCCTTCGACTTCGGTCGCTTTCTCGTTTTTTACAACGAAGTTTTGTTGTTTTGCGTAAGGCGTTTTGTAGTTTGGAAACACAATAAAGAGCGAGCCGTTGGCGGGAATGTTTAGCGTTAGTTTTGTCTCTGCGCTCACGTTTTGTCCCTGCGGGGCAGCGGTGTTGCCATCTTGTAGGGTGTAAATTCGCCCGGTATAGGCGTCCCAAATTTCCGGCGCGGCGATGCGTTTTCCAACAGGAAAAATATATTCTTTTTGCACGGCTTTTTTACCGTTGTTTACAACAAAGAAAATGTCCGCTTCCGGTGTGCGGCGGTGGTTCCATTCCCGGGTGAAGGCGACCTGGTTGCCCTGTTGCAAAAGCATTTGGCAGCGAGCGAGATAGGTGTTAAAGGCGTGGCTTTGTTTGAACCACGTTTGATGGCGCCCAAAGTGCGCGCCAAAGGGTCCGAGACCGAGACCGGGCTGCACCTCGTCTCCGTAGGGTTGGTGAACCCAACTGTGGAGAAAATAGAAATTCGCTCCTCGCAAATACGCGCCGTCGGCGGTGCGTTTTAGGAACGCGGGGTCTTCGGTGAAATTTGCGTTTTGCGGCCAGGTTGTAAACGCTTCGGCGGCGATAATTCTTTTATTCGCGGCGAGCATTCCCCTCTCCATCATTTTGATAAAATGATAATCGCCATGCGCCCAAAACTCGGTGACGGGGATGTCGGGAATAGAGACTGTTTCGGTGGTGTCAAACGGACCTTCGTAAGGTTCTTGATAATAATCGAGACCGACGGCGTTGATCTGTTCTTTTGCGACGCGCCAAGCGTTGTCGATCATCAGCCGATTGCGCACGGCGCGCCAGTCGCCATTGAACAATTTAACGTCGTCGCGATTGCCGCCGACGGCTTGTTGCAGCGCGATCCACGGCACGGGGTCGTAGCCTCTTTGCTTGATAAATTCGCCGCGCAAAACAGGCGACCAATCTTGCCCGCCCGCCTCGTAACTATCCACCCAGACGTTTGTAAAGGTGTTGCCAAAATAGTCTCCGAAACGCTGTTCAAGCGGTCCCAAAACATTCTTCCAATGGAGCAAGTTGACCTCGCGAGAAAACTTGTCCGCCTCAAACGCGGTCTGTTGCAACTCGTGGTTAACTGGCGCCGGATAGGAGGCGGTCGATCCGTGGGCGACGCGCACAATTGTCCACTTTCCGACGGGGGCATTTTTCCAGACAAGACGCGAGGTCTTGGCGTTAAAGAAACGGGTGACGTCCATGATGTCGGCGCGGGAAATATCGGGGCGGGCGGGCATGGCGAAAACACCGATGTCCGTTGTAAATGTGGCGCGGCGGGGCCATGAACTGTTGCGTTTTGTGAGCGGTGGCTCGGGTAGCGCGACATCGAGCGGCGCGCTGGCGGTACCCGGCGAAATTTCCACGTTCAACTTGCTGGTCGTGATGCGCTGCATCGAGTTCTCCTCGCTGATCCAATCGCCGCCGTTGGACGACCAACCCGGGCAATTGTGCAGCCCGATCTTCAGCCCGAGGCGGCGCGCCTCCGCGAGCGTGTGCCCAAAAAGTTCCCAATACTCCTCGCTGCGATAAGTGCGCTGCGGCCAGCGCGTGTCCTTGCCCTTTGGCAGGAACGTGCCGACGTTGAAAATCACCGCGCCAGCAATGCCCGACTCGCGCATCGCCTCAAGGTCTTTCGTGATGCCCTCGCGGGAAATGTTCGTGCCCATCCAATGCCACCAACAATGCGGCTTGAAGGCATCGGCGGGCGCTCCAAATTGCGCCGCCATCGAAGGCAGCGTAACGTCAAAAGTGCCGGGCTTGGCGTTGAAAGACGCGGCATCGGCAGAAAGAAAAAATCGTGCGTCCGCGAAAAACAACGCAGCAGCGACAAGCGCGGTGGGAAAGAAAACGGAAATTCGCATGGTTTTTTGAGTGTCACAGGGACAGCCGTTCCGCCGACGGGTTCCCTGCCGCCGTGCGCCAGCCGGGTCAAAACCACCCCTCTCTCCTCTCTCCTCTCTCCTCTCCCGCGCTCCTTCTTAGGACGTGGGGGCGGCGAGGTTGGTGGTTGTTTTCAGCCAGTTTTTCAATTTGCCCGCTGGGGGCTATGGTTAGTGTTGTTGTCCATTACCCAGTGCGTTGCCCGAGGCTATGTTAGGGCTGTGCCCCTCTGGGGCGCACCCACACCCGCGCCAACGGCGCACCCTATTTATGCTGGGCGGGTGAGGGTTATGTCTGCCCATTCTCCGAGGGTGCGTGAGTCGATGTTGGCAGGGGGGGCGCCCCAGAGGGAGGCGGCTTTGGCGGAGAAGAGGGTGCGCACGGCGTCTTTTTCGTGGGCGAGGATTCCGCTTAGGACGAGGGTGCCGCCTGGGGCTAAGGCGTTCAGGAGCTTGGTGGCATGGGCGCAGAGGACGTCGCTGATGATGTTGGCGAGGATGATATCGGCGGGACCGCCGGTGCGCAGGCCGTCTTCTATGTTTGTGAGGAGGAAGGTTGGGTTGTGTTCCGGGAGGGCGTTGGCGGTGCGGTTGGCGATGCTGACGCGCACGGCGTCGGGGTCGCAGTCGAATCCGAAGACTTTGGAGCAGCCGAGTTTAGCGGCTGACAGGGAGAGAATGCCGGAGCCGCAACCGGCATCGATGACGCGGGTGTCTTGCGGGGCGGGGCGGGTTTTGAGAAATTCGACGAGGCGGATGGCGCAGAGGCGGGTGGTGGGGTGGTCGCCGGTGCCGAAGGCGAGGCCGGCGTCGAAGTAAACGATGGCGGCGGCGTCGGGCGGGGAAACGGGGTAGTCGATGCGGTGCCATTCGGGGACCCAGTGGAGTGTGTCGTAGTGCCAGGGGTGAAGGTTGGCTTTGTAGGCTTCTTTCCAGTCGTTGTCGGCGAGGGAAATGCAAGTTGGGTTGGGTTGGAGTGTTGGGAAGATTTTGCGCAGGTCCGCCCATGCGTCCATGGCTTCGTTTTCGCTGTCGAAGTAGCCTGACAGGGAAATGGGGGCGGGGGGAGGGGCGTTGAAGAGTATCCAGGGGGAGTGGGGGAGTTCGCAGAAGAAGTCTTCGAGTGGTTGGGCGAGGTCGGATGGGATTTCGCAAGTGAGTTCGATCATGGGAGCGGCGTTTCTTAAAAAAGGGCGGTGTTTTAGGGAGGAGGGCGGGGAGCGGTTTAGGGCACTGGGAGCGGGGAGAGATGCCAGATATCGCGGGCGTATTCGCGGATGGCGCGGTCGGAGGAGAATTTGCCGGAGCGGGCGGTGTTGAGGATTGCCATGCGTGCCCAGCGTGTTTTGTCGCGGTAGGCGGCGTCCACTTTTTCCTGGGCGGTCAAGTAGGAGCGGTAGTCGGCGAGGACGAGGAAGGGGTCTCCGTAGTCGAGGAGGCTGCGTTTGATTGCGAGAAGTGCGTTGGGGTCGTCGTTCGTGAAGTAGCCGGAGAAAAGCCAGTTAATGACTTCGCGTAATTCTTCGTCGGTTTCGTAGAAGGCGCGTGGGTCGTGGCCGTGTTGGGAGAGTGCGCGGATGTCGTCAATGTTGAGGCCGAAGATGAAGATATTTTCGGCGCCGACTTCTTCGCGGATTTCGATGTTTGCCCCGTCGAGGGTGCCGATGGTGAGGGCGCCGTTAAGGGCGAGTTTCATGTTGCCGGTGCCGGAGGCTTCTTTTCCGGCGGTGGAAATTTGTTCGGAGAGGTCGGCGGCTGGGATAATTTGTTCGGCGAGGGTGACGCGGTAGTCTGGGAGGAAGGCGATCTTGAGTTTGTTTTTAATGCGCGGGTCGGTGTTTATGTGTGAGGCGACGGCGTTGATGGCGTGGATAATGTCTTTGGCGAGGTCGTAGCCTGGAGCGGCTTTTGCGCCGAAGATGAAAACACGCGGGACGATGTCGAGGTTAGGGTTTGCGAGGAGGCGGCGGTAGAGGGTGAGGATGTGCAAGAGGTTGAGGTGCTGGCGTTTGTATTCGTGGAGGCGTTTGATTTGCACGTCGTAGAGGGCGTGGGGGGAGACTTCCAGACCCTTGCAAAGGTGTTTGATGACAGAGGCGAGGTGCACCTTGTTGGCGTGTTTGACAGCCATAAAATCGCCTTGGAAGGCTGGGTCGTCCGCCCATTTTTCGAGACCTTGCAAGAGGGCGAGGTCTTTTGTCCAAGCCGGTCCCAGTTTGCCATCCACGAGCAAGGCGAGGAGCGGGTTGCAGCTGCGGAGCCAGCGGCGCGGCGTGATCCCGTTGGTTTTGTTTTGGATACGATTTGGCCAGAGGTCGTCGAAGTCGGCGAAGAGGGATTCTTTAAGAAGTTGGGTGTGGAGGGCGGCGACCCCGTTGACGGTGTGGCTGGCGACGACGGCGAGGTGTGCCATTCGCACCATTTTCACGGGAGATTCTTCGATGAGGGAGAGGTTGCGTTTGCGGGCGTTGTCGCCCGGCCAGCGTTCTTCGACGAGTTGGAGGAAGCGGAGGTTGATTTCGTAAATAATTTGGAGGTGCCGCGGGAGGACGCGCTCAAAGAGGGCGACGCTCCATTTTTCCAATGCTTCGGGGAGGAGGGTGTGGTTGGTGTAGGAGAAGACTTGGGTGACGAGGTTCCAGGCGGAGTCCCACGTGAGGAGTTCTTCGTCGAGGAGGAGGCGCATCAGCTCGGCGGTGGCGATGGCGGGGTGGGTGTCGTTGAGTTGGATGGCGACTTTTTCGGGAAACACCTTCCAGGCTACTTGACCGTTGGGGGAATTATCGCGTTTGAAACGGCGGATGAGGTCTTGGAGGGAGCAAGAGACGAAGAAAATTTGCTGGACGAGGCGCAGTTCCTTTCCCACGGCGGTTTTGTCGTTGGGATACAACACCTTGGAAATTGTTTCGCTGACCGCTTTCTGTTGGACGGCTTCGGTGTATCCGCCCTCGTTAAAGAGTTGGAAGTCGAATTCGTTTGAGGCGCGGGATTCCCAGAGGCGGAGGAAGTTGACGGTGCCCGCCGCCCCGTAGCCGACGACTGGGATATCGCAGGGAATACCGAGGAGGCTTTGGTTGTGGTGCCAGACGGAGCGCGGATTGCCGGTGTCGTCGTAGCATGTCTCGACGTATCCGTAGAGGGGGACGTTTTGTTTGAATTGTGGGCGGCGGATAGGCCAGGGGTTGGTGTCAGGGAGCCAGTTGTCGGCGTTTTCGACCTGTCTATTTTTTTCAAAGGACTGCCGGAAAAGACCGAATTCATACATGATTCCGTAGCCGATGGCGGGATATTCGAGGGTGGCGAGGGAGTCGAGAAAACAGGCTGCGAGGCGTCCGAGACCGCCGTTGCCCAGCCCCATGTCCAATTCTTCGTTGAGGAGGTTTCGCAAGTCGAAGCCAAGTTCGGCGAGTGCGGTATTGGTGTTTTCGAGGAGGAGGGAATTGCTGAGGTTATTGCGCAGGAGGCGCCCCATAAGGTATTCGAGCGAAAGATAATAGACGCGGCGCGTGTTTGCTTCGTTATGGACGGCTTGGGTGCGAATGAAGCGGTCGAGGCAGAGGTCGCGTGTCATCATGCAGGTAGCGATCCACCAATCGTGGAGGGTGGCGGTTGAGGTATCGCGTGCGAGGGAACATTTTAGGTGACGCAGGATGCTCTGCTTGATGGACGCCACATCGGCATCGGGCGGGCAAGTTTGGGGGATGGTGGCGGGAGGCACAGATGTTGCCGCAGTTAGTTTTGGCATAGTTGTATTGATTGATCGGACTAGCGTTCCTGAAAGAGGGGTAGCTTCTATGAGGAGGCGTTCCGAAGGGAAGCGAAAATGCGGGCAGGACCGGAAAGACCTATGGACACATGTTGCTTCTCCGCTCACTTCGCGCCTTTTCGCCGGTTGCAGTCTTTGCAAAGCATCTGGAGGTTTGTCGGCTCGGTTTTGCCTCCCTCGCTCCACGGCGTGATGTGGTCGCCCTCCATTTCCTCGATACGAAACGTTTTTCCGCACTTTGGGCATTTGCCGTTTTGCCTCGTGAACAGCGCGAGTTTCTGCGCGTCCGTGAACGCGCGGATGCTCAAATGCTTTTCCTCGCCCGTGAGCAGGTAGGCGTAAATGCCTTTTTTGCTCGTCACGTCATCGTCCCCCAGCAGTCGCTTGATTTCGATTTCGAGCGTGTTGGCGTTGAAGGCGGTGTCTTTGTGCACGTTGTAAAACTTGCCCCAAGGCAGATCTTTCATTTCCCGGCGATACTTTGTGAATATCCGTTCAATCCACGAAATCACCGCCTGAAAATACTGCCAGAGCGCATTCGCGTCGGCGTCGTTTTGGTGCGCCGCCATGTATTCCTCGATTTTGCCGCCGGAAATCCAGTCCAGCGTGGTTTCCAGAAACTTCTGACGGATGGGCGAGCCGGCGAGGTATTTGTCGCCGGTTCTGGCGGCGGGGCAGCCCGTCTTGCTGAACCATCGTTTGGCGTCGGCGAGCCACGGGCCGGTGTAAATGGCGTTGCGCAATTCCTGCTCGGTCAGTTTCTCGCCCGCGATGTTGATGATGCGGAACCAGTCGAGCCGCTCCGAATCAGTGCCCTCGCAAAGATAGACAGACAATTCGTAATCCAGAAATTTTTCCTGAATGTCGGCGGTGAGGTTTTTGAAACCGAGTTGGTTGCCGTCGCCGAAATCCACGGAAAAATTGCCGGCGGCGTAGTGGCAGAGCGAGAGCGTGCGCTGCTGTCCGTCCATCAATTCGTAGCCGTCGGCGCCGTTTTTCACCCAATACATGGTGTTGAGCGGAAAATTTTTGCGGACGGTGCGGATGACCTCGTCGCGTTGTTTGTCCTTGTAGATAAACTCGCGCTGGTAGGCGGGGCGGATGTTGAGTTTGCCGCCGTAGCCGACCACGCCGCTTTCGCCGCTGTCTTTATAATCGCGAACCAAGTCGCGGATTTTGATGTTTTTCAGTTCGATGTTCATTGGGTGGTGTCCTTTCGTTTGATGATGATGCGGGCGTAAATTTCAGTCCCGCTTATCATGAATCTTTTGTTCGGTGTTTGATTCCCTTCGATGTAACGGTCTATCCCTAAAATCTCGAATTGTTCTGGATTGTATTTATCCAGAAACGTAATCGGAACACCCATTGCGCCGTAATAATCACAGGGGATTTCAGCGGTTTTTGATACCTCTATCGCGTCGTAGTTGTCGTATTGCGGGTAGGCTTCGGCGGTGTAGTTCTTGTAGAGCTGGAGCCGTTCATGGCGTTTGGAATGATCAAGATTTGTGAGCCAAATGGCTGGAACATTGATAATTTTAACGCCATTCACTGTCTTTTCATATTTCCCCTCATAATCGGAAATAAACCACATTCCGCCTGAGAAATTTCGATAACCCGTCCACAGCGTGTTGTTTTTTATCAAGACAAAAACATCCTTGTATGTAATGGCATTTTTGTTCCCGATAATCAGAAACTTCTTCCGATATTCGACAAGTTGTGCGACATATTCTCGGAAGAGGGAAAACGGCGGATTGGTGACAACGATGTCCGCTTCTTTCAAAAGCGCGACGCATTCTGGGGAGCGGAAGTCACCGGTGCCGTTTAATTTTTTTGCCTTGCGGAGGCGTTTTTTGAGAAGTTCCGCGAACGAGCCGACATCATCGAGGTCGCTGTTTTTCACGCGCTTGACGCGCAGCACGTGCGCCTCGCCGGTGCCGATTTGGTCGTTTGTTTCGGTGTCAAACAACGGCAACTGCGTCCCGCTGACGGGTGAGCCGGTGAACACGGTGGCGATGAGTTCCTTCAGCCCCAGCGCGTTGAAATTGCGGACGAAATACTCGACGAACTTGCTTTCGCAGGGGTCGTCGCAATTGCAATAGACGACTTTGCCTTGGAAACGCGCCCGGTGGTAGTGGCGGAGTTCGTTTTCAATGTCGGCGAGTTGCGTGTAGAACTCGTCCTTCTTGGCGCGCTTGGCGTTCTGCAACGTGACGTTGGCAGAGGAGGTGTTTCTTCTGGGCATGGCAAAAGCTGCGCGCTTTTGCCAGTGTCTGTTGAGGATTTCTTCCCCGGATTGAGCGGTGCCAAAAAAAGAGGGGACGTATCAAAACGCCCCGTCTCAGGCACCACTAAGAGCCGTGGAAGAAGCGCAAAGACACGCCCCCAGACGGGGGCGCTCCAAGCACTGCTCTTCCTTTGAAATTAGTGGTTTCGAGACGGACAGCAGCCGAAGCTACGCGAAATGGATTATGTTGTTAAGGTTATGTGTTTTCTGGTGGTGGTGTTATGAAGTGTTGAAGCGACAGTGAAAAAACGTGGTGATTTATGCGTCCTGCGCGTTGCTGCGCCAAGCTTTATTCATGGAGAAACATCCTCCTTCTGCCCCCGCTCTTCCTTGACCTGCGGGAGGGTCAATATCTGTCTGGACCTCCCGTGACATGAAAAATTTTGGTTTGAAGTTTTTATGAAGAGAGGTGGGATGCCCGCATGAAAGTTTTACGGTTTATCTGGCGAGAACTCACACGGGAGCGCTTCAAAACGTTTGATGCTCAAGTGTTGGTTTATCTGGCGATTGCGCCCCTCGCGTTTTTGTTTTGTTTGTTTTTGCATCTTACGGGTTTCTGTCGGTGGTTAGGGTCATATTGAGTATAGGTCATTGTCCCAGTCGAAAGCACCTTTCCATTCTTCGACGCGGCGGATTTTGCCGTGTCTGCCGGATCTCACGAAGTTGATTTTGCCGAGTTTCGGTGCTTCTTTGGCGGCATGTCATCCATTGCGAATTGCCTCGTAGAAGAGACATGGGCGTTGTCGGCGAAGCTGGGGGCGGAGCGATTCGCCGCGCCGGTGGAATACGTTTACAACCCGCTCGATTATGCGCGTGCGGTTCACGAAACGTATTTGCGGAGCTTCGCAAATGGACGCAAACGGGTGATTTTTCTGGGAATGAATCCCGGTCCGTTTGGCATGGCGCAAACAGGGGTTCCGTTCGGGGAAGTGGCTGCGGTGCGCGACTTTATGAAAATCTCTGGAATGGTAGGCAAACCGCCACGCGAGCATCCGGCGAAAACCGTGGACGGCTTCGCATGCAAGCGCTCGGAGGTCAGCGGACGGCGTCTCTGGGGGCTGTTCGCTGAGCGGTTTGGGAGCGCGAAATGCTTTTTTGAAGAACACTATGTCCATAATTATTGTCCCTTGCTTTTTCTTCAAAACACTAAGCAGGGTAAGAATTTATCTCTGGATCAATTGCGAGTCGGCGAGCAGGATCGGGTAAATGTGCTGTGCGACGCCTTTTTGCGCGTTTTGGTTACCGCGATGCAGCCGGAATTTGTTATTGGCGTAGGCGGTTTCGCAGAACGCCGCGCCCGTGAGGCAGTAGCGGGTTTCCCCGTGCGCATCGG
>JAISZI010000112.1 GCA_031269335.1 Puniceicoccales bacterium
TAAACAGTGGACAGCGTGACAAGCTGGTAAGCGCGGTGGCTGTCAACAAGAGCAAGGTCAATGGCTTTCCCTCTGACCAGCACTACGGCGCGGTGGCGAAAATCGCGGCACTGTGGAAACACGCGACGCTGGTTGAGGAGCGCAAAGACACCAAGCATCAACAAGCGGACGTCACCATTCTCCGTTTCGCCGCGCCGCTGCTGTTCGAGGGGGAACAAGCCATCGCTTACCTGACCGTAAAGGAGACCGGCGGCGTCGGTCATCGCGTATATTCGCTGGAGTTGATGGAAATAGAAACGCTCCGCCGTAAAGTGGATGTAGATACTTCCGAAGAAGCTCCGCACACCCCCGCACGGAGCGTTGAGGGAGACATTGACCGACTTTTTGACAAAATCAACCCTGATTTTATCTCAAAAACGATTGATGAGAACGGCGAGCCAATCGCGTTTGCCGATATGCTTGCCAGTCGGGCGGATGAGGCGGAACTTGACCTCAATTCGCGGGCGGAAGAGGACAGCGACGCCACGGCGGCAGAGCTGGCGGAGTTGCGCCGCCGCGGGGGAGCACGACAACGATTGTTGGTCGCGCCCCTTCAGGGCGCGGGGAGAGGGGAGTCGCTGTCCGGCAGTTTCGCTACGCTCCACTGCCGGTTATTCACGTTGTCCCCCTTCGGGGGAGGGCGAGTGTAACGAGTGCGGAACCGGCGGATACGCCTCTCCCACGCCTGCGCCCCATAGGCTAATAGGTTTAAGTCGAATTACCATTATTTGGGGGGCGAGTGGGGGAAACTCCATTGGGGCGAGAATCCTGTTTTTTCCAGATAGGAGAGCGTTTCCTGTTCGGCTTTGCGCATGGCGTCGCGGTCGGCGTCGTGAATGTCGTCGTATCCGGCGAGATGTAGCCAGCCGTGGACGAGGTAGAGGAGCAGTTCGGTCGCGGGAGTGTTGCCGTGTTTAGCGGCTTCGCGATGGGCATAAGGGACGCAGACGCAGATTTCCCCTGCGAGCGATTCGCCGTCGGGACTATCGTCGTTGGGGGAGGGGAAAGTTATCACGTCGGTTGGGGAGGGGTCGTTGAGGAATTGTGCGTGGACGCGGCAAATCTCGGCGTCGTCGAGGAAGGCAACAGAGAGTTCGCCGCTGGGGATACGGGCGGATGGGTGTTTGTCGAGCAGGGCGAAAAGATTTGAGACGGAGGCGGTTGGGGCGTGGAAATTGGGGGTGAGAATGGAGACGTGGACTTTTCGGCGGCGGTGGGGCAGGGGGTTATTTTGCATTTTCTTCTTTGGGATACTCGATGCGGTGGTGGAGGAGGTTGAGGAGCGAGGCTTTGATGCTTTCGCGGATGCTTCGCAACTCGCTGAAAGTGAGTGGGCATTCATCAAGTTGACCGTCTCGGATACGGTCGGAGAAGATGTGATCTACGAGTTCATTGATGGTCGTGGGGGTGGGGTTTTTCATGGAACGGGAGGCGGCTTCAAGGCTGTCGGCGAAGAGGACAATGGCGGCTTCTTTGGAGCGCGGGCGTGGACCATCGTAGCGGAAGGATATTTCGTCAACGGTGCGGCCGTTCCCTGCGTCAGGGGTGGTGGATATTTGTTTTTTTGCTTTATGGTAGAAGAAGAGGATGAGGCCTGTGCCGTGGTGTTGTTCGATGATGTCTATTATGGCGCGGGGCAGGGCGTATTCTTTTGCGATGCGGACGCCGTCGCGCACATGGCTTTTGATGATGAGGGAACTCATGGTGGGGCTGACGCCGGAGTGGGGGTTGTCTTCGTGTTGGTTTTCGACGAAATACTCCGGTTTCATTGTTTTGCCGATATCGTGGAAGAGGGCGGCGCAGCGGCAGAGGAGGGCGTTGGCGGAGGTGTTGGCGGCGGCGGCTTCGGCGATGTTTGCCACGGCGACGCTGTGGTTGAAGGTGCCGGGGGCGATGAGTTGCAGTTTGCGCAGGAGTTCGTGGTTGTAGTCGGTTAATTCGATGAGGGTGATGTTTGTTGTGATTTTGAATATGCGTTCGAGGAATGGGATAATGCCTATGGCGAACATTCCCGTGAGCAGCCCGCTGATGAAGCAGGCAAGCGTTTGCAGCGTGAGCATGTCCCAAGTGATGCTACCCGTCTTGCAGATGAGGAAGACGGGGAGGGCGGTGGCGATGCCGGAAATCGCCCCTGCGCGGAGGACGGCACTGCGGTCACGGGCATTGCGGGCGAACCAGACTCCGGTGAACGAGGCGAATGTGAAGACGAGGAGCACGTCCAAGCTGTGTCCGAGCATTAGTGCGGCGAATGCGGAGACGAGGAAGGACGAGAAGATGGCGAGATAATGTCCCGTCATGGCGGCGACGAGTATTGCGGCGAGTGCCGGGGGCGCGGTCCAAAAAATAATATCGGGGTTGGGGAGTGCGTGTAACATGGGGCGGGATGCCCCCAGCTCGATGACAGCGCGGATGAGGGCGAGGTTGGCGGGCACCATTAACAAAGCCAATGTGAGGTGGCGGCGTTTGATGCCACTCGGCGGGCATAATTGTGCGAATATAGCGGCTATCAGTATGATGCCGAAGGAGGGGATGAAGTTTTCTTCGATGGCGCGCAGCGGGGTGTATGCAGCCTTTTCGCGCCCGATGGATTGTTGTCTGTAGGCGTCCCAGCGTTCGAGAATCTCTGGTGTAACGGTTTCTCCTGGCGAAAGCAGGGTTTCCCCTTCGCGTATTTCGATGAGGGGCGGAGAGACTTTATCGGCGACTTCCCGCTGGCGTCGGCGCGTCGCCTCTGCGTCGATTTCGACGTTTGGGAATAGTGCCGGGCTGAAAATGGATGCGAGCGCGTTACGCAGGGTGGCGGTTTGCGCGGCGGTTCCGCCCTCGTTTGCGGCGAGAGTGCTCGCGGTGTCGCGCAGGAAGCGGCGGGCGTCTTCAATTTTCACACTTAATTCCAATCGCAGTGAGCCGCGGTCATTTTCGTGAATGCCGTTGTCTAACAGGCTGGTTACGGCTTTTTGTCCCGCATTTAAGAGAAAATTAAAGTGTTGTTTACTGGGTGCATATTCGACGAGGCGGGCGAGGTTTGCGGCGGTGAAAGAGGCGATGCCCGGGTAGTGCGTTTCGAGGACTATTTTTTCGCATTGGGCAGGGAGATTTGTTGGCGGGAGGTTTTTCAGGGTGTCGAAGGCGTCCGAGGCGGCTTCGACGAGGCGTTTGCACGCCAACTTCGTTTCCTCGGATTTTGCGATGGCGAGGGTTGGGACCGGTTCCGTGGTTAGGCGGGCACTTTCGCGGAGGCGTTCTTCAATGACGCGGCTTGTGTAGGTGAATCCGAAACGTGCTTTGTAGAGGACTCTGGAATTGGATTCGGGGAGGAGGATGGGCAGGTGGGAGGGGCGTCCCCAGAAGCAGATAAGGCCGAAAAGGGCGGACAAAGAGAGAAGCACGGCTCCGCGCAATGCGAACGAACGCGGACGTTGCCGGGGTTTTTCCCCGGTATCGTTCATCACGCGACGGACCATGAGCATGTTTTCGCGGCGGTGCTTCCTTCTATCGAACAATCCCATAAGGCAGGGTAACTATAAAATCTGATGGCGCGGCGTGGGCAAGCACGGAGAAGGGGTCTCGCTGCGTAAAATGTTGTCCCTGTCGTTGGGGGAGCTTGATTGCGGTGTGTGAGAGACGAAAAGTATGAGTCACTTATGCGCCGTGCCATCCAATTGGCTCGGCAGGCATGGGGGGCGACCCACCCGAATCCGCTTGTTGGTGCGCTTCTTGTTGAAAAGGGCAATGTTGTCGCCGAGGGATGGCATCGGCAGGCGGGCGGGGCGCACGCGGAGATAAACGCGATGCGTGCTTTGGGGCGGGCGCCGCATTCTGGCGCGACGCTGGTTGTCACGTTGGAGCCGTGTTCTACGCAAGGGCGCACCGGGGCATGTGTGGACGCCATTGTCAATGCGGGCATCTCGCGTGTCGTTGCGGGCGCGGCGGATATTTTTCCCGCGCACAGGGGACGCGGTTTCGCGCTTTTGCGCGAGGCTGGCGTGGAGGTGGTGGAGGGCGTGCTTGCCCGTGAGTGCGACGATCTAAACCTGATTTTCAACCACCGTGTCGCGCATGGCGGAGAACCGTTGGTCGCGCTCAAAACTGCCTCGACGCTTGACGGGCGCATCGCCTCGCGCACCGGGGAATCAAGGTGGATAACAGGGGCAGCGGCGCGGGTCGATGTTATGCTTTGGCGGCGGTATTTTCCGGCATTGGCAGTGAGTGCCGCCACGGTATTGGCGGACAATCCAAGGCTCACGAGTCGTCAAGAAGGAGGGGAGGTGTGGTGCCCGGTGCGTTTTGTTTTTGACCGGAATCTGCGGACGGCCGGGCAAGGCGGGTTGTATGTCTTTGAAGACGAATTTGCTGCGAACACCATCGTCGTTACCATTGCCGGTTACGGTGTGCCCCGAGAGGAACGGGCGGCGCGGATGAGCGCATTGGAGCGGCGTGGCGCAGCGGTGTGGGAATTGCCTGCCGGTGGTGTTTTTTTTCGGGCATTCAAAGAGCGGTGTGCGGCGGCTGGGATAGGAGGCGTGTTGGTTGAGGGCGGTGGCAGGTTTCTTGGCGCGTGGCTTGAATCGGGTGAGGCAGGGTATTTGTTTCATTACACGGCGCCGAAACTGTTGTCCGATGCGGAGGCGTTGTCGGCATTTACGGGAGGGAATCGTCCGTTGCTGGGCGATGCGTTCACGTTGCGGGAGGTGCGCCATGCCGTATTTGACCCCGAGGGCGCAGGGGATTTTTTGACACGCGGCTGGCTGTGTTTGCCTCCTCGCGAAGTGGGGTGCGGTGGTGGAAGTGAACCCGAATTATGCGCTTAACGGAGGGGTTTAGGTTGATTCGAGTTGTCGTGATGGGCGCGGGCGGGTTCACTCCTGCGCCACATGCAAATAGACATTCCTTGGGAGAATCTTACTGCGAAAGTCGAGTCCGGGGTATCGCTGGACGAGGTCGAAGCCACGCAAATGGCACTTTGGTTGGCGGACGCCAACGAGAATTTCGAGGGCAAAAAGCGTTTTCTGCGTTCGCTCAACATCAAAGGTGAGTCGGTCGAGGAGGTTTACGCTTTTACCAAGACATTTCGCGATTTGGCGCGGCGCGTGGAGGGGCTGAAGGTGCGCAGTGTGGCGATAGACATTGTCGGCACGGGCGGGGACAAGTCTGGGACGTTTAACATTTCGAGTGCTGCGAGCCTTGTCGTCGGTTCTGCCGGGGTGGATGTGGTGAAGCACGGAAACCGTTCTATCACGTCGGAGTCTGGCAGTGCGGATTTTCTCGCCGGGGTTGGGGTGCCGATCGAGGTGCCCGATGCGAAGTTGGTGGCATCTTTGGAAACGATGCATTACTGCTTCTTCTACGCGCCGGCGTTTCACCCGACATACAAGGCATTTATGTCTGTGCGCAAGGCACTTGCGAGCGAAGGGCACAAGACGGTGTTCAACCTTCTCGGTCCGCTTATTAATCCCGTGTGGCCGCCGATGTATCTTCTCGGCGTGTTTTCCGCGCACTGGGTTGACTTGCTGGCGGCGGTGCTTGCCCGATTGGGAGTGCGGCGCGGGTTGGTGTGCCACTGTGCGTTGCGGGAAGGAGGCGGGCTGGATGAGCTTGCGACGGTGGGCGTGAACTTCGTGAGCGGCGTGGGTGAATTGGCTCATGTGCGCGGGGAGTGGCTGCCGGAGGACTTCGGCTTGGAGACGCGTCGGCGAGAGGAGCTGCTTGGCGGTTCGCCGGAGGAAAACCGCGAGATGTTCGAGCGTTTTCTCAACGGCGGCGCTTCGCGGGGATTGCGAGATACCATCGTGTTTAATGCGGCGGCGTCGCTCTGGGTCGCCGGGCGGGTGCCTTCGGTGCGCGACGGTATCGCGCTTGCCTATGGGTTGTTAGAAGATGGGACTACGCGCCGTTACGTGGAACGTTTGCGCGAGTTTTACAGGGAATAAAACGGGGCTGCACTTCCGCCGCCCAGAGCATTTTTTCATCTTTCCATGCGCATATATTACGAAATTTTCATCAAGCGCGCCCTGGCGTTCGCGGTTGATTTTTTTCTTTTGTTCCGGCTTACGAGTCCGGCGTTACATCTTGCCATTGGCTCGTTTAGGACTGACGAAAAGATGCCGGATATCCAAACGGGTGTTAACTATTACACGAGTTTGGAACGCTTTATCCGAGGGGTGCGCGATTTCGACGCAGTTCACACTTCGGCGCACTTTTTTATCATGACGTCCATTGTCTTGCTCTACTTCGTGATTTTGGAATGTGCGCCGTGGGGTGCCACGATAGGGAAGCTCGCACTTGGGATCCGAGTCGTGGATGAGCGGGGAAGGCGCATCGGTTTTTTCCGTTCCCTTCTTTATTCGCTCTCGACGTTTCTTTCCATTCTGCCGGCAGGGATGGGTTTTCTCACGATTTTGGTGACGCGCAACGAGCAGGCTTTGCATGATTTTCTGTGTCGTTGCCGCGTCGTTGTTTCGCGCCCGCTTTTTTAGCAGGGGGCGCACGATTAGCGTTACTTCAGCCCGAAGACTTCGCGTGCATCGCTGATTTGACCTGTGAGAGCGGCAGCGGCGACCATCACGGGACTCATCAACACCGTTCGTCCGATGGGAGAGCCTTGGCGTCCCTTAAAGTTACGGTTGGAGGAGCTGGCGCAAAGTTCGTCGCCGTGCAGGCGGTCGGCGTTCATTGCGAGGCACATGGAGCAGCCCGCATGGCGCCATTCAAAACCGGCGTCGCGGAAGGTTTGGGCGATGCCCTCGCGTTCGCATTGCGCGGCTACGATCTGGGAACCGGGAACGACGAGAGCACGGACGCCTGAGCGAACGGAGTGCCCTTTCACGAGACGGGCGGTTTCGCGTAAATCGGTCAGCCTTCCGTTCGTGCATGAGCCGATAAAGGCGGTGTTCACGGGCGTCCCCTTGATGGGTGCTCCCTCGCGCAGTTTCATGTGGCGGAGGGCTTCGGTAGCGGTCTCGCGTTCGCCGTTACGGAGCGCGTCGAGCAGGGGAAGCCTCTCGTTGATGCCGAGAGATTGCCCTGGGTGAATGCCCCACGTAACGGTCGGCTGAATGTTTTCTGCGGCGATGTCCACCACGTCGTCGTAGGGCGCGTCCGGATCGCTTGCGAAACTGCGCCAGCGAGCGACGGCGGTGTCCCATTCTGCTGTGCCACTTTTTGGGGCGAAAGGGCGCCCTTTCATCCACGCGAACGTGGTTTCGTCGGGGTTCACGTAACCGCAGCGTGCCCCGCCCTCGATGCTCATATTGCAGACGGTCATGCGTTCTTCGCAGGAGAACTGGTCGAAGACGGAGCCGCCGTATTCGTAGGCGTAGCCCAGACCGGCATTGATGCCGAGCAGGCGGATAATGTGCAGGATGACGTCTTTGGCGTAAACGCCCGTGCGCAGCGCGCCGTTTACGTTGATGCGGCGCACCTTCAGTTTAGACATCGCGAGCGTTTGCGTAGCGAGCACGTCGCGCACTTGGCTTGTGCCGATGCCGAAGGCGAGTGCGCCCAAAGCACCGTGGGTGGCGGTGTGCGAGTCGCCGCAGACGAGCGTGGAACCGGGTTGGGTGATGCCTTGTTCGGGTCCCACCATGTGGACGATGCCTTGGCAACCAGACGCGATGTCAAAAAAGCGGATGCCCTGCTCAACGCAGTTTTTGCGCAGCTCATTTATCATGGCTTGAGCCATCGGATCGGCGAACGGTTCCTTTTGATCGAGCGTAGGAACAATGTGGTCAACGGTGGCAAATGTGCGTTCGGGGTAACGCACGCGCAGACCCAGATCGCGCAGCATGCCAAATGCCTGCGGGCTGGTTACTTCGTGTATAAGATGCGCAGCAACAAAAAGTTGCGTTCTCCCATCAGGAAGGCGGCGTAGCGCGTGTGCGTCCCAAACTTTCTCAAAAAGCGTTTTGACCATGTTTTGTAAATCAAGGGATTGACACGGTGCGCGTTTTGTCAACTCTCCGCGCCAATCTTCCGCTCACTTGGAAGGTAACAACACCAAACAACAGACACACAAAAAACATGAAACTCATACTCTCTTGCATCCTGCTTACCGCCACCGCCTTCGCTTTCACAGCTTGTGAAAAGAAAGCGGACGCCGACAAAAAGCCTGCTGATCCGCCGAAGACCGCTCCTGCGGACGTCACTCCGCCGCCGCCGGCAAAGCCCTAATCGGCTGGATATCCAAAGTTGGTTTAACAAAAAAACCGCGGACGAGTGTCGTCCGTGGTTTTTTTTATTGCTTGTTATGACCTCCGAATCGTTCCCCAAATCCAAAGACAGCAGCACCGCCATTGAGACGATACGCGTTGCGCGCGCCGTTCGGGTCGATGCCTTGCGCACCCGTATCAGCACCATGTCTAATTGCGTCCCCCTCGTGTTGGAAATCGGCTGCGGACACGGACATTTCCTCACTGCGCTCGCCGCCGCCCGCCCCGCCTTCCACTGCGTCGGTGTGGACATTATCGCCAAGCGCATCGAGAGCGCCCTGCGCAAATGCGAACGTGCGGCGTTGCCCAACCTCAACTTCTTCAGGAGCGAAGTCGGCGAATTCCTCGAAGCACTGCCCGCAAACACGCAGATCGCCGAGATTTACGTTCTCTTCCCCGATCCGTGGCCTAAAAAACGCCACCACAAAAATCGTCTTTTTCAGGCATCCCTCCTCGACCACCTTGCCGCCTTGTCTGCGCCGATGCTCACCCGGCTCCACTTTCGCACCGATCACGAAGGCTATTTTGCCCACGCATCCGCCACCATCGCACGCCATCCCCGATGGCGGCTTACCCCAGAATTACCGTGGGCATTCGACTGCGAGACCATTTTTTCGCAACGCCTTCCCCGCCACCGATCGCTGACTGCCCTGTGCGTCGATAAGCCTGACACGCTCCCCGTTCACCGAGGAAATGCCATCGAAAATGCTTCCAAAAAAAACGTGAACAATAGCTTTACTTTTTGAGGAAGATGAACAACTTGCGCCGAAGAATCTTCGAGTCAGCGTCAGACCGACATCGTCAAAAAGACGCTTTTAGAAGTTTCCGGATACTCACAGTGAAAACCAACAACAGTCACAACACAGCCATGCCGTTAAAAAACTTAACCAAACGTGAAATCGTTCTCGACGTCTTCAAGCAAACTGGGTTTCCCCAGCAAATCGTCCGCGACGCCGTGCAACTCACGTTGGATACAATAGTCAGAGCACTCGCCGACGGACGAAACGTCGAGCTGCGCAAGTTCGGGGTCTTTGAAGTGCAACTTCGCAAGGCTCGCATCGGGCGAAATCCCAATAAACCAGAAGACGAGGTTGAGATACCAGAACGCGCCGTGGTCAAGTTCAAGCCTGGTAAGGAATTAAAGGAAGAACTGATCGGCTTCGACCTCAGAAAGCTCGAAGTCCATACCAAGGTTAAAAATCGAGGCAGGGGCAAATCGCGGTAAACGACCACCCTTTCCCGCCAGTTTTTGAGAAAACGCGCCACAATGCGTTGTGGTGCGTTTTGCTTCTGCTACCCGACAATGTCGCCCAACTCCGCACCGAAACCGAAAAATAGTTTTTTTGGGAAAATACGTTGACAAGAAAACGGGATGTGTCTCTTTGGTTTTGTTCACAACCAAACAAATAAACTAAAAACAAACACCAACTACACACATGGCAATCTACAGTAACATCACGGACTCGATAGGGCGCACGCCGCTCATCAAGCTCAACAAGTTGACGGAGGGGCTTTCGGCTGAAGTCTATATCAAGGCGGAGTTCTTCAATCCCCTGCACAGCGTAAAGGACCGCATCGGGCGCGCACTCATTGATGCCGCCGAGCGCGACGGCAAGCTCCAACCCGGCGGAACCATCATCGAACCGACCTCCGGCAACACCGGTATCGCACTGGCGTTCATCGCGGCGGCGCGTGGCTATCGTGCCATCCTCACGATGCCCGAAACCATGTCACTGGAACGCCGCGTCCTGCTGCGTTTGCTGGGGGCGGAAATCGTCCTTACACCCGGCACAAAAGGAATGCCCGGCGCAATCGCCCGTGCCGAAGAGCTTGCCAAGGAGCTTGGTCACAAAGCCTTCATCCCGCAGCAATTTGAAAATCCAGCCAACCCAGAAGTCCACCGCAGGACTACTGCCGAAGAAATCTGGGCGGATACGCAGGGGAATATCGACGCCTTTGTCGCGGGCGTGGGCACCGGCGGCACCATTACCGGCGTTGGCGAAGTCATTAAGGGTCGCCGCCCGGGCTTCAAAGTCATTGCCGTTGAACCCGACACCAGCCCCGTGATTTCCGGCGGCAAATCCGGACCGCACAAAATACAGGGAATTGGCGCAGGTTTCATTCCGAAGACGCTCAATGTCGGCATCCTCGACGAAATCGTGCAAGTATCCAGTGACAATGCCATTATCACTGCACAGCAAGTCGCGGAAAAGGAAGGCATTCTCATCGGCATATCCAGCGGAGCCAATGTCTGGGCGGCGCTCCAAGTCGCAAAACGTCCCGAATTTTCTGGCAAACGTATCGTAACGGTCGCCGCAGACACCGGTGAACGCTACATTTCCACCGCCCTCGGCGAAAGAGCACGCCTCGAAGTCACCGCACTCACCGCAAGTTAACTGCGGTCTTTCGCCAACGCACATGTCCACGCGTTGGCTCCGTTAACGCACCCAAAAAAACTACGCCCGATAGAAATTACTCTGCCTTTTGCGCGGTCATTCTATCGGGCGTTTTTCGCTTCTCGCTCCAGCGTTAAAATGAATTGCGGCGTGTCCGGCGAAAATTAACGGATACGCGGATAGGAAATTGTGTTCCGCACGGGCGAAAATGTGTGCCGCACGGAACAATACCCCACGCGGGATGTCGCCGCTAAGCCGTTATGAAATCTCGGCTTCAGTTCTTCACACTCTTGATCGCGCTCGTTGTTGGCCTCCTCACCACCGCGTTGTGCGCGCCCAGAATAGTTGCAGCAGCAAAGAAACAGACGCCTGACATCGTCTTCGTCATTGGAAAACCCGACGCACGCTGCGCCGAATTCGCCCTTGTCCGCGAAGGTTATGCTGCGTTCCCGGACAAGTTCGGGAAACAGATCAACTTCACCGTCGGCAAAAGCAACCCCGCCCGCGACTGGCCTTTTCTCCACCCCGCCAAAGACGACCTGTTTTGGGCAAAAAAAGCGGAAGAGTTTCCCTTCGTCATCCAGTTCGACGCCACCGCCGATGTCGCCGCTGCACCCACGACCCTTGTGGTCGGTTACATGGCGACGCAGGGCAAGCTCTCGCCCGTCCACGTCACTGTTAACGGCAAAGCACTGCCGGCGCAGACGCCGCGCCATGTGGGTTACGCAGACATCGTTTTCGACCCCGCCCGCAAGGAAGGGAAAGCCAAGGCACTCCTGTTCGCGATTCCGGCTGGTTCGCTCAAAGCCGGTGCCAATTCCATCGCCATCACCTTGCGCGGGAAAAGCTGGATACTCTACGACTACGTTGCCCTGCGTAAAACCGCCGCCCCGCTGGAAGTGCAAAGTCCCCCCGAAATCGACCTTCTCGCCTCCCTGCGAAAGGGTCCCTCCGCCCCGCTGCGCGACGTCAAGCAAATCGTTTTCGCCGTCCGAGCCGACGGTCTTGACGGGCACTGGTATGCCAATTTCGGCTATTATTCTGCGGGGAGTCACCGTGCGCGGGATTTCCACAGCGACGAGATATTTTACACTTTTTCCGAACAAGGCGGGAAACTTTGCCTCTACGACCTCGATACGAAGAAATTCCGCATCCTGCTCAATGACGAAACCGGTGCCGTGCGCGACCCGCAGGTTTCTTACGATGCCAAAAAAATCCTCTTTTCCTACCGTCGCGGCGGAACCAAGCACTACCACCTTTACGAGATCAACACGGACGGGACCGCCTTGAAACAACTCACCTCCGGCGACGCCGACGACATTGAACCCACCTACACTGCCGACGGCAAAATCATCTTCGTCTCCAGCCGAGCCAAACGCTGGGTGCAGTGCTGGCTTACCCCCGTCGCAATCCTCCACAGTTGCGAAGCCGACGGCTCAAACATCCGCCCGCTTTCCGGCAATGTTGAGCATGACAACACCCCGTGGCCGCTTCCTAACGGTCAAATTCTCTACACGCGCTGGGAATACGTGGACCGCTCGCAAGTCCACTACCACCATCTCTGGACAATGAACCCCGACGGCACGCGGCAGATGGTCTATTTCGGGAACTTGCACCCGGGGCGTCTCTACATCGACGCCAAACCTGTGCCGGCAAGCGGCAAAGTCGTTGCCATTTTTTCCCCGGACCACGGGCAAAGAGAACATGCCGGTCCCGTCGGTCTCATTGACCCGCGCAACGGACCCGACGACCGTAATTCCGCCCGCACCATCTCGCGTGGTCGTGATTATCGCGACCCGTGGGCATTTTCCGAAAACGCCTTCATGGCTTCCCGCGGCGGAAACAGAATCGTGCTCTTCGACGATGTTGGCAACGAGCAGGTTATTTGGAGTTTGCCCAAGGAGTGGGCGGCGCACCAGCTCCGCGTGCAGGAACCCCGCCCCGTCATTGCTCGCCAGACCGAACGCCGCATCGCCGACGTCACCAACGACGCCCTTCCCAACGGACGACTCATCCTCAGCAATGTCTATGAGGGACGCAACATGGCGGGCGTGAAGCCGGGCGAGATTAAAAAACTCCTCATCCTCGAGACACTCCCCAAACCCATCAATTTCACCGGCGGCATGGAGCCGCTCACCTACACCGGTTCCTTCACCCTCGAACGCATTGTCGGCACCGTTCCCGTTGATCCCGACGGCTCCGCCAATTTCGAGCTTCCCGCCCTGCGCGCCTTCTTCTTTGTCGCCCTTGATAAGGACGACCGCTCCGTCAAGCGCATGCAGTCATTCCTCTCGCTCATGCCGGGAGAAACCAACTCCTGCATCGGTTGCCACGAAGAACGCACCGTCGCCCCCACGCGCAGTGTCCTCCCGTCCGCCCTGCGCCGCCCGCCCAGCCCCGTTACGCCCATTGCCGATTATCGCGGACGCGACGCCTTTGGCAACCGCCTCGAAAAACCCACCGGCATCCCCGACGTGATAGACTACCCACGCGACATCCAGCCGATATTCGACCGGCATTGCGTCTCCTGCCACAATTCGGGCAAACGCTCCGGCGGCGTCTCCCTCGTCGGGCATCGCACACCGCTTTACACCGTCAGCTACTACACCATCACCGCCCGCGAACTTGTCGCCGACGGACGCAACCTGCCCAAGAGCAATTACCCGCCGCGCACCCTCGGCAGCAGCGCCAGCCGCCTTCTCAAATTCACCGACGGCTCCCATCACAAAGCCAAACTCACGCCCCGCGAGGAAACCCTCCTGCGCCTCTGGACCGAAACCGGTGCCACCTATCCGGGCACCTACGCCGCCCTCGGCAGCGGCATGGTCGGAGGTTATTCGCAAAACCAACTCGATCGGCAAGATACGCAATGGCCGGAAGTCCAGACCATGGCAAAAGTTATCCAAGACACCTGCGTTTCCTGCCACCACCCCCGCAAAAACATGCGCCTCCCCTTGACCGCCTCGCACGAAATCGTCGCTCCGCCCTGGGAAAACTTCCGCGGCAAAGACGACGCACGCCGCCGCTTTTCGCGCAACCTCATCTACGACCTCACCGTTCCCGAAGAATCCACCCTGCTCCTTGCGCCTCTCGCCAAGTCCGCCGGCGGCTATGAATCCTGCGGCAAAGCCGTTCTTTCCGGAAAAGACGACCCACGCTACAAAGCCATCCTCGCAGGCATCAAACGCACCAAAGGCCATCTGGATTCCGTCAAACGCTTTGACATGCACGGCTTCCTGCCACGTCCGCAATATATCCGAGAACTAAAAAAATACGGCATCGTCCCACCCGACCAAAAGAGGAACGCGCCCGTGAATACTTACGACTTGGAACAACGCTATTGGGAATCCCTCTGGCACAAACCACTTCTGACTCCTCCGCCCGCCTCCGCCGTTGCAGACGTAAGACCGAAATGAGAACGCACACCCTCTTTTTGTCGCTGCTCGCGACGGCGATTTGCGCGTTGCCCCTTCCCGCGCCAAGAGCCGCCGCCGAGCCGGACAAACCCGTCAAGGCATTTTGCATTGATTTTAACTGGGGACCCGGAGGACGCCACGGCTTTGCGCGCCCGGGTCTGTGGGCAGACGCCAATCCCAAAGAACATGTTGACTGGTATGCAGCACTCGGCTGCGACGTGATACAGTCTTTCGCCGTTTCGTGCAACGGTTACGCATGGTATAAAAATGGTGCCGTTCCAGAGCAACCCGGCTTGAAACACGACTTCCTCACCGAATTAGTGAAAGAAGGACGCAAACGTAATATGAAGGTCTTCGGTTACTTTTGCATTGGCGCCAATAATAGGTGGGAAAAGAACCATCCCGACCTGTGTTATAGAACCAATGGTCAACAAATTCCCCTCACAACAGAATACCTTGATTACCTCTGCGCCGCCATCGAGGAAGCCGTTAAAAAAACAGACATGGATGGTTTTATGATAGACTGGTTATATAATCCAGGAGGCGGAAGAGACCCCCTGCCAACCTTTCGCTGGCTACCCTGTGAACAGAAAATGTATCGCGAATTAATGGGCGTGGATTTTCCGGGGAAAGATAAAGTTTCACGAAAAACGGAAATAGTGTTTCGCCGCCGTGCAATTGACCGCGCATGGAAGCGTATCCGCGAGACTACAAAACGCGCTAAACCCACATGTATTGTCTGGCTGAGCGCGTATGATATAAACAGCAAAGAATACGAAAACACCACACTGTTAAAAGAAGTGGATTGGGTGATGAACGAGGCCGGCGATGCCAAAACCACAGCGGCAATGCGCAAAAAAGTCGGCAAACACACCCGCTTGATTACATGTTTAGCAAATTGGAACGGGCAGGACCCGCTTAAAATTGTCCCCGCTGCCGCCGCACAGGGAGTAAGTCTTTACGGCTTTACAAAACCGACAAAAAGTTCGCTCCTGCCGCCAATTTCTTATTATCTATCGCGCCCTCTAAAAACACTGAAAGGCGATGAATTGAATATCGCCGTGCTCGCACGCCATTTTAACGGACTACCGCTTCAATAACCAAGCCGCAGAGGCACGAAGGGAAGAGGCAGGATTTCTCCAACCCATGAAAAAACAACTGACAAAGCCCCGCGTTGTGACAGAAACCAACCTGGACACTGAAATGCAAAACACATTGACATTGAGGAGCTTTGAGGCACCCCGCCTGCGGACGGCGTATGCCGCCCCAAGGCATTAAGAACTATAAAATAAACAACTAAAAATTAAAGGCTATGAAACTGTTTCTTGTCATCTTGATCTCATTGATGCTTCTTTTCTACATGAGTCCATTGGTGCTTTGGGTGCTTGGACTATTCGGTCTGCACGGTTTGTCCGTTTATTCCGAACCGAATAACCCTGATCAGTTTTTCGCTTTAGGCCTTTCATCCGTCGTCTGGGGTATGGTTTCGGTGATGATTATGAGACAGCTCTTCAAACCTGCTTGGAAAAGCAAAAATGAAAAAGAGGCACTTCGCTCTGTTGAAAAAATGACCGACCAGACTTTGCTGGCTGATATCGCTAAAAATGCCAGCGATTCGGATGTCCGTGAAGCAGCGTTTAATAGAATCACAGAGGTGCAGTATTAAAAGAAGTTACAGAGGAATAGAACCCGGATATCTGTGGCGGAGACGGCGGATGCCGCCACCACCCGCGCCACAAAGGGGCGGCACTAATTGTGGCATAGGGGGTCGCCCTTTCAGAGGCTCTATTTTTGTGGTTCCCCAAACCCAGGGCGTTGCCCTGGGCTGACTTGGTGCCGCCCCTTTGGGGCTTTGTTTTTGTGGGTACTCAATACCCAGGGCGTTGCCCTGGGCTATATTAGGGTCGCCCCTTTGGGGCTTTGTTTACCCCATCCTCTCCAATACCCAGGGCGTTGCCCTGGGCTATGTTAGGGCCGCCCCGTTGGGGCTTCTGGTGTTAATGGACATTCAAACCCAGGGCAACG
>JAISZI010000030.1 GCA_031269335.1 Puniceicoccales bacterium
AACACCAATGGGCACGAATAGGGGGATGGAAAAGGAATGAAAAAGCCCCAAAGGGGCGGCACCAAGTATTTCCCAGGGCAACGCCCTGGGGAAGGATGTGGCGACGGCGACGGCACCGGAGTACCCAATTTACCCGCGCCAACGGCGCATTCTAATGCCCGCCCAGGGCGTTGCCCTGGGCTAATATGGGGCCGCCCCTTTGGGGCTTTGTTTGTGTGGTGTCCCCGAATACCCAGGGCGTTGCCCTGGGCTATATTAGGGCCGCCCCTTTGGGGCTTTCCCCTTCCCCCCATCTCAGCCCCCCATTCGTGCCCATTCGTGTTCATTCGTGGTTTCTTCCGTCTCTTTCCATTTCCAACCACGAATGGACACGAATTTCCACGAATACTTCTCTCTTTCCTCACGCCCGTTTTTCCCCGAAAAATCATGCGAACCAGTCGCAAATTTGTAGTAATTTTGACAAGTTTCTTGTGTGCCAATAAACTTTATTCGGTTGTTCATCAACGAGTTTTAACACCTTGCCAAGAAAAAGATCTGTTCGGGTTTTTGAAAAAGTGCAAAATTTGGCACCAAAAGTTCAAGAGCCAAAAATGCCTGATTCCGTAAAAAGTGTTGGGTATGAGTTCAAAAGAACCAAAAAACAACGCAGAAGAGAGGGGAAACAAGCTCAACGACCCAAACACCGTAATCGCATTCGCCGACGACGGCGACGAGGCTTCTCATCAGACACCACCGACGGCATCCGAGTCGAGCGAAAACAGCGAAGTGCCAGCCACCCCCACCCCAGCCGTTCCACCCAGAGCAAGTGCTGTGCCCGCCGTCCACGGCGGAGACTTTCCTCTCCTATTTCCTATCTCCTCTTGCCTCTGGTGCACCGGAGGAGAACAACGTGAATAAAACCGCCGGTGGAGTGCGAGTGAAGCGTGCGCGGATCACGCAATCCGCATCCGGGGGAGGCAGTGCTGCCGATGTGCGTCCTCTGTTTGTCCACTCTGTCCACTGGTGGTTAATTCCCGAGGGCGGTGCGGATGAGTTTTTCGAGGGAGGGTTCGGGGTCGAGTTTTTCGAGGGCGCGTCTGACTGCTTTGTCGGCTTCGGTGGGTTTGAGGCCGAGGGAGATGAGGGCGGTTATGGCGTCGTGTTGGGTGGATGTGGGTAATAGGTGAGGGGAAGATAGGTTATTAGTTAGTTTGTTGCTCTGAGAAGGGGTGAGTTTATCGCGTAGTTCAATAATGAGGCGTTCGGCGGTTTTTTTTCCGATGCCGGGGCATTCTGCGAGGAGTTTTGAGTTGCTTTGTGCGATGGCGTTTTGGAGTGTGCCGAGGGAGAGACGGCTGAAGATATTAAGTGCTGTTTTGGGTCCGATGCCGGATACTTTTTCGATGAGGAGGTGGAAGAAATCGCGTTCGGCGGCGGAAGCGAAGCCGTAGAGGGATTGGTTGTCTTCGCGGAAAATTTGGAGGGTGTGGAGGTGGGTGGTGTTTCCAGCCGGAGGCAACTTTTCGGTGGTTGTTAAGGGGATGTGCACTTCGTAGCCGACGCCGCCGCATTCGATGACGGCGCGGAAGGGTGAGGATTCAAGAAGGGTGCCGTGGAGGGAAACGATCATGGTTGGTGTGGTGGGTCAGAAGGGAAGGGTGGGTGGCATATTATTTATTGGTTTTCTGCCATTTACGTTCGCGTGCGGATGGTGGGACGGTTTCGACCTGTGCGCCGACGCAGGCGGGGTGTCGAACGAATGTGCGGTAAAATTCTGGTGTGCAGCAGGTACTGAGTGATGGGGGTAGGGGCGCGAGGAGAACTCGTCCGTCGGGTTGGCGGAAGGCGATGCTGACGGGTGTGTTACCGTTTTCGGCGCGCAGGTGGGCAGAGAGTTTTTCGATGAAGTCGGCGGCGTCATCATTGGGAAGGAGGAGGAATGTGATTTTTTTGATGAGTGCGGGGATTTTTTCTGGTAGCGGTGAAATGCGGTGTGCCGACAAATTCCATTCTTCTCGGTCTTTGCGGTATTGGAGTTCTGCGTCGATGAGGAGGTGCTGGTCTTCGGAAAAGAGTGGTTTCTTGTTGTAAATTTCGGAGGCGTATTTTTCGTAGGTTTCATTAAAAATGTTGATGGAGTAATTGTTAGTCTTGGTTGAGAGTGTTAAGATGAGCCATGTTTTCGGTGGTGTATTTTTGGCGAGGTCGCCTTTTGTGATTTTTTTCTGGATGCTGGTGGCGATGCCGCAGAGGCGGACGATATGGCGGTCGTTTCGGGAGAGGTTATCTATTTTATCGATGGGGCAGGGGGGCAAAGTGGCGAGGGCGAGATCGAGGTTGGCGTAGGCGTTGAGCGGGTGTCCGGAGAGGTAGAAGCCGAGGAGTTCCTTTTCGTATTGGAGTTTTTCAGACGAAGGCATGGGCGGTTTCTTGCGGAGGATGAGGGAAGTGGAGTTGGTCGTGGAAATTGTATCGTTGAGAAGATCAAAGAGGTTAGTTTGCCCTTTGGCGCGGTCTGCGAGCAGGGATGCGGTGTGTTTTTTGAGGGATTCGAGTGAATCGAGGAGGTGGCTACGGTCTTCGCCGGTGGAGTCGAATGCGCCTGTGTGGATGAGGTTTTCGAGGACTCGGTTATTAACAAGGGAGGTATCGCCGAGGCGTTCGAGGAAGTCGGAAATGTCTTTGTAGTGACCGTTTTTATTGCGTTCGGTCATGATGGCTGCGGCGGCTGCTTCGCCGACGCCTTTGATGGCACCGATGCCGTAGCGTATGCTGTTGGAAACTGGGGTGAAGGCGTCTTCTGATTGGTTAATATCTGGACCGAGCACGGGGATGTTCATATTGGAACATTCGTCCACGAAGAAGGCGACTTTTTCGGCGTTGCCGATTTCGCCGTCGAGCACGGCGGCCATAAATTCGACTGGGTAATTGGCTTTGAGAAAAGCGGTGCGGTAGGAGAGAAATGCGTAGGCTGCGGAATGGGATTTGTTGAAGCCGTATTCGGCGAATTTTTCGAGGACGGAGAAGATTTTAGCGGCGGTGGTAGCGTCGATGTTATTTGTTTTTTGAGCACCTTCGATGAAGATGGCGCGGTGGCGTGCCATTTCGGTTAAATCTTTTTTTCCCATGGCGCGGCGCAACTCGTCCGCGCTGCCGAGAGTGTAGCCTGCAACGACGCGTGCTGCTTGCATGACTTGTTCTTGGTAAACGAGTATGCCGTAGGTGTCGCTGGAAATAGATTGGAGGAGGGGGTGGTCGTATTTGATGGAGGAGGGGGTTTTCTTTCCGTTGACGTATTGGGGGATGAATTGCATCGGTCCTGGTCGGTAAAGTGCGATGAGGGCGATGATTTCGTCGATGGTCGCGATGCTGAATTGGCGGCAGAGATTTTGCATTCCCTCGGATTCGAGTTGGAAGACGGCGATGGTGCGACCGGAGTTGAGGAGGGAGAAGGTTTTGGGGTCGTCGAGCGGGATTTTTTCGATGTCGAAAGCAGGGTTTATGCGGCGGACGTGGCGGACGGCGGTGTCGATGATGGTAAGGGTTTTTAATCCGAGAAAATCCATTTTGAGGAGGCCGAGTTTATCAACGGGTCCCTTGGAGTATTGAGTGGTGAGGTCGCCGTCGAGTATGGTGACGGGGATGATGTCGGTGAGCGGGCGGTCGGCGATTATCATGCCGCAGGCGTGTTTGCCGATGTTGCGCACCATGCCTTCGATGACTTTTCCTTGGGTAATGATTTCGTCGGCGAGGGGGTTTTTTCGGACTTCTTCGGCGAGTTCCGGGGACTGTTTGAGCGCCTTTTCAAAGGTATCTACTTTGATGTCGTCCGGGACGAGTTTGGCGAGGCGATTTGCTTCGGAGAAGGGCACCTCGCGAACGCGGGCGAGGTCGCGCACCACCATTTTTGGACCAAACGTGCCGTAAGTGATGATGTTGGAGACGCGATCTTTGCCGTATTTTTCGCGCACATAATTCACGACTTCGCTGCGGCGTTCCATGCAGAAATCCACGTCGAAGTCCGGTGCGCTGACGCGTTCGGGGTTGAGGAAACGTTCAAAGAGAAGTTCGAAGCGGATAGGGTCTATGTCGGTGATATGGAGCGCGTAAGCGACGAGCGAGCCTGCGCCAGAACCGCGTCCCGGTCCGACGGAAATGTCGTGCCGGCGCGCCCAATCAATGAAGTCCCAAACGATGAGGAAGTAATCAATAAAGCCCGTGCCGGCGATGATGCTTAATTCGTAGTCCACGCGTTCGCAGAGTTCGCGGGGGCTGGCTTTTCCCGTGCCACGCGGGGCAGAGTCCGCCCATGAGGCGGGGTCGTCGTAATCTACGTTGTAGCGTTCGCGCAGGCCTATTTTGCAGAGATTGAGGAGGTAAGTGCCGTTGGGGCGCATGAGGGCGCGTTCATTTTCGGGAATGGCGAAGGTGGCGGGTTCTTCGTTTGAGGAGAGGAGGCGGTTTTTGAGTGCGACGTATGCGTCGAGAATGTCGTCGATTTTGTCGTGGGCGGCAGTTTCGCCCTGCGTTTTAATGGAGATACTTTGTTGTTCATCAAGGTGATAGACAGGGTAATTGTTTTTTTCGGTGGGCAGCGAGACCTCGCACATTTCGGCGACGAGGTTTGTGTTGGAAAGTGTTTCGGGGCGTTCGCCGAAGAGGTTCATCATTTCCCAGCCGGATTTGAGATAGAATTGTTGGGAAGCGTAACGGAGGCGGTTTTTGTCGTTGATTTTCGCCCCGGTCTGGATGCACAGCAAGGCGTCGTGGGCGGAGGCGTGTCCGGCTTCGACATAGTGGACGTCGTTTGTGCAGACAACGCGCAGGTCGTTTTCGGTGGCGAGTTTAAGGAGCTTTGTGTTGAGGGAAATCTGTTCCGGCAGACCGTGCTCCATGATTTCAATGAAAAAATTTTCGCGTCCAAAAATATCAAGGAAACGGGCGAGTGCGTGCCGGGCGCGATCCCAGTCGTCCGCCATGAGAGCGCGAGGGATAACACCCGACATGCAGCCCGAAAACCCGATCAGACCGTCGGCGTAGCGGGCGAGCTGCTCCATGTCGGTGCGCGCTCGACCGTAAAAAGAGCCGCGGACATGCGCATCGGAAACCAATTTAACCAAGTTTTGGTAGCCGACGAAGTTCTTGGCGAGCAGACCCATGTGGTAACGCCGTTCTTTGCCCCGTTCTGGGCGTTCGGTCAGGGCATAGTCGAAGACGAGATAAATTTCGCAGCCGAGGAGGGGCTTCAATTTCGACCACAGAGGGACGTTGGCGTTGTTTTTGGGCGGCTTGATTGCGTTGTTCCAGAAGTCAAAAAGACCGAACAAATTTCCGTGGTCGGTGATGGCGATGGCCTTTTGGTTGAGCAAGGCAGTGCGCTCCATCAGGCGTTCAATCCGGCTGCAGCCGTCGAGTAAGCTGTAATCGGTATGGACGTGCAAATGAACGAATGCGGGTGCTACCGGTTCGGTTTTTCGCGTAATGATGGCGGGAGTGGGAAGAGAAAAGTCATTCGCGTCGGACGTGGAGTCGAGTTCATCGGATTTCAAGGAAATGCTCATGGTGTAGCTGCGCACTGTTGAGAACGAACGGGTATTCGGCAAGCGCAGAGATGCCCTGCGGGCTGATCGGGGCGTCGCGCCCCGGCGGGCGGGAAACGCGGCGCGGGCGAGAATTTCCCGTGTCGCCCGGAATTTTCAGTTGCACAGAAGGTAGGAATGCGTAGCGTGCCCGCCTTGTTTTCCATGTCGCCATCTGAACATCCATACGCCTTCGTTGCGCTGTATCTTGCTATTGCAACGGTGTTTCCGTTTATTTTGCTCTCCGTTGCATGGCTCTGGGCGCGTGTGTTTCAACCACCGAAGAAAAATTTGATCAAAAACGCCATATACGAATGCGGTCTGGAGTCGCCTAATCCTACGCAGGTTCAGTTCAAGGCGCATTACTATCTCTATGCGATTTTGTTTCTTGTTTTCGATGTCGAGGTGTTGTTTCTCCTGCCGTTCTGTGCGTCGGCTACCCTGTTGCCAACGGGTGCGTTGTTGGTGATGTTGCTGTTCATCTTTCTGCTTGCAGAAGGGCTTGTCTGGGCATGGAGCCGCGGGCATCTTGAGTGGAAATAAACCCTAACACGCTTAAAACCTGATAGTTGCCACACTGCTATGTCTGCCGAACAAAACACAACCGCCGAACAAAACACAACCGCCGTCCCTCCATCGCCAGAAGACTCTTCCGACACTATTTCCTGCGCCGAGCGCGAATCGCTCCGCCGGCAAGGTGTCTTGCTCACCAGCCTTAACGAAATTTACAACTGGGGGCGTGCGAACTCCGTGTGGCCGCTTCAGTTTGGACTTGCTTGTTGCGCGATTGAAATGATTGCCGTGGCAGCCTCACGTTTTGACATTGCCCGTTTTGGTGCGGAGATATTTCGACCCTCTCCACGGGGAGCCGATCTCATGATTGTTTCCGGCACTGTAACTAAAAAAATGGCGCCCCAAGTCGTGCGTATTTGGAATCAAATCGCGGAGCCAAAATACTGTATGGCGATGGGTGCTTGCTCTATTTCCGGGGGACCTTTTCGACGCGGCTACAATGTTCTTAACGGCATAGACTGTTATATTCCTGTGGACATTTACGTTCCCGGTTGCCCGCCGCGACCGGAGGCATTGCTGCACGGTTTAATAGAACTGCAAAAAAGAATCAAATCCGAGAAACTAACGGGTGGGCAGGACGTGCCGCGCCATTTACGAGCTAATGCCGAAGTCGTTAGTGAATGGCCTATTCCCCAATTCGGTGCCCACGATTTAATTCCTCTCACAAATAAAACCCCGCCAATGCGAGAGTGAGCGTGATTTCTTTTCAAGCGTTTCTACAAAAACACATTTTTCCATGTCGCTTTACGATCCAGAGTCCATCCTTTCGAGCATAGCTGCAGCGTTTCCAGAAATAACCGCTGCAACACTCATCACTAATACCGGAAGTTCCGCCCAGCACTCTTTGTTATTAGATAAAAAACATGCCGTCGCAGTCGCCGTTTTTTTGCGGGACGATATTAATTTGCGACTGGATTACTGCTCTAATGTCACCGGTGTGGATTCGTTAAAAGCCGGTTATCTCGAAGTTGTTTATCATTTATATTCGATCGAAAAAAAATCAACGAAACCGGTGGTTTTACGCCTGCGCACGGACGGGCGCGAAGGAGACACCGTGCAGGTTCCGTCGCTTGTGCCCGTTTGGCGTTCTTGCGAGCTTCAAGAACGCGAAATTTACGACCTCTTTGGTGTTGTTTTTACCGGGCACCCGGACTTGCGTCGTTTGCTGATGTGGGATGCGTTTGAAGACTATCCCATGCGTAAAGACTATACGTCACCGGAGGAAAAATAAAAAAAGCGAAACCGTTGTCATTTAATCAAAAAAACTTCGAGAAAACAAAAATGGGTAAAAATTTTTTAGCGGAAAATCTTCCAGAAACAACAGTGTGCAGCCCGGCGGAAGTGCGCCCGTTCTACGACGATTTTCACGGCGATCTCATGGAAATATCAATGGGACCGCACCACCCCTCCACGCACGGAGTATTCCGCATGGATGTCACGCTCGACGGAGAAATCGTTGTGAAGTTAAAACCCGTTTTCGGATACCTGCATCGCAACCATGAAAAAATCGCGGAAGGAAATTCTTATTTTGCAGCGATTCCCTATACAGATCGCCTTGATTATCTTTGTTCGTTAACAAACAATTGGGCGTATGTGCACGCAGTCGAAAAACTCGCCGGAATAACGGTGCCGGAGCGGGCGGAGTATTTGCGCATCATCCTTGGCGAACTTGGGCGGCTGATTAACCATGTCTGCCTTGTCGGTTTTTTACTTAACGATCTTGGAACTTCGTTCACACCCTTGCTTTATTCGCTGCGCGAACGCGAACGGATGCTCGATCTTGTAGAAGAGTTGACCGGTTCACGCATGATGTGCAACTTCTTCCGGTTTGGCGGGTTGCGCACCGACATTTCCGCCGACTGGCTGGCGCGTTTGAAGGGTTATCTCGAAGGCTTGTTTGCGCGTTATCTTGACGAACAGGACGCACTGCTTACCGGAAATGAAATTCTTCTTGCACGCACGCAAGGAGTCGGCGTTCTCTCGCCGGAATTAGCTGTTCGGGCGGGTATTACCGGTCCGATGCTGCGTGCCAGTGGCGTTAATTATGATATCCGTAAAGTGGACAGGTATTCCATTTATGAACGGTTCAACTTTGGCATTCCTATTGGCGCCCACGGCGACACTTATGATCGCTATATGATGCGCATGTTGGAAATGCGCGAATCGGTAAAAATCATTCTGCAAGCGATACGCACTGTTCCAGCCGGAGAACACATCAATCCTAATGCAAAAAACCGAGGTTTGCGCCCCAAAGCCGGTGAATCTTACGCTCGTATCGAGGGACCGAAAGGCGAGTTGGGTTTTTATCTCATAAGTGATGGAAGCGCGAAGCCCTACCGTTTCCGCATTCGTCCACCGTCGTTAATAAATCTCACCGTTCTCGAAGAAATCTGCATCGGTCAAACACTCGCCGATACCGTTGTCATTTTAGGCGGGGTCGATATCGTATTAGGCGAAGTTGACCGGTAAAAAACACCAGATTTGACACTTTTAACAATCTTCTCTTTTCAACATGCTCGGAACCGGAATCATCAAAGGACTTTATATCACAGCGAAAAATTTCGTGGGCACTTACTTCAACCCCGACGAACGGTTGACGACGCTCCAGTATCCCGAAGAGGCGGCGTGTATTCCCGAAAATTATCGTAATTTCCCCTTTCTCATTTATGACGGTTCTGACCCCGTCGAAGGGCTGCGTTGCGTGGCTTGCAAAATGTGTGAAAACGAGTGTCCGCCTCGGTGCATTAGCATCGTTGCGGAGCGTGATGAAAAAGGAAAAATCCTGAAACGTCCCCGTGTTTTTGAATTAGACATTTCCGTCTGTATGGGATGTGGAATATGCGCCGAAGTTTGTCCCTTTGATTCTATTAAAATGGACCACCATTTTGAAATAGCGACAGCGGAGCGTTTTGATTCTCTGCGGCTAAACCTTCCCCAGCTTGCGAAGTCCAATGAGTATTTTCGCAAAACACACCCAATCGATGCTCTCGCCGTAGATACAAAGCGAGCGGAGAAGGCAAATAAGGCTGCGAGTAAAACGCAATCACCAGCGTGATGTGGAACGGCATTCTAACGGATTGCAACTTTTGCTGAAATTTCCGCAGTCCGATCCTCACACGAAGCGACGAAGGAAAGGGGAAAGAGAAAAGAGGGCTCGATTGCGGAAACCGCCGCTTTTTTCTTTTTCAAAGCCACGACAAAACCGTTTTGACCGCGAGCGGGATTCGCAGTAACCGTTCTCGAAAGTGTCCCCTAACTTCGGTCGGAGCCTACTGGTAAGATTGCGGGCGTATGTTTTCTTTCAATTCTCATTCCAAGATTCTGCTGGCGGTAGAGCCGGTGGATTTGCGCAAAAACTTTGCCGGACTGTGGGCACTGACGTCGGAGACGTCAGGCGTGTGGAACCGCGCAGCGACCCCAGGGTGCTGCCCTGGGCTAACTTGGGGCCGCCCCTTTGGGGCTTTGGTGATGCGCTCGTTTCACTCGCGCTCCGTCGGCGGTTATTCACGTTGTGCCACTTCGGGGCAAACCCAATAATTGCCAAAGCGTAGGTGTCCCTTCGGGGCAAGAGGAGTGAGTGCAGACGAGCGAGAAGCGAAACGAGCGCGGGCAGCACAATCCCCCATCGGGGGAGGCAGTGACGCTGGTGCGCCTTCGCTTTGCGTTATTCCTCAGTCGGGAAAATTGTCCACTCTGTCCACTGTTCAGTGCATTTCGCGGCCGCCGGTGATGTTTATGGCTTGTCCGGTCATGTAATCGGAACCTGGCGAGGCGAGGAAGGTGGTAACGGCGGCGATGTCGTTGACGGTGGCGAGGCGTTTTAGCGGGATTTTTGCGGTAAATTTTTTGACGACTTCGTCTTTTGGGAGGTTGAGATTTTTGGTGTAGCCTGCGGAGACGTTTGCCCAGACGCCGGAGTTGTCGGTGATGCCTGGGCAGACGCAATTGACGTTTATATTAAAGTCGGCGAGTTCGTAAGCGAGGGCTTGTGTGAAGGCGATGATGGCTCCTTTTGCGGCGCAGTAATGGCTCATGAGGGCGGAGCCGGTTTTGCCGGATTTTGAAGAGAAGTTAATGATTTTGCCGCGTTTATTTTCTTTCATGTGCGGCACGGTGTATTTTGTGAAAAGGAAGGTGCCGCGGCAATTTACGGCGAACATTTTTTCCCATTCTTCTTGGGTAATATCTTCGACGCGTCCTTGTCCGACGATGCCGGCGACGTTGACGAGAATGTCTATGTGTTTGTGGGTGGCATACGCGGTGTTGACGACGTGGCGGACGTCTGCCTCGTTGGTGATATCGGCTCCGAATGCTTGGATTCCTTCGCCAAGCTCGGCGGCGACGGCTTTTACTTTTGCTTCGGCGATGTCTGTGAGGACGATTGTGGCACCGTTTTCTTGGAGTTGCTGTGCGACGGCTTTACCGATGGCACCGGCGGCACCTGTGATGAGTGCGACTTTGTCTGTGAGTTCGAGTTTTTTCATGTTGTTGGTGGAAAGAAATGCCGAGACTTGTCGGCGGAAAAAGGCACGGGGGAGAACGGATGGTATTTCTTTTTGTTTGTCAAGGAGGCAGACGGTTAGAGGTGGCGGGCGGTGGGTGTTTTTGCGTGTTGGGCGAGGGTGTTTGGAGTGCCTTCAAAAATCAGGTTGCCGCCTGCATCGCCGCCGCCTTCGCCGAGTTCGATGAGCCAATCGGCGTGGCGGATGATGTCGCGGTGGTGTTCGACGACGATGATGGTATTGCCGGCGTCGCGGAGGCGGAGGAGGATGTCGAGGAGGCGTTGGATGTCGTCCCAGTGCAGGCCGGTGGTTGGTTCGTCGAGGATGTAGAGGGTTTCGCCGCGTTGGCGGCGGGCGAGTTCGAGGGAGAGTTTTATGCGTTGGAGTTCGCCGCCGGAGAGGGTGTCGGCGGGTTGACCGAGTTGGAGGTAGCCGAGGCCGATTTTGGCGAGGGTGTCCAATTTTGTGCGCAGTTTTACATGGTGCTTAAAGAGGTCGCTTGCCTCGTTCACTGTGAGGGCGAGGATTTCGGCGATATTTAGACCGTGGTAGCGCACTTCGAGCGTTTCGCGGTTGTAGCGTGCTCCGTGGCAGGAGGGGCAGGTGACGAGCGTTTCGCCGAGGAACTGCATATCAATGGGGACTCTTCCTTCGCCGCCGCAGCGTTCGCAACGGCCGCCGCGGACGTTGAAGCTGAAGCGTGTGGCGGTGTAGCCGCGCACCCGTGATAACGGTGTGCTTGCGAAGAGGTTGCGAAGTTCGTCGAAGACGCCCGTGAAGGTGGCGGGGGTGGAACGTCCACTTTTCCCGATGGGATTTTGTTCAACGCGGACAAAGCCTGTGAAGTGTTCGAGGCCGGAGATGCCGCCGTTTTTGCCTGGAATGGTTTTGGCGCCATTGATTTTTCGCGCAGCGGTTTCGGCGAGGATGTCGTTGACCAAGGTGCTTTTGCCCGATCCGGAAACACCGCAGACGACGGTGAATACGCCGATGGGGAAATGGGCGGTGATCGTGCGGAGGTTGTTTTCGGTGGCGTTGGCGACAGTGATCTTGCGGGTGGTCGTGGTGGGGAGGGTCTTGGCGTTTTTTTCGATATGGGCGCGTCCAGCCAGGTAGTCCCCTGTGCGTGAATGGTGCGGGCTGTCGGGTGGCGCGGTGTCATTTTCCGCTTCGGTGGGGGTGCCTTGGAAAACGAGGTTTCCGCCGTGACTTCCCGCGCCCGGACCAATTTCGACAATCTGGTCGGCGGCGCGGATGGTATCTTCGTCGTGTTCGACGATGAGGAGCGTGTTCCCGCGGTCGCGAAGCTCGATTAAAGTGTCGAGAAGGCGGCGGTGATCGGCTGGGTGGAGTCCGATGCTTGGTTCGTCGAGCACGTAGGTGACGCCGACAAGAGCCAGACCGAGTTGGGTGGCGAGTCGGGCGCGGCGAGCTTCACCGCCGGAGAGTGTCACGAAAGCGCGGTCGAGTGTGAGGTAGCCGAGGCCTGTTTTAACGAGGAAGCCGAGGCGTTCTTTGAGACCGCGTCGGGCGTCTTCGGCGGAGGGAAAGAGAGGCGTGGTGCGGTGGACGAAATCCAGTGCGTATGAGGCGGGGAGGGCGAGGAAATCTGCGAGGGAAATGCCGCCGATGCGGACGGCGAGGGCACGGGCGTTGACACGGCGTCCGCCGCAGGCTGGGCAGACCTTGGCGGTCTGAAATGCGAGTAGGCGGGAACGGAGGGTCTCGCCGGTGGTGTTGCGGGCGGTTTCGTCGAGGTCGGCGATGACGCCGCGAAAGTGCCCGTTGGTGGTTTTTTTTGCCCCAAAGGGGCGCAGTGTGAACTCGCGGAGCGGGTCGCCGTGGAGAATGAGTTTTTGTTTTTCGGGCGGCAGGTCGCGCCATGGCACATCGAGCGGGAAGGGCACCTGGGCGGAGAGTTGCCGGAGGATGCTTTTTCGGGCGGAAATCATACGTTTCGTGCCGAGATTCCACGGTTTTAACGCGCCGTCTTTGAGTGAGAGCGAAGGGTCGGGAACGACTAATTCCGGCTGAAATTGCAAAGTCTTGCCCAGACCGCCGCAGACAGGGCAGGCACCGTCGGGGTGATTATGCGAGAAGTGCCGCGGCGAGAGCGGCTCGTAAGTTTCGCCGCAGGTCTCGCAGGAGAAGTCCATTGCGAGGCGCATTTCTTGCGGTTCTCCGTCGGGAATGAGGACAATTGCCCGACCGGAACCTTCGCGGAAGGCGAGTTCGAGCGAGTCGGCGAGCCGGCTTGTCTGCGTCTGCGCACGGACGAGGCGGTCTATAACGATCTCAATATCGATCTCTGCGCCTTTGGCGGAGCAAAGTGCCGGATCGTCCAGATCGCCGATGACTCCGCCGACGCGTGCCCGCTGGTAACCTCGTAATTGAAGGTGCCGCAGTTCTTCGCGCAGCAGGGCAGGGCGCGTCCGTGCAAACGGCGCGAGTATCATCAGGCGCGTTCCCTCCGGCAAGGCGTTGACGCGGGCGAGGCACTCGTCGAAGGAACGCCGCAGGATGCGCCCGCCGTCTTTCGGGCAAAATTGCTCACCCTCCAGCGACCAGAAAAGGCGGGCGTAATCGGCGATTTCGGTGGCGGTGGCGAGGGTGCTGCGTTGGCTGGTGCCGCGTGCGGAACGTTGTTCGACGGCTATGACCGGAGAAAGTCCTTGGATGTAATCGACATCGGGGCGGTCCATTTGGTCGAGCCATTGGCGGGCACGCGAAGAGAGCGTTTCTATGTATTGGCGGTGTCCTTCGGCATAAAGTGTGTCGAAAACGAGCGAACTTTTTCCCGATCCGGAGACGCCCGTGAAGACGGTAATTTTACCACGGGGCAGGCGCAGTGTGATATTGCGCAAATTATGCTGGCGTGCGCCTTTGATGATGATGTCGCCAGAGAGTAGTGCCATGAGGAAATGCTTGCGCCGCCGCTATGCCCGTGTCCGTGGCGGCAAATCAGTGCCCGATGCGATGCGAATGGTTTCGGACAGACCGGAATCGAAGGTGTGCGCCGGCACCCAGCCGACGGAGCGCAACTTGTCCGCAGATGCCAATGAGTGGCGCACATCTCCCGCTCGTGGCGGCAGATGCGTGATTTGCGAAAGGGAACCGGTCAAAGTGATGATTTTTCGGGCGAGATCGTTGATGCTCGTCGCGATCCCGTAACCGATGTTGAAGACGCCCGTGAGGCGTGGTTCAAGAGCGGCAAAGGCGAGGGCGGCGGCGATGTCTTTCACATAAATAAAGTCGCGGGTCTGCTCGCCGTCCCCGTGGATTTCGAGCGGTTTGCCGTTCAGGGCGCGTTCCAGAAATATCGGCACGGCAGCGGCATACGCGCTCGACGGACTTTGGCGTGCGCCGAAGACATTAAAGAAACGGGCACTCACCGTGTCTATCCAGCCCTCGCGGGTGTGGAGGGCATTGTAGTATTCGCCGTCGAGTTTCGTGATGGCGTAGGGGCTGCGCGGTGCCGGCGTAGTGATTTCCGTGGTCGGGCGCGGAGGATCATTGCCGTAAACAGCCGCCGAACTCGCGAACACGAGTTTCTTGACGCCCGCTGCGGCAGCCAATTCGAGGACGTTCAGGTGCCCATTTACATTGATTTCGACGCAAGTAGTTGGGTTGGACATGGATTCGGGGACGCTCACCAACGCGGCGAGGTGGAAGACGTAGTCCACCCCGCGCATTGCTCGCGCCACAGCTTCGCGGTCTGTGACACTTCCCTCGATAAACTCTATGTCCATGCCGTCGAGATTACGGCGAAAACCGGTGCGCAAATTGTCCAAGACGCGCACCTCGGCGTTTCCCTGAAAATGCTCCGCGACATGGCTCCCAATGAAACCGGCACCGCCTGTGATGAGGATTCGCATGTGTGTAGGGCTGCGACGCTGCCCGGCAGAACCGGCACGGCAAGCCAATTGTCGCCGTTAAACACCGGTGTAGAAGGATTGCAACGCGTAGAAAACGCAGCCGCTGAAATCACTTCTTTGTGACACGTCCGTCACGCAATCGTCACAAACGCCGGTTAATCTGCCCGTGATGCAAAACACACTCTCATACGCGCCCGCCCTCGGCGGGAATCCCCTCCTGACACCGGAAGGTGCCCTCGTCCCTTCGCTCGAAAACAGGTTCTGCGCGCCCCCTGCCGCTCGCACGGTCAGTTCTGCAGTGGCACCGGCGCACATCTCCATCGAGTCGCTTAACTTTTTTTACGGAGAAAAACAGGCGCTTTTCGACGTGAGTCTCGAAATTCAGCCCGGTCGTGTCACCGCTTTTATCGGTCCATCCGGTTGCGGTAAATCGACGCTCTTGCGGTGCCTTAACCGCATGAACGATCTCATCGGCGACGCCCGTATCTGCGGCGGTTCGATAAAGATCCGCGGCTTCGACATTAACATCCCCGATTCAGACCCCACCGCCCTGCGCAAACGCGTCGGAATGGTTTTCCAAAAATCGAACCCTTTCTCAAAATCCATTTACGAAAACGTCTGTTACGGGCTTCGCGTGCAAGGTATCCGGTCAAAAACCGTGCTCGACGCCGCTGTCGAACGTTCACTGCGGCAAGCCGCGCTCTGGGACGAAGTGAAAGACCGCCTCCGCGAGAACGCTCTCCACCTCTCCGGCGGGCAACAACAACGCCTCTGCATCGCCCGCGCCATCGCGATTGACCCGGACGTCCTCCTCATGGACGAACCGTGCTCCGCCCTCGACCCCGTCGCCACCGCAAAAATTGAAGAACTCATCCACAACATGCGCGGGCATTATACGGTCGTTATCGTCACCCACTCCATGCAGCAGGCAGCGCGTTGCTCCGACAATACCGCCTTTTTTTACCTCGGACGCCTCGTCGAATCGGGCACCACAAACATGATGTTTTCCCGCCCAACCAACCCACGCACAGAGGCTTACATAGCAGGACGATTCGGCTGATACACACGCCCACCAAACCAAATCACACCAACACACACCGGCAATCAATGGCATTGACCACTCTTCTCCATGCGGGCAGCAAGCTCACCGTGAAAATCGGAAAACAACCGGGCGCAAAAATTCTCGTCGCCGACGACGAGCCAGACGTGAACGAGATTCTCGAATACACCTTTCGCCGTGCCGGGTTCGCCGTCCGCACCACCACAGACCCGCTCCAAGTCATCAGCCTCGCACGCGACTTTCGCCCGGACGCCATCATCCTCGACGTCATGATGCCCGAACTCAGCGGCTTCCACCTCTTGCGCATGTTGCGCACAGATTCCCTTCTTAAAGACACCCCAGTCATCTTCCTCACCGCCCGCGTCGAAAATTCCGACCGCATCCGCGGATTCGAACTTGGCGCCGACGACTACGTCCCGAAACCATTTGACGTGCGCGAACTTCTCCTGCGCACACAGGCACTTTTGAAACGCGCAGCCGCACCGACACCGGCAAATCAGGGCAACGTTCTCAACGCCGGTGAAATCATCCTCAATGTCGAACGCCACACCGTTGACGTGAAGGGAACCAGTATCAGCTTGACTGCCACAGAGTTCAACCTGCTCCGCCTCCTCATCGAACGCAAGGGGCGCGTGCAAACTCGCGAACGCCTCCTCGGCGACGTCTGGGGCTACTCTTCCGACATCGAAACGCGCACGGTGGACACCCATATCCGCCGCCTTCGCGAAAAACTCGGGCGCGCCGCCGACATCGTCGAGACCATCCGCGGCGTTGGTTACAAAATTGAAGGCTGACAACAACATAGCCGCCGCCGCCATGTCCGCCTTCTGTCCGCGAAACTCGCTCTTCGCCCGTGTTTTCGGTTTTGGGAAAAAACGCCAAGCCCCCGCCGATGCTTTCGTTGACGCCCTTTTCGTTTCCCACTCCGGACCCGCCTTTCTGCTCGATTCCGCCCACCGCGTCTTGCGCACGAACACCCCCGGTGCCCGCCTCCTCGCCGGGCGCGGCGACGCCTCCGCCCCGTTGCCAACCCGCCTCGGCAGCAGCGACATGCACGCATTTCTCAGTGCCCAAACCCGGGACAACCCCGCCTTAACCGCAGAAATCCTTTTGCGCCGCGCCCCGTTTCCCGACCTTTGGTTTTCTGCCTCCACCGTCGCCCTCCCCGTCGCAACAGGGCGGAGGCTCCTCCTTTTAATCGACATTTCCCGCTTAAAATTCCTCGAAAACGTCCATCGCGAATTTATCGCCAACGTCTCGCATGACCTACGCACCCCCATCGCCATTCTCAAAGGCTACGCCGACACCCTCAAAACCGATTACGCCATCCTCGACGACACAGACCGCAGCCGCTTCATTGCGCGCATCCACGATAATATCCGCCGTCTCGGCACCCTCGTAGAAGACATGCTCCTCCTTGTGAACCTCGACGAAACACCCGACGCCACAACCGAATTTACCACAAACACGCTCAACGCCACCTTGAACGACGCTGCCGAAATGTTCGCCGACCGCGCCGCCCAGCACCAAATCGCCATTCACACCGACCTCACCGCCGACGACTCCGCCACCCCCGTCTGCGCACCAAGATTCCTCAACGCCGCTATCAACATCATTGAAAATACCTTCCACCACGCCGCCACCGCCACCACCATTCGCATCGCCAGCTCCAACCTCCCCACCGGTGCCACCGTCGTCGAAATAGCCGATGACGGTGTAGGGATCGCCGAAAACGACATCACTCGTGTTTTTGACCGATTTTTCCGCGCCGACAAAAGCAGAACACGCGAAAAAGGTTCCGGTCTCGGATTAAGCATCGTCCGACGCATCATGGAATTACACAGCGGAAACGCCTCCGCCCGCCTAAATCGCCCCCACGGTTTCGTCATCCGCCTCGAATTTCCCCCCCCGAAGACGGATGAGGAGAAGAGAGCGGCAGAGGCATAGATGATAGCTCACAGCAACCCTGGGTATTTGTGGGGACCACATTAACAAAGCCCCAAAGGGGCGACCCCAAGCATTTCCCAGGGCAGCACCCTGGGGGGGGGGGGGGGGGGGGGGGGCGGTGGGGGCGGAGGCCCCGGCGTACCCCATTGACCCGCGCCAGAGGCACATACTACTACTACCGATTTTGTCCACAAATAGTTCGTCTTCGTTTTCCAAATACTTCCATTTGGACCGTCTTCCCCATGAATGTGAATACCCGAATACCTCGTTTTCTTTGAATGTAATTCTTTCATCGCCATTTCTATACGTCCCAATAAATCTCCGAGGGTCTCCACTTTTTTCAAGCAAATCCATCGTGCTTTTAATTGTTTTTGCGTCCTCGTATTTCTCTGATGCGACGGCTTTTTTTAGTAGTTTTTCATATTCAGGTTTCATGCGCCTCGCGACAGTTTTTACAGTTGCCGTGACGTGCTTTGCACGGGTGTCTCGCACGGAATCGTATTGTTTTTGTAAATCCTTGTTGTTTAGAACCACAAAAGGGATTCGGCGGCTTTCACTGATGGCGGTCTCGGCTTTGGAAATTGCCTGTAGCGCATCAATGTTAGCACTGGACTGTGCCCGTTTTTTTATCGAAGACAAGGCGGAAATGTCCTGGCGATTGCGCGCAGACATACCCGCCGCGATGTGGGACTTTCGTTTCGCGTTCAGTGCAGCAAGCTCTTGGAGCAAAGGGCTGACACAAAGTTGCTTATGCGAAACCAATGGCGGGCAAAAGTTTGATTGCTGGGTAAGCCGAAATCGGACAACTTCGCCGAAAATCCAATGAGCGAACCCAAGAAAAAAGCCAAACACCAATCCTCGTCGCCGCGGCACCCTCAAAAAAAAGGCGACGAGGTGCTCGGTGCCGGTGTCCTGCACGAGCCGGACGGACCGACCTACGGGCAGCCGACGCCCTGCGAATGTGACGCGCACCAAGACGCACTCGGCGAGCCGTTTTGTGCGCTTATTGAGATCAACCTTGACGGCGGCGGCTACCTTGCTCGCCACCCCAAATTAAAAAACCTCACCGGCACAGGGAGCGAGGTCTCCGACGCGATCGCCAACCTTCGCCAAAGCGTCGCCATCTACTTCGCGCAGATTTCTTCTGCGTCCCCCGCGCCCTCGCGCCGACATTTTGACACTGCAACATCGTCCGCCCAATACGTCCCGTCCGCCGAAAAAGTGCCAACTGTAAAAATCCAGCCCGCCAACCCCGACCTTCTTTCCATAAAAGAAGCCAGCGAATGGGCAAGTGTCCACATCGGTAAAACCGTCACGACCTCCAACATTTCTTATCTTATCCAATATGGGCGTGTGAAAAAGATTGGCGAAAATGGTCCTACGCAAGTTTCCCGCAAAGACCTTGAAAACTATTACAAATCCCACAATAGGAAGCGTGAGGTTTCGTGGAAGGACCAACTCGGCAGCGACCTCAATTGGGCACTCTCTTTTGAGCAATACAAAGAGGCTGAGACCACCAAACACGTCCATCGCCTTCACCCTTACAAAGGGAAATTTATTCCGCAACTCGTAGAATACTTTCTCGACGCGCACACCGACAATTTCAAAACGGAAACTTATTTCCAAAGAGGCGACATTATCCTCGACCCGTTTTCCGGCAGCGGCACAACGATGGTGCAGTCAAACGAACTTGGAATGCACGCCATTGGCGTTGACATCTCCGCGTTTAATGCGCTTGTTGGCAATTGTAAAGTCGCGCACTACAATTTGCCGGATGTGAAAGCGGAGTTGGGGCGTATTTCGCTCGCGCTAAAAAGTTTCTTAGAGAATTCGCACGTTGTCGAATTTGAGGAGAAACTGCTTCAAGAACTTTACACGTTTAACAACAAGTTCTTTCCCGTCCCCGAATACAAATACCGCCTCGCTCAGGGTGAAATTAACGAGAAACAATACGGTGCGCAAAAGGAGAAAGAATTTCTTCCTATCTACAACAAACTTATCGCCGAGTATGGTATAAAACTGCGCCAGGAACGGAACAAAACATTTCTGGATAAATGGTTTTCGCAGCATATCCGCGACGAACTTGAATTTGTCTTTAACGAACTCACAAGAATCAAAGACCAGACGACGAAAGAAATTATCGCCGTCATCCTGAGCCGCACAATGCGCAGTTGCCGTGCAACCACTCACGCCGATCTCGCAACGCTGCTTGAACCGGTGACAACGACTTACTATTGCTCGAAACACGGCAAAATGTGCAAGCCGCTCTTCTCTATCCTGAAATGGTGGGAAAGTTACGCCGACGACACTTTCAAACGCCTCATCCAATTCGGAAAATTGCGTACAGACACCTTCCAAAAATGTCTCATTGGCGACAGCCGAGCCATTGACATTTTTGCCGAACTCAAAAAACGAAATAGCGCATTTGGGGAATTGGCAGAGACGCAAAAAATCGCCGGTATTTTTTCGTCGCCGCCATACGTAGGTCTAATTGATTACCACGAACAACACGCTTACGCCTATGACTTGTTTGGTTTCAAGCGAAACGACGAACTCGAAATCGGACCGCTGTTCAAGGGAAACACACGCGAAGCGAAGGAAGGTTATATAAAAGGAATAAGCGACGTGCTCAACAATTGCAAACGCTTCCTCGTCCCAAACTATAACATCTTTCTCGTCGCCAACGACAAGTTCAATATGTATCCACGCATCGCCGAAAATGTTGGAATGTCTATTGTTGACCAGTTCAAGCGCCCCGTCTTGAACCGCACCGAAAAAGACAAAGGAGCCTACTGCGAAACCATCTTTCACCTCAAACAAAAATAATTTATGGTACTCTCACAACAACGGAAGGATAACATCAAGGATGTCATCAAAAAGAGTCTCCGTTCAAAGCTTCAAAATTACAAGCCGCAGAGCAATGAAATGCCATTCCATTTCCGCCTTCTTGGACGGGATAGGATGGCGTTGTTCTCGTTCATCCAGTCGCTTAACACAACCTTTGGGACTTCGATTTTTGAACCCATCGCCATTGCGCTTGCCTCACCGAGGTTTGCGAAAGTCACCGCACAATATGTTGTCGGCAGTACAATCTTTGACAATTGCCAGCGACAAGTCACAAACATAATTAACGGGTTGACTATCAACCCAAAATCCGACAAGGCAAACGAACTCATTCTTTTGAAAAGTGCCTTGTCTGGGAAGACAAACAAGTTGAAGCCAGCCAAGGTTGATTTGTTTCTCGAAACTGCCGAAGGTGAACAATACTTGTTCGACTTGAAAACTGCCAAACCAAACAAAGGCGACTTCCAAAAATATAAACAAACTTTACTCGAATGGGCGGGAATTGCTTATACGAAAGATAAAAACGCTAAAGTTAATACGCTAATTGCGATCCCCTACAATCCTTACGAACCGCAACCCTATCAACGCTGGACAATGGCTGGAATGCTGGACTTGCAAAACGAGTTGATGGTTGCCGACGATTTCTGGGACTTTCTTGGCGGTGTCGGCACCTACCAAGAATTACTCGAATGTTTTGAACAGGCAGGTATCGAATTGAGGCCTGAAATGGATACTTATTTCGCCCGTTTCACGCAGTAAGGAATCCAATCCTCGCACGAAGCCACAGAGGCACACGAAGGAGGGAAATAGGAGGAGGCAGTTATATATTCGCCCAAAGGGGCGGCATCAATTGCGGCATAAGGGGCCGCCCCTTCAGGGCTTTGTTTGTGGGTTCCCAAGTACCCAGGGCGTTGCCCTGGGCTAACTTAGGGTCGCCCCTTTGGGGCTTGATTTTTGTGGGTTCCCAAGTACCCAGGGCGTTGCCCTGGGAAAACATGGAGCCGCCCCTTTGGGGCTATGGTTGTAACCGTTCCCGAAAGTGCCCCCTTGACTTGGGGCGCGGGGGGGGGCTGGGTTCTGGCGTTGGGTTTCTTTGCGCGGCTACTTTGCGGGCGGGGTTCCGTTTGCAGGGGTTCCGTTTGGAGACTGGGCTACTTTGGTTGGGTCCAGTTTTCGGGGGTTAGGGTTTCGGCTAATTGGCGTAGGGGGTTGTCTTGGTAATTTTTGTTGGTTATGGCGCGGGCGGCTTCTTGGTTTTGTTCGAGTTGGCGGAGGATGTCTTTTAGGTATTCTTGGGGGTTGTGTCCGCGGCGGCGGGCGCTGGCGATTAAGGTGTATAAAATGGCGGCGCGTTGACCGGCTTCGGGGGCGCCGATGAAGAGGTAGTTTTTGCG
>JAISZI010000037.1 GCA_031269335.1 Puniceicoccales bacterium
CGCAAGGCAAGGCGGTCGTGGCGGGGTCAACTTCCCGGGGCAAGTTTGCCGCTGCGGAGCATGATTCGTGAAATTACGACGGCGACAATAGCCAACCCAAGAAAAATTTCATTGGGCGAAATGTTAATCTTATTAGCTATAAGTAAATAGACGGAGGCGAGGCACATGCCGAGGTAATCGAGGAAGTTTTGGGTGGCGATGGTTTTTCCGGTTTTTGCGGGATCGCTTTCGGCTTGGAGAGCGGCGTTGAGTGGGATGAGGAAGAGACCTGCGAAAATGCCTGCGGCTGCCACGAGGGTAGAAACTGGCAGAATCAGGGTTTGATCGAAGAAGTTTATGCGGAGATGGAGGAAGGCTTCGTTGTGGCCGATTATCCATGTGAGGATGAACACGATGGCGAGGGCGAAGCCGTTCCAAGGAGTTTTGCGCAGATCGCCTACTTTGTGGAGGCGTCCGGCGAGCAAGCCGCCCGCCATGACGCCGATGCTCATTGCGAGGACGAGGAGGGAGATTTCGGTGTTATTGCGCAATTTTAACACGGAAATGCCCCACGGGTTGAAGTGGCTTTTCATCGCTGCGCCGACGAACCAGAACATTGCCGAGCCGAGCAGGAGTATTTGGGGGCGGGGTGAACGCAAGAGGCTCCATGCGTGTTGGAAAAAGGCGCTTGTGCACTGGCGTAATTTTGCGTCGGGGGCGGTAACGTAAGTGCGTGACATGAACATATTTAAGACGAGAGCGATGGCATAAGTGCCAAGGATGAGGGCGAAGGGAATCCCCCGCTGCCCGTCAAAGGTGTCGGCGAGTTTTGCGCCGCCGCCGAAACCGGCGAGAACAGCGATGAGGGTGAGCATTTCGACGACGCCGTTGGCGTGGACAAGTTTGGCGCGGGGCAAAATTTCGGGAAGCACGCCGTATTTTGCGGGTCCATAGAGGCAAGTCCCTGCGCCGATGATGAAATAACCTACGCCCTGAAATAGGCTCTCCGTCCACCAAAGACCACAGGTGCAAAGAATTGCGCCCGTGAGCTTAAATGCGTTTCCAGCTACAAGGCAGGAGGTCTTGGGAAAACGGTCATTAAAATAACCGGCGAGTGGTGCGAAAATTACGCACGGGACGAAAAGTAATACTGTGTAAAGAGTATTGGCATCACGCAGGACGCTTTCGGAGATTTCGCCGCGGCTCGCTTGAAAGGTGAGCGGTCCAATGATGATGGCGAGAATAGCGTTGTCGCCAAACGCGCTGAGGAATTGGGCAGAAAGCAGGAGCGGATAATCGCGTTTTTTTGGCATGGCTGGTCTATCATTGGGAAGGATAGGTGTGGCAACCTATTTGTTATTATTGTTTTACGACGAAGTTCACGAGTTTCCCCGGGACGACAATTTCCTTTAAGATAGTTGTGCCTTCGGTGAATTTGCGGACGCCCTCATTCGTGCGGGCAGCGGCGAGCATAGTGTCGCGGGAGAGGTTGTCGCGGGGAAGTTCGGTTTGACCGCGAAGTTTTCCATTAACTTGGAAGACAATAGTTACCACCTCTCGGACGAGTTTTGAGGTGTCGTAATTCGGCCAGCCTTCGGAAGTGATGCTTTCATGCTCGCCGGAGGAGGCGTGGACGCGGTACCAGAGTTCTTCCGAGATATGCGGGGCGAAAGGGGCGAGGAGGCGCAGGAAGTCGAGGACAATGTCCAGCGGGAGAGTTTCCTCTTTTTCGGTGAAATTGAGGAAAATCATCAATTGGGAAATGGCAGTGTTGAGGCGCAGGTGTTCGATATCTTCGGTGATTTTTTTGATGCTTTGGTGGCGCACGCGGTCAAGTGCCGGGGAAACTTGCGCCGTTTTGCTGATGCGCGGAGAGAGGGAGCCGTCGGCTTCGTTCACGATCATGCGCCAAGTGCGACGGAGGAAACGTGAGACGCCCTCGATGTTCTTCGTATTCCACGGCTTCATGGCTTCGAGCGGACCGAGAAACATCAGGTAAAGGCGCAAGGCGTCCGCACCATAGTCGTGAACAATGGTGTCGGGGTTGATGACGTTGCCACGGCTTTTCGACATTTTTTCGTTATCTTCACCTAAAATAATACCTTGGTGAAAAAGGCGCGTGTAAGGTTCGCGGGAAGCGAGGGCACCGATGTCGTGCAAAAAGATGTGCCAGAAGCGGGCGTAGAGCAAGTGGAGGACAGCGTGTTCCGCGCCGCCGATGTAGAAATCCGGCGTTGCCCAATAGGCAGCTTTTTCCGGGGCGACTAATGCTGTTTTATTTGAGGGGTCTATGTAACGCAGGTGATACCAACAGGATCCAGCCCAGTTAGGCATGGTATTCGTTTCCCGCAAGGCGGGGACGATGGGAAACTCCACTTTTGCGGGGTTCGCAAGAGCGTCAGCGGAGTAAAATTTGCCTGTGGCGAGATTTACATAGACATTCACCCAGTCAGAAGCGCGGGAGAGAGGGCTTTCGCCCGTTTCGGAAGGCAGGTAAGACTCCACTTCGGGGAGGAGCAGCGGCAGTTGGGCGGCGTTTAGTGGCAAGGCGAAATACGTGATTCCGTTGATGTTACAGGAAACTGGATCGGCGGGGAGAAATTCGCGCTGGGGCGAGTCGGCTGGGATGGCGGCGTAGGCTTCGGGAGAAATCCAAACGACGGGGAAAGGCTCGCCCCAGTAACGTTGGCGGGAAAAAAGCCAGTCGCGCAGTTTGTAGTTAACTTTGCTTCTGCCAACGCCCCGTGAAGCGAGGTCGGCGGTGATGCGCTGTTTCGCTTCTACGTTCGACAACTCGTTGTATAAGCCAGAGTTAATCAGCAGACCATCGCCCTCAAAGGCATTTTCGTTGAAGTCAAATGTCTCGCTTCCCGAAGCGGGCGGCTCCCCCGCCGGGCGACATTTTGCGACAGTATTGGGGGGCGGGTTGACAACGGGGATAATGGGAAGGTCATATTTTTTGGCAAAATCCCAGTCGCGTTGATCGTGGGCGGGGACCGCCATTATCGCGCCGGTGCCGTAACCCATGAGGACGTAGTCGGCTATCCAGATGGGGATTTTTACATTGTTGACCGGATTGATGGCGTAGGAGCCGGTGAAGACACCGTGTTTATCTTTGGTAAGGCTGGTGCGTTCCAATTCGGATTTATCGCGGGCGGCGGCAATATAGGACGCGACCGCGCTGCGTTGTGGGGGCGTTGTTAACGTCGGCACGAGCGGGTGTTCGGGGGCGATGACCATGTAAGTCGCGCCAAAAAGCGTGTCGGGGCGCGTCGTGAAAACCGTAAGTTTTTCGGCGTTACCGGGCACCGTTTGAGAAGAGGCGAGAAGGAAGTCAACTTCTGCGCCTTCCGAGCGACCGATCCAGTTTGTTTGGAGCCGTTTAGTGGATTCCGGCCAATCGAGCGTATCGAGACCTGCAAGGAGTTTTTCGGCATAAGCAGTAATGCGCAAAACCCATTGGCGAATCGGGCGCCGTTCGACTGGATGGGAACCCCGCTCCGAGCGCGGTCCATCTCCGGTGTTGATGACCTCTTCGTTTGCGAGCACCGTTCCGAGGGCGGGGCAAAACCAGACTGGTTTTTCGTCAACGTAAGCGAGGCCGTGTTTGAGCAATTGGAGAAAAATCCACTGCGTCCAGCGATAGTAGATAGGATCAGTCGTATTGATTTCTCTGGACCAATCTATTGCGAAGCCAAGCATTTCCAATTGGCGGCGGAAAGTGATGATGTTTTGACGGACTTGGGAAGAAGGATGGATTCCCGTTTTAATGGCGTATTGTTCGGCAGGCAGTCCAAAGGCGTCCCAGCCCATTGGGTGCAAGACATTAAATCCGCACGCTTTCTTGTAACGGGCGAGAATATCGGAAGCTGTGTAGCCTTCGGGGTGTCCGATGTGAAGCCCTGAACCGGAAGGGTAAGGGAACATGTCGAGCACGTAGTATTTAGGTTTGGCGGGCGCATTTTCTCCTGGTGCCGGGTCGGTGGCGTGAAAGGTTTTATTTGCGCGCCAATACTCCTGCCAGCGAGGTTCGACAAGGTTTGGTTCGTAGTTGCCCGGAATCTTTGTAGGATCGTTATTTTTGTTTACAGACATGTCTGAAGAAAGTCATTTTTGAGAGGAGAAAAACTCTAAAAAAACATTGTTGTTTACACGTGTATCTTGCGATTTGTGTTGTTTGTCATGGAGTTTTGAAAGTGCATAGCAAACTTCTTTGGAAGCATTTTAATGTGCGCTGACGAAACCAATTTTTCAGGAGTCGGGCAATGTTATTTTACTCCATTGCCGACTCCGATGATAGTGGTGTTTTTTCTTATTTTCGTTTCGCAAAGGACGCGCAAAGCACACCGAAAGAAGCACTATTTTACAAGCGGCGAGGCATTATTTTGCTTTCCAGCGGAAAGGACCCGCCGGCAACTTATCGCCATTTATAAGGTTAGGCTCGGCGGATTCCGTCCATGCGAAACGCACTTGTTTAAGAGAGGTTAATTCTTCGCAAGAAACCTCGACAGTATTATTGACTATTGTCGCGGTGGCGGGGTGAAAAATACCATCACGACCGGCGACTTCAAAGTGAGAAGGAGGTTTGCCGTCACGGGTGGTGAGACCGCTATTAACATTAGTAAATTCGACTATAATTTTTTTCGGGCTTTCGATACGTGCGTTCTTAAAGAGAGGACTCGCGTCATCGGTGAATTTTTTATCGTAGATGCGTGAAAGAGCGAGGCGGGCGAGGCGGGCGGAGACATCGCGTTTATTACCTGGGTGGATGTCGCGGAGGTTGCCGATGTCGGTGGTAACGATCATGCCCGTGTTAGGGATTTCGAGGGCGAGGGTTTGCTGTTCCCATGTCACGGCGAGGCGGTCGGCGGCGTTTCCGCGTTCGTAAATAAAGGGGGCGAGCTGGACGTAGTAGAAGGGGAAGTCGCCTTGATTCCAAGCGATGCGCCAACCTTGGATGAGGGCGCGCATTTTAGCGGCGTAGTCAGTTTCGCCGCGGTTGGATTCGCCTTGATACCAGATTGCGCCGCGAATGGCGTAGGGAACGAGGGGGTGTATCATGGCGTTGTAGAGAGCGGAAGGCGTAGAGGAGGAGATTTTTCTATTTCGGGCGGAAGCGATGCCGGATAGTTCCGGGACGGATTTGAAGCCCTCCGGAGTTGTCCAAGGTTCGATGCGTGTGCCGCCCCATGCACATTGGATAATGCCGACGGGCACATTTAGTCTTTGGTGGAGTTCTTTTCCGAAAAGGTAGCCGACGGCGGTGAAGCCGTCCCAATTTCCATGTTTAAGACTCTCGGGGGAACAGGCGCGCCAGGAGGAGCCTTGGAAGTTTGTCCGCGGGCTGCTGGAAGTTGCCCTTTTGGCGTAGCGGATACGGATGAGGGGGAAATCTGCTTTTGCGGCTTCTTTTGCGCCGTCGTAGGTGCCCCTGTGAAGGATGCCTTGTTCCATGTTGGATTGACCCGAGCAGAGCCAAACTTCGCCGACGAGGACTTTCTCGTATTCGACGGTCGTGGTGCCGTCGGAGACCGTGAGATTGCGGTTCTCGGAGGAGGCGACAAGCGGGCTGAGTTTGACCTGCCATTCGCCGGTAGCACTGGCGCGGGTGGTCTTTTTTTGACCGGCGAAGGAGACGGACACCTCGACGTCGGGATCGGCGGTTCCCCAAACGGGGACGGAAATATCGCGCTGGATGACCATTGCGTCGCCAAAGGCATCGGCGAGTTTGAGTTTGGCAGCTGCGAAGACGGGAAGCAGGCAACTGAGGACGAAAATGGAGAAGCGTAGAAGTTTCATACGGCTCGGGAGGAAGGGGCGAAGAATGCGGGGTGGCAAGTTACAAATGCTGCGAGTGCACGGAGGCAGGGCGATGAGAACGGCGGTATTCGATGAGCTGGGCGATGGAAATGAGCCGCATGGCATATTTTCTTTTGAATGCCAGTATTTGCGGGAGCCGTTGCACCGAACCGTCGTCGTTGACGAGTTCGCAGAGGACGCCGACGGGGTTTAGTTTGGCGAGGAGGGCGAGGTCAACAGCGGCTTCGGTATGCCCTGGGCGTTCGAGAACGCCGCCTTGTCTGGCGCGCAGAGGGAAGACGTGCCCCGGTCGGGCGAGCTGGGTTGGGAGAGTGGCAGGATCGGCGAGGAGGCGAATGGTGCGCGTCCGGTCAGCGGCGCTTATGCCCGTAGTAACCCCTTGGGCAGCATCAACAGAGACGGTGAAGTCGGTGCGGTGCGCGTCGTGGTTTTGGGCGACCATCGGTTGAAGGCTGAGGCGGTGCAGCCAAGTTTCCGTAGCTGGGACGCACACAATCCCGCTGCAATGCCGTATCATGAGGGCAATTGCTTCTGGGGTGGCTTTTTCCGCTGCCATGATGAGGTCACCCTCGTTTTCGCGCTGTTCATCGTCCGTGACGATGACGAGGCGACCGGCGGCGATATCGGCAAGGGCGTCATCAACAGTGTCAAAGAGAGGCATAGGACTCCTGTGATGAAAATTCGCGTGGGGAGAAGGTTCGCGTTTTCATGTTTTGACGACGTTCAGTTTTCTTCGGCTATCCTGCGGACTCTCTGTCCGCAGGAGGGAAGGTGCGGGTGCGCGGTGTTGCTCTGGGCGACGGCGGGAAGGTCAGGGTTCCGTTATTTCTGGGGAGAAAGTAGTTATGGAAAGACGGCGGTATTTCGGAAGCCCTGTGCCGGCGGGAATGAGGTGCCCCATGATGACGTTTTCTTTGAATCCGGTGAGGGCATCTTGGCGGGCGAGGGTCGAGGCATCGGTAAGGACGCGGGTCGTTTCTTGGAAGGAGGCGGCGCTGATGAAGGATTCCGTTTCGAGCGACGCCTTGGTGATACCGAGGAGCACCGGTTCAAACTCGGCACCCTTGCCGCCGGCATTTTCAATGGCGTTGTTGCGCTGCGTAAGAGCGTGGCGGTCAACTTGTTCGCCCCAGAAATAATCGGTGTCCCCAGGGTCGGTGATGCGCACTTTGCGCAACATGCGCGAAATGATTATTTCGATGTGCTTGTCGTTAATGATGACCCCTTGGAGGCGATAGACCTTTTGAATCTCGGTGATAAGATAATCATGGAGAGCGGTCGCGCCTTGGATTTCGAGGATTTCGTGGGGGTCTGGTGCACCGTCAGTGAGAAGCTGTCCCTTGCGGACGCGGTCTCCCGTGTGGACGGTGATGTGTTTCCCGTGGGGAATCAGGTGTTCTTCGTGGTGTCCCTCATCGTTTGTGACGACGAGTTTCTTTTTGCTGCGCACCGAGCCGTCGAACGAGACGGTGCCTTCGATTTTTGCCATTTCGGCGGTCTCTTTTGGGCGGCGGGCTTCAAAAAGTTCGGCGATGCGGGGCAGACCGCCGGTAATGTCCTGCGTCTTGGAAGCTTGGCGCGGGGTTTTTGCGAGGAGGGCACCCGGTTTGATGTTATCCCCTTCTCCGACACTGACCTGGGCACCTACCGGAATGATGTGTTCGGCGAGAATTTTTGCCTCGGTTTCGTCGCCAACCTTTTCAATGGCTCTGATTTGGACGGTCGGGTTGAGGTCTTCTTTATGTTCGATGACGACGGTGGCGACGCGGCCAGAAGATTCGTCAAGCTCGCGCTTGACTGTGACGCCCGGGATCATGTCGCGGAAGGCGACAATGCCTGCTTTTTCGGAGAGAATGGGGACGTTATGCGGGTCCCAGCGGGCGAGGAGATCACCCTTATTAATCGTGCCGCCATTTTTCACGGACAAAATGGAGCCGATGACAATGTTGTGTTCCTCAAGGATATTTTCCGGGTCTTTGGGGTCGTGGACGCGGATGGTTCCGTTTTTATTGAGGACAATGATGGCGGTGCCGTCGCCTATTTCGACGAAACGGATGCCCTGAAACTCGATGATACCGTTGTTGCGGACGCGGATTTCGGGGTTACGCAGAACTTGGTTTGCGACGCCGCCGATGTGGAACGTGCGCATCGTGAGCTGGGTGCCCGGTTCACCGATGGACTGTGCCGCGATGATACCGATGGCGGTGCCTCTTTCGACGAGTTTGCCGGTGGAAGGGTCGAGACCGTAGGCGAGCGCGGGCGTGCTGTTCACCTTCATGTGCGTGAGCGGGGACATGACTTTAACGCGCTCGATGCCAATGGTTTCGATTAAGGATGCAGCTTCCTCGGAGATCATTTCACCCGCTTTGACGATGATTTCGTCGGGATTGAGTGGGTTTTTGACGTCTTCGCTGGCGCAGCGTCCGAAAATGCGCTCAGAGAGCTTCACGATTTCGTCGTCGCCTTCGTAAAGAGCCGTTTTCCAAATGCCGTCGCGGTTGCCGTCGTCCACTTCGGTGATGATGACATCCATGGCGACATCGCAAAGTTTGCGCGTCATGTAACCGGCGTCGGCGGTCTTGAGGGCGGTGTCGGCGAGACCTTTTCGGGCACCGTGGGTGGAGATGAAGTATTCGAGGACGGAGAGACCGTCGCGGAAGGAAGAGAGAATGGGGCGTTCGATAATTTCGCCGCTGGGTTTCGCCATGAGGCCGCGGGCGCCGCAGAGCTGGCGCACCTGCTGCTTATTGCCGCGTGCTCCGGAGTCCATCATGATGTGGACGGGGTTGATGATCCAGCGCCCCGGGTTGCGCGGGTCGCCTTTTATGGCACCGGCACGGGTCGCGGACGTTTCAAGTGTTTTGAAGACGGATTTGGCGATCTCGTCGGTGGCACTTGTCCAGAGATCGACGACTTTGTTGTAGCGTTCGCCGGTAGTGATGATGCCGCGTTTGTACTGGGCTTCGACCTCATCTACTTTGTTCCGGGACTTCTTGATAATGTCCGCCTTGGCGCGGGGGAAGATCATGTCGCCGATGCCGATGGAAATGCCGGCACTCGTGGCGATTTTGAAACCCATTTCTTTGAGGGCATCGAGGACGGGGATGGAACCCTCTTTGCCGACGAGTTTGTAGGTGTTGAGAATGAGATCGCCGATTTGCGATTTCTTAACGGGGAAGTTGGCAAACCCCATGCCCGCCGGCCAGATGGTATTAAAGATGATGCGCCCAATAGTGGTGCGTATAACTCGTTTATCGGGAACGCCATAGACGGTTTTTTTGCCGTAGTCCGGGTTGACAAAGTCCACCCAATCGTGGAAGTGCAATGAGCCTTCTATTTCGGTGAATTGCGCTTCAAGGACGTTAGAGATGAGCGGGATGCGGACGTTTTTGGACGGCTTTGCAGTCGGTTCGTAGGTGAGGTAATAGGAACCGAGGACGATGTCTTGGGAAGGCGTCAAAATCGGTTTTCCGCTGGAGGGAGAGAAAATGTTATTCGTCGCGAGCATGAGGAGTTTGCACTCCATTATGGCTTCGCTGGAAAGCGGGATGTGCACCGCCATTTGGTCGCCGTCGAAGTCTGCATTGTAAGCGGTGCAAGTGAGCGGGTGGAGGCGGATAGCGTCCCCTTCGATGAGCACCGGTTCAAATGCTTGGATGGAAAGGCGGTGGAGGGTCGGAGCGCGGTTGAGAAGCACAGGGTGCCCTTTGGTGACTTCTTCGAGAATGTCCCACACTTCGGGGGATTTTTTTTCGATCATTTTCCGTGCCCCGCGAACAGTGTGGATAAACCCGAGTTCCTTAAGGCGGCGAATGATAAAGGGTTCAAAGAGGACGAGCGCCATCTTTTTGGGAAGACCGCACTGGTGGAGTTTTAATTCGGGACCGATGACGATGACGGAGCGGCCTGAGTAATCCACGCGTTTGCCGAGAAGGTTTTGGCGGAAACGTCCCTGTTTGCCCTTGAGCATATCGGAGAGCGATTTGAGGGGGCGGTTGCCCGCGCCAGTGACGGGGCGACCGTGGCGACCGTTGTCAAAGAGTGCATCCACGGCTTCCTGCAACATGCGCTTCTCGTTGTTAATGATGACGTCCGGGGTTTTGAGAAGGAGGAGGCTGCGCAGGCGGTTGTTGCGGTTGATAACGCGCCGGTAGAGGTCGTTGAGGTCGGATGTGGCGAAGCGTCCGCCTTCAAGCGGGACGAGGGGGCGCAGGTCGGGCGGGATGACCGGGAGGGTTTGCAGCACCATCCACTCCGGTTTGTTGCCGGAGGCGATGAAGCCTTGGATAATTTTTAACCGGCGGGCTACTTTCTTTTTAATCTGTTTAGAACGCGTGGTTTGAATCTGTTCCTGTAATTCCTGCGTGATCTGATCGAGGTCCATTCCTTTCAACAAATCAAGGAGAGCTTCGGCGCCCATTTTGGCGACAAATGCTTCCTCGCCATATTCGGAAACCGCCTGTTGGTATTCGGATTCGGTGAGGATTTGTTTCAGTTCGAGCAGGGTCTTGCCGGAATCAACAACAAGGTATTTTTCGTAATAAATTACGGATTCGAGGCTGCGCGCCGTCATGTCGAGCAAGAGACCGAGGCGACTTGGGAGCGATTTTAAGAACCAAATGTGCGCGACGGGAACGGAGAGTTCGATGTGCCCCATGCGCTCGCGGCGGACGCGGGACATGGTGACTTCGACGTTGCAGCGTTCGCAAACGACGTCCTTGTGCTTGATGCGCTTGTATTTTCCGCAGGCGCACTCGTAATCGCGCACGGGACCGAAAATGCGCTGGCAAAAGAGACCTCCTGTCTCCGGCTTGAAGGTGCGGTAATTAATCGTCTCCGGGTTTCTGACTTCGCCCTTCGACCACGAGCGAATCGTGTCCGGTGAGGCAATAGAGATGGAAACATAGTCGAATGACTGCTCTTTCTCGGAATTAAGATCTGAGGCTTCAGTGCTTATCATTGGTGTGCGTGTGCAAAAAAGGAAGGGCGGCAGAGGGTGAGAAAACGGAATGAGTGTGCAAGTTTTTTAATTTCACTCGCACGAGACACCGCAGCACGGGCGTTGTCGCACTTTTTCTGCGAATTCGGCGAAAAACATGCGCCGCGCCGCCCGCATTCTTATTTCAACGAAAGAAGTTCCTTCATGACAGCGCCAAGCAACGCAGTTTCGGACACGCCGCCGAAAGCGTCGTGCAGGGTGCGGTAGAGCGCGTAAAGGCGCGTGTAAACGTGCTGGTTTTCGGGAATGGGGACGTAGGCGATGTCCTTGATGCCCGTCATTGCCGCTTGGGCAGAGTCGAAATTCGGGTGGACGGCTGCGGCTACAGCAGCACCGACGGCGGCACCGAGGGCGCAGGCGTTACCGGAGCGCGAGATGCGAATTTCGCAGCCTGTCACATCGGCGTAAATTTGCATGAGCAAAGGATTTTTTTCGGCGACGCCCCCTGAGCACACAATTCGTTCGACGGGGACTCCGTATTCGCGAAGGCGCTCAATGATGGTTCGTGCGCCAAATGCCGTTGCTTCAATAAGTGCGCGGTAAATCTCGGCGCGTGTGGTGTGGAGCGTTTGCCCAAGCAGAAGCCCCGTGAGGCGCTGGTCAACGAGGATGGTGCGGTTGCCGTTATTCCAATCAAGGGCGAGCAAGCCGGATTGACCGGGGCGCAGTGCCGTGGCGGCGGCAGTGAGTTGTGCGTGACTGCCTGCGTCGCCGCCAAGGACACCTTCGACAAACCACTTAAATATGTCGCCCACAGCGGATTGACCGGCTTCGACGCCAAAGTAACCCGGCAAAATCGCGCCGGGGACGATGCCGCAGATGCCCGGAATGTCTGCCACTGTTTTTTTTGCGGAGACGACGGCGCAGTCGCAGGTCGAGGTGCCGATTATTTTAACGAGAGTTCCCTCGCTTATGCCGCAACCGATTGCCCCCCAGTGGACGTCCATCTCACCGATGGCGACGGGGATTCCGGCGGGCAAACCGAGTTTTTTCGCCCAGTAATCGCAGAGGTTCCCGGCGGTTGACGAAGCGTCGTGCGCGGCGGAGTAGAGGCGATCGCGCAGCGATGCGAGACCGGGGTCGAGAGAGGAGAGAAACGCCTTGTCAGGCAGACCGTCCCATTCTTCGGAGAACATTGCCTTATGCCCTGCCATGCAAATGCCGCGCCGGATATCTTCCGGGGTCTTCACTCCCGCGAGCACGGCGGGGATAAAGTCAGACAACTCGACCCACGAGTAAGCAGCGTCAAAGACGGCAGGGTCGGTCTTGAGACAGTGCCAGATTTTTGCCCAGAACCATTCGGCGGAATAGACACCTCCAATTTTGGCGAGATACTGCGGGCGCGAGGCGCGTGCCCTCTGCGTAATAGCGGAAGCTTCCGCGATGCTCGTGTGGTCTTTCCAAAGCCAACATTGGGCGTTGGGGTTTTCCGAAAAACGCTGATCGAGGGCGAGCGGCGCGTTGTGCGCATCCACGGGCAAGGGGCTGGACCCGGTGCCGTCCATGCCGATGCCAACGACCTTGTCGGCGGAAAACGCAATGTCTGCGTTGCCGGCGGCGGCGAGGGCGCGGCGGGTGGCGTGTTCGAGGGCGTAAAGATAATCTGCGGGATTTTGCCTCGCGAGATGGTGGTTGGCGGAGTCGAGCAGTATCCCTTGTTGTCCAGAGGGATAGTCCACGACCGCTGCGCCGACTTCGCGTCCGTTAGTGCAGTCCACGACGAGTGCGCGCGCCGAGTTTGTTCCGTAGTCGAGTCCGATAGTGTAAGGCATCGCTGTCAAAAAACGGAAAAGAGGCGCGGCGGAAACACCGAAAAACGCCGGCGTGGCAACGCCGTTGCGTCAGGGTGCCAGCCGCTCGATGCGCCAGCCGTTCTCGATATTGCCATCGCGAGTGTATTGAAAACGGTCGTGCAGGCGGTTTGGGCGACCTTGCCAAAATTCCGCTGTTTGCGGCGTGACGCGGTATCCGCCCCAGAAATCCGGCAGAGGGACTCGGCCTTCGGCGAATTTACGCCGTATTTCATCAAGTTTTTTCAACAACAGCTGGCGTGAAGAAATCACAGTGCTCTGGTGCGACACCCACGCGCCGAGTTGGCTGCCGTAGGGGCGCGACAAGAAGTAGGCGAGCGACTCCTTTGTGCTGATTTTTGCCGCTGTGCCCGCGATTTGCACCTGACGCTCCAATGCAAACCACGGGAAATGCAGCGCGACACGGGCGTTTTCCTCAATGTCGGCTGCCTTCTGACTCGTGTAATTGGTGAAAAAAACGAACCCACGTTCGTCGAATGCCTTTAACAAAACCGCACGGCAAGACGGTGCTCCGCCGGCGGATACCGTGGCGAGGCTCATCGCGTTTGGCTCCGCTAAATGCGACTCGCACGCCTGTTTGAACCACAATTCAAATTGCACGAACGGCGAGGGTGCGAGCGTCTCGCGAGAAAGCCCCGCCCGCGTATATTCTTGCCGGAAAGCCGATATGTCCATGTCCCGCGAAAAAACGCCCGCCTTCGCCCGACATCAACCTGAATCCCGCACCGGCAGCGCACAGCCTCATCGAAATGTGCCGCGCCGTGTTTTCATTTGCACTTTCCCCACTTGCCCACATGCAAACCCCGGATGCGAAAACCCGCCCTGCTCGCTCCCGCCGGTAACTGGGACTGTGTCCGCGCCGCCGTGGAAAATGGTGCCGACGCCGTCTATTTCGGCGTCGGTCGCTTCAACGCACGGGCACGGGCGGAAAATTTTTCCCTCGAAGACCTGCCAAATTTGATGGCTTTCTTGCACCAACGCGGCGTCGAAGGTCGCATCACCTTCAACACCATTATCTTCCAAGACGAAATGCGCGATGCCGCCGCAGACCTGCGCACGATCATAGCAGCCGGTGTGGACGCCGCCATTGTGCAAGACGTGGGCGTGTGCCGCCTCATTCGCGAAATTTCGCCCGATTTTCCCATCCACGCCTCGACGCAGATGAGCGTGACCAGCGCGGCGGGACTTGATTTTGCGCGATCACTGGGCGCATCCCTCGTCGTGCTCGCAAGGGAATGCGCCGTAGCGGAAATCGCACCGATGATCGCCGCCGCCAGCGGGACGCCGCCAGCCATCGAGGTATTTGTCCACGGCGCACTTTGCGTGGCATACTCCGGACAATGCCTCACGAGCGAGGCGTTGGGCGGGCGTTCAGCCAACCGCGGGGAATGCGCCCAGGCGTGTCGCCTCCCCTACGAACTTTTATGCGACGGCGCGCCCGTGCACCTCAACGGGCGGGCGCACCTCCTCAGCCCGCACGATCTCGCCGGAATGGAAATGCTGGCAGAACTGATGCAGGCGGGTGTTGCTTCGTTGAAAATTGAGGGACGCCTGAAATCGCCCGAATACGTCGCCGCCGTCACCCACGCCTACCGGACCGCTATTGACCGCGTCTGGAACGCGTTGAGGGACGGGGACGGAACAATCGCGGCAGACCTTGCCCGTTCTGCGCGGCGCGAGTTCGACTACGATCTCGCGATGAGTTTTTCGCGCGGTTTTGGCACAGGCTGGATGCGCGGCATGGACAATAAGTGCCTCGTTAACGGACGCTGCGCCGGCAAACAGGGCGTTTTCCTCGGCGAAATTGAGGACGCCGATTCCGAGGGCATTTTGCTGCGCCTGCGCGCCCCGCTCAAAAACGGAGACGGCGTGATGATTGATGACGGGCTTGCCGACGGCGAAGCAAGCGGCGGGTTTGTTTACGCCGTGGAGACACGACCGGACGGGCTTTCACGGGTGCGCATTAACAGGGCGGCAGAGGTTTTGCGGCGCAGACAGCGCGGGCACAAACTTTGGAAAACCGCCGATCCCGCGCTCGCGAGGCGTCTGCGCAACAGTTTTTCCAGCGCAACGCCGCAGTTCCGCCGCCCCCTGCGCGTGCGCGTCTGCGGCACCGCCGGCGCACCGATTCGCGTGGAGTTTGAGGACACCGCCGGAAACGTGGTTTCTTGCGAATCCGATGTCCCCGCGATTCCAGCCGTCAGCCGCCCACTCACGACGGAAGTTTTGCGTGCCCATCTGGGACGCCTCGGCGGAACGCCCTACGCGATGGACGCGCTGGACAATGCGTTGGCGGGCGACGTCAACGTCCCGCTTCCCGAATTAAATCGCCTGCGCCGCGAACTTGTTTCTCGCCTCGATAGCCTGCGTGCCGCCGGGCGCCGCTGGACAATCCTTCCGTCGCCCGCTGCCAATGCCCCGCTTGCGGCGGTCACTGCGGACAAGCCAGCTTCGTTGCCCGAAATCATCCCTGTTATCCGGCACCGCGAACAGATAGATGCCGCCCTGCAATCGGGCGCAAAAACCCTTTATTGCGAATTTGACGACTTGCGCGAACACAAGTTAGCCGTTGCCCGCGTTCGCGAATTTTCAGCAACCACCGGCATAGCGGTGGAAGTCTGGGCGGTGCCGCCACGCATTTTTAAGCAAGGCGACGACTTTCTTTTACGCCAAATTGAGGAAAGCGGTGCCGATGGCTGGCTTGTGCGCAACCACGAGCAACTTCGCCGCAAGTCCAGTGCTCTTCGCCGCCGCGGCGATTTCTCATTGAACATCTCCAACGCCACCGCTGCCGCCTATTTCACGCAACATCACGGGTTGGAACGCCTCACCGCATCCTACGACTTGAGCGCGTCGCAGCTTGAGGCACTGCTGCATTCTGCGCCTTCAACATGGTTTGAAGTCACTATCCACCAACGCGTTCCTATGTTTCACATGGAACACTGTGTATTTTGTGCATTTCTCTCCACCGGACACGATTATCGCGACTGCGGGCGTCCTTGTTCCCGCCACACAGCGGCACTGCGAGATCGGACGGGCGTTATCCACCCGCTACGCGCCGATGCCGCCTGCCGCAACACGCTTTACAACGGGCGCACGCAGACAGGGGCGGAGCTTGTTCCCCACCTCCTCGCCATCGGAATCCGCCACTTTCGGGTCGAATTTCTCGACGAAGACGCCGCGACAATTACCCGCGTCCTCTCGCGTTACGCCGCCCTTTTGCGGGGCGAAATCACCGGCGCGGCACTCTGGCGCGAATTGCGTTTGCACAGCCAGATCGGCGTTACCCGAGGCACCCTTATCGGAAAAAGGGACCCCCGACGTCCGCTTGCGTTTGAGTCAGCGTTTCCTACACATCGCGCCCATGAAAAAGAACCGTTGGGTAATAAAACTGGGCACCGGCATCCTCACACGAGCAGACGGCGGGACTGACCGCCGCCAAATCGGGCTGCTCGTCAAACAAATCGCGACCCTCACCAGCACCGGGCACGAGATTGTCCTCGTCTCTTCTGGCGCGATTGCCACCGGCATGACCGTCCTCCACCTCACGAATCGCCCGCATTCCATCGCCGAACTGCAAGCCTGCGCCACTATCGGTCAAATCGAACTAATGGGCGAATATCAACGCCACCTGCGCAAACACGGCTTTTTCGCCGCCCAACTCCTCCTCACCCACGCCAACCTCGACAGCCGCTCCTGCTGCCTCCACGCCACACACGCTCTCGAACACCTCCTTTCTAAAAAAAACGTCATCCCCATCATTAACGAAAATGACGCCGTCGCCAGTGATGAAATCAAAGTCGGCGACAACGACCGCCTTTCCGCCTACGTCCTCACGCTTGTCCATGCCCGCCGCCTCATCATCCTTTCTTCCGTCGATGGCCTTATGTCATCTCCCGACGGAACCGGAAAACTCATCCCCCGCGTCCGCGAAGTGGACGACTCAATCCGCCAAATCGCCACCGGCACAACAACCCAACGCAACGTAGGCGGCATGGCGACAAAACTGCTCGCCGCCGAAATCGCCGCTTCCGTCGGTGCCGAAACCATCATCGCAAACGGTCGCACCCCCGATATCCTGCTCAATATCGCATCGGGAAAATTCACCGGAACAACCTTTTCCCTCAAACGAACATGATTGTTACACCGACACGGGAGACCTTCTCTCCACAGACAGGTTGCAGCTAATTCACCCACCATATTTTTCCGATCATTCGGGAATAGTGTTTCGCGTCAGGCAGATTTCCTATTATTTCGGCGAATGAAAATTCACTATTTTCAACATGTCCCATTTGAGGGACTCGGGAAAATTGAGATGTGGATGCGTTCACGAGGGCACCAGTTGAGTGGGACACGGTTTTTTGCAGGCGAGACACCGGGGGCGGAGATTACAGCGTGCGATTGGCTCGTCGTGATGGGCGGTCCGATGAACATTTATCAACACCGTGATTATCCGTGGTTACTCGTAGAAAAAAAGATGATCGAGGCGCGAATCGAAGCCGGTGCGCGTGTGCTTGGCGTGTGCCTTGGCGCACAGCTCATTGCGGACGTGTTGGGGGCGAAAGTTTACCAAAACGCCGAACGTGAAATTGGCTGGCTGCCCGTGCACGCCACGCCGCACACTGGAGACGAACGCCTGGCATTTCCCGCTGGGAAATCGACGGTGTTTCACTGGCACGGAGACACCTTCGATTTGCCCACCGGCGCGGCACGACTTGCATCGAGCGAATCTTGTGTAAATCAAGCATTTGCGTTCGGGACACGCGTGCTCGGACTACAATTTCATCTCGAAATGGGCGAGGCGGAAATAGAGCGAATTTGCGAAAACTGTGCCGCCGAAATCACCCCCGGCACCTTTGTCCAAACCAGAACGGAGATGCTGTCACGAACACCGGCGGCAGAACCACTTGCGTCTCTGTTACTTAACCACCTCCTCTTGCGCATGGAGCAGCACTGAGCTTTTGCCTGTCCCACGCCCGATATTCTTCGGTCAAAACAGAACGGAGCTGTTATCACAGCTTGACAAAGGGGAATCGGGACAACTTCGTATCTGGTGCAAGTCTGCGTGGGGCCTTTAGCTCAATGGTCAGAGCAGAGCACTCATAATGCTTTGGTTACAGGTTCGAGTCCTGTAAGGCCCACCATAACTTGTGACGCGTTCACCTAAATCGGATTTTCCTCCGCGTTCGCGGCTGGAACCGGGGCGGGTGGCTGTGTCGGTCTTGGTCTCTCTCTCAACTCAAACAAAAACGCATACTCTCATGCCACGTCCAGTAACACTATTCACCGGCCAATGGGCTGACCTACCATTGGAAACATTGGTTAAGAAAGCCAAAAGTTTTGGCTATCAAGGTCTTGAACTCGCTTGTTGGGGCGACCACTTTGATGTGCTTCAAGCGGTTGACTCCGACAAATACATCACCGAAAAGTGGGAACTCCTGCTTGATAACGGGTTGGACTCGTTTGCCATTTCAAATCACCTGTCCGGACAGGCGATTTGCGACAACATTGACGAACGTCACAAAGAAATTGTCGCAAAAGAAGTCTGGGGAGATGGCGACCCCGAAGGCGTCCGCCGCCGCGCTGCCGATTACTTGGCAACTGCGGGCAGAGCCGCCCGCCGTTTCTTCGACGCCCGCCCGGGGCGCACAGACGAAGAAAAGGCGAAACCGGTCGTCGTAAACGGATTCACCGGCTCGTCCATCTGGGGTGCGCTTTACGCATTTCCGCCCACTTCGCAGGAATACTGGGAACGCGGTTTCCAAGATTTCGCAAAACGCTTCCTCCCGATTCTCGAAGTCTTTGAAAGCGTTAACGCCAACTTCGCCCTCGAAGCGCACCCGACCGAAATCGCCTACGATCTCGCGAGTGCGCAACGCGCCGTTGATGCCGTCAAGGGACACAGGCGTTTCGGGTTTAACTACGACCCGTCGCACTTCGGTTACCAAGGCGTTGACTACGTGAAGTTTATCCGCGACCTCGCCTCGCGCATTTACCATGTCCACATCAAGGACGTGTGGTGGGGCAAGGGCGATGGTTCCGTGGGTGTCTTCGGTGGGCACACGAGCTTTGGCGACCCGCGCCGTTTTTGGGAGTTTCGCTCGCCGGGGCGTGGCAACATCAACTTTGAAGATATCATTGTCGCATTGAACGACATCGGATACGCGGGTCCTCTTTCCGTCGAATGGGAAGATATTCGCATGAACCGTGAGTTCGGTGCCACCGAAGCCGCCGCCTTCGTGAAAAAGCTGGATTTCCAGACCAATACGCAGGCGTTTGACGCTGCGTTTGCCCGTAAGGAATAGAAAAAAACGGGATACGCTCCGGGCGCCTCGCCGTGCGGAGCGCGTCCAAACACTTGTCATGCGCCGTCCGGAGGAAGAATCCGGACGGCGCATGTGTTTTCTAACGGATTCGGCAAGAATGCGCTAATTCGCGAAACGGAACAGGGCAACGTCACCGTCTTTGAAAAGATACTCCTTGCCCTCGATGCGGTATTTGCCCGCGTCACGGGCGGCAGCAACGGAGCCGACGGCAATGAGGTCTGCGTAGGAAATGACCTCTGCTTTGATGAACCCTTTTTCAAAATCGGAGTGAATTACGCCCGCACACTGCGGCGCAGTCATGCCACGTTTGAACGTCCACGCCCGCACTTCTTTTTCGCCGGCGGTGAAGTAGGAGGCGAGGCCAAGCAGGCTGTAAGTGGAACGGATCAGCTGGCTTGCGCCGCTGTCAGAAACGCCGATGGCAGCGAGGTATTCCCGCGCTTCATCTGGGGAAAGCTCGCCAAGCTCCGCCTCCACTTGGGCGCAGGTGACGCATACACAGGCGTCATTAAAATTGGAAGCGAAGGCGTGGACAGCCTCAACGTATTGATTTCGTGCAGGATCCGCGAGAGCCGCCTCATCCACATTGCAGGCGTAAAGCACCGGTTTGAGGGTAAGCAGCCCGAAATGCTTCAGGCGGGCACGTTCTTCGACATCGGACACGGGGAGGGTGGATGCAGGCTTGTTTTCGTTGAGATGCGCGAGAAGGCGTTGGAGAAGCGCTGCGTTGGCGGCGGCATCCTTGTCCTGCCCGCGTGCTTTTTTGAGGTTACGCTCGAGTTGCAATTCGCAGGACTGCAGGTCGGCGAGCGTTAACTCGGTGTTAATGACCTCAATATCGCGCACGGGGTCAACACCGCCCATGTTGTGGATAATGCCCTCGTCATCGAAGCAGCGCACAACGTGGACAATGGCGTCAACCTCGCGAATGTTAGCGAGAAACTTGTTGCCAAGCCCTTCGCCCTTAGAGGCTCCCGCGACCAGCCCTGCGATATCAACAAACTCGACCGCAGCCGGGATAATGACGCCTGTTTTCGCTATGACCGCGAGCGGCGCGAGGCGATCATCAGGGACTTCGACGACACCGATGTTTGGCTCAATAGTGCAGAAGGGATAGTTGGCGGCCTCGGCTTTGCGAGAACGTGTGAGTGCGTTGAAAAGGGTGCTCTTGCCCACATTGGGCAGTCCCGCGATTCCGGCTTGAAGCATGTGTGAAAAGAAAGTGGAAGCCGCCACGGTGAAACCGCACGGCGAGGGGTCAAGGGGCAAAGCAGACGGGCTACGACTTCCGCCCGTTCGGCTGCCCGTAATAAGCACCCGCGCCGTGCTTGCGGAAAAAGTGCTTGTCGAGCAAAGCTCCCGCCGCAGGAGAAACGCCGGGGTTAAGGGCGAGCGTCCGCGCCGCCATATCCGCCACGATTTCCAGTGATAATGCCGTTTCCACGGCTTTTTCGCCAGAAACGCCCCACGCAAAGGGACCGTGCTTGCGCACAAGCACCGCAGGAACGCGCAACGGGTCCAGCCCGCGCAACGCAAAACACTCCGTGATAGCGACGCCGGTCTCCCATTCGTATTCCCCCTCAATCTGCGCATCCGTCAGTGCCCGCGTAACGGGCACCTCGCCGTAAAAATAGTCACAATGCGTTGTGCCGAGACAGGGCACAGGCAATCCAGCCTGCGCAAATGCCACAGCAGCACGCGAATGCGTGTGGACAATAGACCGAATGGCGGCGTCAAAATGCAGAAACAAATGCCGGTGCGTCGGCGTATCCGAGGAAGGTCGCGCCGTGCCCTCGACAACAACGCCTTCGTAGTCGAGCACAACAATGTCGTCCGGGGTGAGCTTGCCATACGCGATTCCGCTGGGCTTGATGGCGAAAACGCGCCGTGCGGGATCACCGACGGACACGTTGCCAAAGGTCAGATCGACAAGACCTGTGCGCTGCAACGCAAGATTAGCCGCGAGACATTCGTCTTTGAGCAAACGGTAGGAGGACATGGCACCAAAGAAAATCACTCTGCACCGCAGCGGCAAAGGGGAAAACGAGCAGGGCAAGCCCGCCCTACCCTGCCAGCACGGACGCCGCCGCAAGCCGTTTGCGCAAGACTTCCCACTTGGGCGGCAATGGAGCGCGTATCGCACCCCAAGCATTAATTTTTGCACGCGAACAATCTACGCACGCAAGACGCAGGCAAATGCCGTCGATAAGTGGACGGGCAATGCCTTTGTTGAGCCGCTTTCGGGGCAAAAGCATTTCCAAGGTGAGCACTGCATCCTCGGCATCAGGAGATGTCTCGCCGACAATGCGCAACCCGCTCATAGCAGCGTGTTTTCGAATTTGCTGGAAACGCGGGTAATCCGTCTCTGCTTCCCACCACGTCCACCGCGCCGCACGCTCCATGCGCCGAAACAAGGTCGCGCTTTTACGCCCCGTGATCGGCGCGGCACAGGTGAAAACGTCGTCAATGCCGGCATCCGCCACGGCGAGAAATGCGTAAGTGAATCGAATGAGCGCCGAGCCGTAGGCATTGCGCCAACGGGCAAATTCCTCGCCGTGCGGCACAAACAGACCGATTCCCGCCATATCCGCTTCTAACGGCCACACAGACACCGCCGAACGGGTCGGCGCAATCGCAACCAACTCCGTTTTGCCTGCCGCAAGCTGGCTGCGGACGGCTCCTTCCACCCCAGCCGGTCCCTCCCACGCGATAGCCGCGGGCTTCTCCAATGCGAAAACTCCGTCGCGGGCAGCCAACACGGGCAGACGAACCGGGCTACGACCGAGCAACGGCGGCGGAAACCCGATGGAAGCAGGGACACAGCGCGGCATAGTGTTGAACGCAAAAAAAACCGGCACCCCGAAGGATGCCGAAGTCAGCACCAGACCGGTGCCGTAAAAATTTTACGCTGCCTCGCCACCACCGTCGGACGCCTCAGTCGCGGCGGGCTTAACGGCGGGTGCCGCTTTTGCTGCGTTCTTTGCGAGCTTCGATTTTACACGAGAAGCCTTGTTCCGATGAATGACCCCAGTCTTGACAGCTTTGTCAAACGCACTCGCCGCAGCCGCAGCCGCCGTGGCGATTTTCTCTGCATCGCCGCCTTTGAGGGCGACCGCTGCGTTCTTTGAAAGTGTTTTCAGACGACTCCTCACGGAAGCATTGGCGAGTGCTCGTTTCGCCGATTTTCGGATGTTTTTCCGGGCTGATTTGATGTTTGCCATGCGATTTGATTTCTATACCCGAAATGTTTGTGCGTCGGGCGGTGTCAACGGAAATAGCAAAGCCGCCCACAAGAAAACATTGCCAAAACTGCGTCCTTCACTTGGGATGGCGCGTCACACCAAAGCCCTTGCTCATGGCCGTCAAAAAGAAAATCAATGCTGCTTCAACTAACAAAACAACCGCCGCCGCTCCCGTCCGCGCCCGCGTCTCGGGACCTGTCGCAATAGCTAAAAAAGCGAAAAATCAGGTCAAAAAAAATAATCCGCCCGCACCCGTAAAAGCCCCCGCATCCACCGCCGTCAGAAAAATCTTACCCCCGTCCCCAAAAGCGATTTCCCGGGCGCCGCGCAAACCCGCCGCCACGCTTGCACCAAAAACCCGCTCCAAACCCGTCGCTGCCGTTAAACCTGCCGCTGCCGTTAAACCTGCCGCCGCCAAACCCGCCGCCGTCAAACCCGCCGCCGTCAAACCCGCCGCTGCCGTTAAACCTGCCGCTGCTAAACCCGTCGCCGCCGTTAAACCTGCCGCTGCTAAACCTGCCGCCGTTAAACCTGCCGCTGCTAAACCTGCCGCTGCCAAGCCCGCGCCTGGCACCCCAGCAAGAAAGACCCGCCCCGCGAAAACGCGGTCTGCGCTGGCGAAAAACACGAACACCGCGATAGACAAACCCTTTCGCCTGCCCGTGCGCACAAGTGCCGAAATCGTCGTGCCGCGCACTGCCGACACCCGTGATAGAGCCATCCCGCCGGGGCACGAACAGGAATTGCTCAACGAAAAAATCGGCATCCTCGTCCGCGCATCCAAAGAAAAGGGCTTCATTACCGTCCAAGATATTAACCAGATTGTCCCCGAAAGTGCCAGTATGCCGGACTCTATTGAGAATATCATGAACATTCTCGATAACCTTAGAGTCCAGATAATTGACGAAGACGATGTCGAGACCTACAAACAGAAACGCGACGAAAGCGAAGAAGAACAAGCGCGCACCGCCCCCGTGGACATCCTCGACGACCCTGTCCGCATGTATCTCAAACAAATGGGACAGGTGCCCCTCCTCACCCGCGAACAGGAAGTCGAAATCTCGAAACGTATTGAAAACGCCGAAACCCGCGCCCTCGACGCGCTTTTCTCCATCTGGATCACCCTCCCTTACCAGCGCGATCTCGCCCGCAAACTCCTCCCCTCCGTCCGCGAAGAACGCTTCGACCGCGTCGTCCTCGATAAAAAAGTCGAGAGCCGCGACATCTATTTGAAGAAGATACTCCCACGCGCCCTCGAAGAAATGGACGCCCTCTCCCGCAAGCTCGACAAGGCGTGGAATGAGGTCATGGGAAGTGCAGATGCCCTTGTGCAAGAAAAAGCCCGCAAACGCTTTGCAAAATTAGAGACGGGCATCCGCGAGGCTTCGCGCAAGTTGTGTTTCAAAACAAAGATTTTCGAGGAATGGTTGGAAAAGTTCGTCCCCATCGTGCGCGAATGCCAAGAAATCCGCGACTCCTCTGCCCTGCTCGCCCGCAATGACCGCCGCTCCCGCAGCATTAACGCCGCCGCCATCGAAACGCGCACCCGCGAAATCGAACGCCTTTACCGCATTTCCCCACAGGCTCTCCTCGACGTCATAGGACGTATGCGCTCCGGTCTGCGCGATGCCCACAAAGCCAAAACAGACATGGTCGAAGCCAACCTCCGCCTCGTCATTTCCATCGCAAAAAAATACACCAACCGCGGTCTCTCCTTCCTCGACCTCATCCAAGAGGGCAACATGGGTCTCATGAAGGCGGTCGAAAAATTTGAATACCGCCGCGGCTATAAATTCTCCACGTATGCCACATGGTGGATACGCCAAGCCATCACCCGATCCATCGCCGACCAAGCCCGGACTATTCGCATCCCCGTCCACATGATCGAAACCCTCAACAAGGTCATGCAAATTCAGAAGCAGCTCCTCCAAGAACTCGGTCATGAGCCTACACCGGAAGAAGTTGCCAACGAAATGCAAATGCCCATCGAGCGCGTCCAGCAGATCATGAAAATGGCGCAGCAACCAATCTCACTCCAAAGCCCAGTCGGCGACGGCGATGACAGCTCCTTCGGCGATTTCATCGAAGATAAAGGCGCCGAAAACCCATACGACATGGCATCCGCAAGCCTACTGCGCGAAAAGATCGTGAGCGTCCTCGAATCGCTCGCCCCGCGTGAACGCGAAGTCCTCGCCCTGCGCTTCGGCCTCAAAGACGGCTTCAGCCGCACGCTCGAAGAAGTCGGCAAAATGTTCGCCGTCACCCGCGAACGCATCCGCCAGATCGAAGCCAAAGCTCTACGGAAAATGCGCCATCCCACCCGTATCCGCCAATTAAACGGATTCTTCGAGGGCGAGAGAGATATCTCCGGTCCGGGCTTCGAGCAAATCCGCCAAGAAGTCGAAGCAGGAAGCATCAACGCCAATGATGCCTTCCGCCCTGCCCCCGACGCGAAAGCCTCAAATACGCCGGCTTCGTCTTCTTCCAGCCGACCAAGCCGCAATTCCTCATCCTCGTCCAAAACACGGTGAACCCGCGCCGCGCCGCGTGCCGCATCAGCGATTTTATTTTGTTCCCATCCGCCCTGCCCCTTGCACCCTCGCGTCCTCTCAACAAAAGTGCGCATGGGCGCGCCAGATAACCATGAAAGACATCCTTCAATTGTTGCTCGAAGGCGAGGCACTTGATTCCTCGCAGCTCGCCAGAATCCTTGCCATCCCGCAGGTCGAGGTGGACGCCCGCCTCGCCGTGCTCAAAGAAAAAGGCATTTTCCTCGGCTGGCGTGCTATTCTTAACCCTGCCTACGAAGAAGATAAATACGTGCGCGCCCTCATCGAGGTCAAAGTCCGCCCCGAAGGCGGCCTCGGCTACGACAGTATCGCTGGGCGCATCAGCCGTTTCGAGCAGGTTGAGACTTGCTACCTGCTTTCCGGAGCATTTGACCTGCTCGTCATTGTGAAAGACGTTAGCCTGCGCAAGGTTGCGTCCTTCGTGCACGAACGGCTTGCCCGTATCGAGGGTGTCCAATCTACTGCAACTTGCTTCATGCTGCGCACTTACAAAGAACAAGGCTGCTTTATCCCCAACGGCACTGCCACTACGGACAAGTTGGCGGTCAGCCCGTAAAACGCCGTCACGAACGCCATTATTCCAGCCATTTTCCAATATGGAAGACACCTCTGCCCGCTACGTGGCGCACCACGTCGAGCGTATGCCTAAATCGGGCATACGTGATTTTTTCAACATCGTTGCCCAGATGCACGGCGCCGTCTCGCTTGGCATCGGCGAACCCGATTTTGTTACCCCGTTCGGCATCCGCGAAGCCGCTATCCGCGCCCTTGAAAAAGGCAAAACAAGCTACACCGACAACCGCGGACTCAAGACATTACGCGACGCTATCTCGCGGCACGTCGCCCGAAACCACGGCCTCGAATACGACCCCGACACCGAAATTATCGTCACTATCGGCGTCTCCGAAGCCCTCGACACCGCCCTGCGCGCCATCCTCAACCCCGGCGACAAAATCCTCTACCATGAGCCTTGCTTCGTCTCCTATGCCCCCTGCGCTTCCCTTTGCCACGCCCTCGCCATTGGCGTCCCTACCACGGCTGCTGACAATTTCGCGCTCGACCCCGTTGCCCTGCGCCACGCTTGGCAAATAGGCTGCAAAGCCCTTTTGCTCAACTTCCCCACCAACCCCACCGGCGGCACCGCAAGCAAAGAACTCCTCGCCCAAATCGCCACCTTTGCCCAAGAAAAAGACCTTTTCGTCATCAGCGACGAAATCTACTCGGAACTGACCTACGAGGGGGAACACACCAGCATCGCCGCCCTTCCCAACATGCGCGAACGCACCCTTTACCTCCACGGATTTTCCAAAGCATACGCCATGACCGGCTTCCGCGTCGGCTACGCCTGCGGTCCGGCGAGCGTGATCAACGCCATGTTGAAAATCCACCAATACACGATCATGTGCGCCTCAATCATTACCCAAGAAGCCGCACTCGAAGCCCTGCTCAACGGTCGCGACGATATGCTCCGCATGCGCGATAAATACCACGAACGGCGCGACTTAATCGTGCGCCGCTTCAACGAAATCGGCCTGCGCTGCCACTCCCCCCGCGGAACCTTCTACGCATTCCCAGACATCTCTTCCAGCGGACTCGACTCAACCTCTTTCGCGACACGCCTCCTGCACGAACAAAAAGTCGCCATTGTCCCCGGCACCGCCTTCGGTCCAAGCGGCGAAGGCTTCTGCCGCGCCAGCTTCTCCACCAACTACGAAAACATTATCAATGCCTGTGACCGCATCGCACGCTTTGTAGATTCCCTAAAAAATACGCATTAGCCGAAAAATACGGCAGTTTTTCAGTGGGCGATATTGGGGTAACTGCCAAGCCATTTCACAAAATGGCACGACTCGCGCAATTCTGCCATGGCGGATTGCAACTTCGCATCATCCCAGTGCCCAATGACATCTATAAAGAAAAAGTATTCCCAAGCCTTTTTCCGATTCGGGCGCGACTCGATCCGCGTCAGGTTCAACCCGTGCGTTGACAAGGGTTGCAACGCCTTTTGAAGCGATCCCGGCTCGTGTTTCAACGAAAGCACGAGGCTTGTTTTTTCCTCATACCCTGAACTCGACGGGTTCGCCTTCGCTCCAATGACGAGGAAGCGCGTCGTATTATCTCGCTTGTCCTGAACGCTATGCGCAAGCACAGGCACCGCATAAAGCGTGGCTGCCACCGCGCCGGCTACCGCCGCACTTCCTTCTTCTTCCGCCGCCCGACGCACCGCCTCCGCCGTGCTTTCTACGGCAATGAGCGCCGCTTCCGGCAAATTGCGCTGCAGCCACTCGCGGCACTGCGCCAGCGCAATGTCCTTCGACAATACCCGGCGCACGTCCTCGATTCGCCCGCGCCCCATTAGGCAGTGTTCAATGTCGAGGTAAACTTGCGCGACAATTTTCAAGTCCGTCTCCGCCAACATGTCCAACGAGTGGACGACCGCCCCTTCGGTGGAGTTTTCGACGGGGATAACGCCGTATGCCGCCTCGCCACGCTCCACCGCCGCAAACACATCCGCTATCGTGCGCATCGCCGCAAGCATCACGCTCGAACCAAAATTTTTCAGCGCAGCCTGTTGCGTATAAGTGCCTTCCGGTCCCAGGTAAGCCACCGGACGCCCCATTTGCGCCCCGACGGACAACGAGATGATCTCGCGATAAATGGCACGCAACGACGCCCGTGGAAGCCGCGGAGAAGCAAGGTTCTCCAGCCTGCGCAATAACGCCTCCTCGCGGGCGGGAAAATAGGCTCCCACGCCGCAGGCACGCTTCTTTTCGCCAATTTTCTCGGCAAGTTCCTGCCTCTCCTGCAAGAGGCGAATTATTTCGCGGTCAGTGCGGTCTATCGCTTCGCGATATTCGTCAAGGTTCATAGATTGTGTATTTTTACAGACCTTCCTAACATTTTCAATCTTCGCTTCGGGCACCTGCCGCTGTCGCGAAATCCGCCTCAACAAAGGCGGCGTATTTTTCCATTACAAAGTCGATATCCTTGTCCCCGCGTCCGCTCAGGTTCACGAGAATGCTTCGAGCGGGATTCTCCCGCGCAAGTTTTGTGGCAAATGCCACCGCGTGTGCACTTTCTAAAGCGGGGATAATCCCTTCTTCCCGGGAAAGTTGGAAAAACGCACGGATAGCCTCTTCGTCGGTCGCCGTTGCAATCCGCGTGCGCCCTTGCGAGCTGAGGAAAGCGTGTTCGGGTCCGACTGAAGGATAGTCCAAGCCGCTCGCGACAGAATACACCGGCGCAGGCGCACCGTCAGCATCCTTTAACATGATGGAATTAAAGCCATGCATGACGCCTTCGCTGCCGTGGCTGAGCGACGCAGCATGTTCGCCAATCTTCGCACCGCGCCCGAGCGGTTCTACGCCATAAAGCTCGACCGGATCATCAAGAAAACCGGAAAAAATCCCCATCGCATTCGACCCGCCTCCGACACACGCGACCACATCATCGGGCAAACTCCCCGTCATTTCGATAAATTGCTCCCGCGATTCAATGCCGACAACTCGTTGGAACTCGCGCACCATGAACGGGAAAGGATGCGGACCGACAACCGATCCGATGCAGTAGATACTGTTCACGGGATCGCTCAAATAAGAGGCAAAGGCGGAGTCCACAGCCTCTTTCAACGTCCGTCCCCCGACCGTCACCGGAACGACTTCCGCCCCAAGTATCTTCATGCGAATAACATTCGGCCGCTCCTTCTCGATATCTACCTCGCCCATGTGAATTTCTACCGGTATGCCGAAATACGCCCCCGCCGTAGCCAATGCCACGCCGTGCTGCCCCGCGCCGGTCTCGGCGATGAGCTTCTTTTTGCCCAAATACTTCGCGAGCAAACCCTCTCCCATGCAATGGTTTAGCTTGTGCGCTCCCGTGTGGTTGAGGTCTTCTCTCTTCAAGTAGATTCGTGCCCCTCCAATCCGTTCGCTCATGTTTTTACAATAATAGACGGGCGTCGGACGTCCCTGAAAATGGACCCGGATAGACCGCAACTCGCGGATAAAATCATGGCTGCGGCTGAGGCATTGATAGGCAGCGTTGATCTCATCCATCTGCTTCTGCAGTGCTGGCGGGATAAAGGAACCGCCAAATTTACCAAAAAAGCCATTCGCGTCCGGTTGGTCGCGGTAAGTTGAAGGTGCTGTCACACCAGCAGGGAGTTGTTTTGACATAGTATATAAAAGAAAGGAAACGCCGACACCCTACCCCGCCGCCCCGCCTGCGGGCAAGCAAGGAAAACACCCGCCCCGCCGCCGCCGTCATTCACCGCAACCACGCCGCAACCTGCGGCCAATTTTTAATGAGAGTCGCCGAAATCGCCATGAACGCCATCGCCAAAGACTCGCCCGCCACAAAACCGGACGCCAGCGGGATGCCGTATTTCTCATTATTGCGGGAAGCCTTTTTCGCCCAAACCCATGTTATTAACGCACCTACGGTGAAAGCCAACGAGTTAGGAATGCTTTGCGGCAACACAAACGCCAATCCCACCCCCAACGGCGACGGCACGAATCGCCGCCACCGTGGCAAATAATGCTCCAATAATACCAGCACGACCCCAATCGCCCCACCCACCACCATCGCCACCTGCGCACTGTGCGGGAGCGCATTATTCGCCGAAGTCAAAAACTTCGCCACCGCCATCCACATCGTCGCCGCAGGCGGATTGTAGCTCTGTAATGTCGCCACATCAGGCACTAACAAATTCCAGACGGGCACGACAATCACCGTGCCAAGGGCAACCCCAATTATCTGCGTCCAAAATTGTTTGCGCGGATTCAAACCCAATAAATAGCCAACTTTCATGTCGCAAACCAAGTCTGCCGCCGATCCGCCCGCCGTAGCCGTCGCACCGCCAATCATGAGGTTTATGCCGGCATTCCCCTTCGCCCCGGGCAAAACCGAATACAATAATTGCGCCACCTTCCCCATCGCCCCAATCGGGTTGACGTCCACCTCGCCGGCCGTGCGCGTGCAAATCAATCCGGTTAAAAATGAAAGAAGCACCGCCAACAGCCCGAGCCACGGCGCAATGTCAAAGGCGAACCAAAGCGTTACAATCAACCCCAAGCCAACCGGCACAATGCCAATAGAAAACCACCGCGCCGGCACTTCCACCGCCGCAAGGTCTCCGTTCCCCTTCGCCTCCTTGTTTCGCACCCAAAGCCGTGTCACAGCGCGTTTTAACACCGGCCATTGCATCGCAAGCGACGTAAGCCCAGACGTCACCATCACCGCCGTTCCACACCAAAGCGCCCACTTGTACACAAGGTATGTCTTCACGCCATCATGCGTCACAAACTCCAAATTTGGCACCCACCCGGCAACGCCCTCTCCAGCCTTGTCCTGCAACACTAACACCGGCAATAGCACACAGTTAAGCAACAACGCCGCCCCAAACATCGAAAGGGCTACCCGCATCCCAATTATCATTCCGGCACCGACAAGCATCAGGCTGAGTTCAAAACCATACGCAACCGGACGCCCATCCTGTATCTGCCACCATGTCAACGGATTAAGCCAACCCTTAAATTCCACCAGCGCAGGCAGCGCGATCCGTGTCGCAAAGGTGTCAAACCACTCAATCTCAAAAATCTCGCGAATGATACGCGCCAACCCAGGCAAACTCTGCCAAATCCCCAATACCGCCCCCGCCACTGCCCCGACTAATAAGCACCGCGCCTTTTCCACCGCCTCCCGCCCGTGCGCATACAACGTCCGCATCGTCTCCGCAAACGCCACGCTGCTGGGAAACTTTAACCGCTCAACATTGACCGCCGAACGCTTCAACGGAATCGCGACAAGCGTCCCAAGTAAGGACGAAAAGAATATCGTCGGCACCATGTAATACCACGGCACAACCCCGTTCACCATCCCAGCCTGCGTCCCTCCCAACAAAATCAACCCGCCAAACGCCCCAACAACCGTGTGCGACGGCGTAATGCCCGTCACACTCGCCACCGACGACGCAGCACAATTCTCCAACATGCCCATCTCCCGAATGCGTCCACGCGAGGCTCTACGTAACGAATTGAAAGCCACATACGAAATAATACACGCCGAAATGCTCACCCCAAAGCCCCACCCTATCACCAACGTCGTGTAAAGTGCCGACGCACACGCCAACACCCCCATCGCCCCACCCACAACTACCGCCCGCCACGTAAGTTGCGGCTCTCGGTGCGCCCGATACACGTGCGCAAGCCAATAGGCATCACACTCCTCCACTGATGCTCCGACCGACGGCGGCGGTGGCACCACACTTTCAGACCCGGAACTAATTCCAACATTAACGGGATCAGTAGCTTCGTTTTTTTTGGACATCTCGGACACGGGGGAATGCATTTTCAGTGCCAAACCGTCAATTCATGAAATCCCACCATTCTCAAAACCAGCTACCGCCACAGACAAAACCCAAGCTCGCGCCACGCGGGGGATTTCAATCCCGCACTTCTCTATTTCCTAACCGCTACCGCCGATTCCTTTTTTCCGCACACCCGCGCCAACGGCGCATCCTAATGATAACCCAGGGCGTTGCCCTGGGTATTTGGGGACCACAAAAATAGAGCCTCTGAAAGGGCGGGGCGCACCTCCCTATGTCTCAATTGGTGCCACCCCTTCAGCGGCAAATTCACGCGCAAAATTTCCCCAATGCCCAAGCGGCGTGTTCGGCGAGGAGAGGGTCTGGGTGCTCCGCCATTTTTTGGAGTGCGGGGATGTCGGCGGGGGTGCCGATGTTGCCAAGAACGACGCAGGCATTGCGCAGCCAGCGGCGCAGGCCGAGGCGTTTGAAGGGGGTGCCGGCGAAGTGGGCGTTGTAGGTTTCTTCGTTCCAAGCGAGGGTATCGCGCAGTGGCGCTGGGAAGAGAGAGTTCGATAGCGGGAAGGCGGTTTCACGGGCAGTGCGGGCGTAACGATTCCAAGGGCAAACTTCGAGACAGGTGTCGCAACCGAAAATACGGTCGCCGAGTGCCGGGCGGATTTCGACGGGGATGGAGCCTTGGTGTTCGATGCTCATGTAGGCGAGGCAGCGGCTGGCGTCGAGTTGGTAGGGTGCTGTGATGGCGCCGTTTGGGCAGGCGTCGAGGCAACGGGTGCAATTGCGGCAATTGTCATTAGCGGGGGTGTCCGGAGGGAGTTCGAGGGTGGTGAGAATGACGCCGAGCAAGAGCCACGGACCGAATTCGCGGTGGATGAGGAGGGTGTTTTTACCTTGCCAGCCAAGACCGGCGCGGGCGGCAAGCGGTTTTTCCATGATGGGGGCGGTGTCAACGCAGGGGCGTTGTTCGCCTCCGTAGATGCGCATGAGGGCGCAGAGTTTCTTCAAGCGTTTGAAGAGAAGGTTGTGGTAATCTTTGCCAAGGGCGTGGCGGGCGATTCGGTAGGGAGCGGGCGGCGAGGGGCGGTAGCTGTTCATGCCCAGAACGATGATGCTCCGTGCGCCGGGGAGGAGTGATGCGGGATCGAGGCGTTTGTCGCTGTTTTGCTCCAACCAGCGCATAGTCCCGTGGCGGAGGCGGGAAATCCACTGCAAGAAGTATTCGCGGCGCGGGGGCGCGGTGACGGGGGCGACTCCGAAGGCGTCGATCCCGAGCGCGTCTGCGCTTTTGCGAAGGCTGTCTTTTATGCTGCTTGGGCTAATAGCGGGGGCGTTCATGGCGCGGCGACGGCGTTCCGTTAATTGAAAAACGCCGTGACGCGTTCGACGATTGCTTCCACGGGAGCGAGCCTGCCTTTGCCGACGGCTCCGCAGGCGAGGACACCGGTGTCGGGTTCGATGATGATGTCGCCGCGTTCGCGGAGGACGTCGAGGTTTGCGCGGGTGGCTGGGTGCGCGAGCATGTTGCTGTTCATAGCCGGGGCGAGCATGACGGGGGCGCGGGTGGCGAGGTAGATGTTCGTCAACAAGTTAGGTGCGAGACCGTGGGCGAAACAGGCGAGGGTGTTCGCCGTTGCCGGGGCAACGAGGAGCAGGTCGGCGGCGTCGGCGAGCGGGATATGGTTGGGAAGCCATTCGCGGGGTTCCTCCCACGGGTCGAGGGCGACGGGATTGCGGGAAAGCGTTTGCAGGGTGAGCGGCGAAATGAAACGGGCGGCGGCGGGCGTCATCACAACGCGCACGCAGGCGTCGAGCTTGACGAGGCGCGAGGCGATATCCGCGGCTTTGTAAGCGGCGATGGAACCGGTGACGCCGAGCACGATAGTTTTTTTGCCAAGGAGAGACATGGTGCGCAAGGTAGGGAAAAAGATGCTTGCGGGAAAGGTCTTGTTTTCGTGCTTGACCGGGAATGCGTTGTTCGGGAAAACCCTGCGCGTTCACGCTGCGGGTATCGTTCAGTGGTAGGACCCCACTCTTCCAAAGTGGTGACACCAGTTCGAATCTGGTTACCCGCACCAATTTACTGACCGATGGTGTAATGGTAGCACAAGAGATTTTGGTTCTCTTTGTCCAGGTTCGACTCCTGGTCGGTCAGCCATTCTTCGTTATGACGTTATTATTTGCGGGATAAAATGGCGCGAAGCTCCGCCAAAAAACGGGTGTTTTGCTCCGGCGTGCCGACTGTGACACGCAGGCTATCGGTCATGCCGTAGCCGGCGAGAGGGCGGATGATGACGCCTTTCCGTTGCAAGGTGTCGAAGACCTCGGTGGCAAAGTGCGTGTGGAAGACAATGAAGTTTGCCCGGCTTGGAATGTAGCTGAGCCGCAGGGCGGAGAACCCGAGTTCGAGCTGGCGCAAGCCGGAGGCGTTCACCTCGCGGGCGCGGCGCAAAAAGGCGTCGTCATCGAGCGCGGCGGCAGCGGCGACCTGCGCAACGAGGTTCACGTTAAAAGGCTGGCGGGTGCGGCGGACAAGTGCGGTAACTTCTTCGGCTCCATAGAGATAACCGATGCGCAGTCCGGCGAGACCGTAAATTTTTGAAAAAGTGCGTGCGCCGACGATTTTCACGCCCGCAGCAATGAGCGGGCGGATGTCCACCGCATCGTCGAGATACTCGGCATATGCCTCGTCGAGGCAAAGAATGACGTGCGGCGGCAACGCAGTGGCGAAATCAACGATGTCCGCCGGGGAGTTCACGGTGCCGGTGGGGTTATTCGGGCAGGCAAGGAAAACGAGTTTCGTCTGCGGCGTCACCGCTGCGAGCATGGCACCAAGGTCGTGGGTGTGCGCAGGCATCGGCACTGCAACGGGCTTCGCGCCAAAGAGCAACGCCGCGAGCTTATAGACGATAAACGCTTCGGCACCAAAGACTACCTCGTCTCCTGCCCGCAGAAAGGTTTGCGCGAGCAAGATCATTGCTTCGTTGGAACCGTTCGTGGGCACGAATTGAGCAGGCGAGAGACCGGCGCGCCGGGCGAGTTTCTCCCGCAAGAGCGTTGCCCCGCCGTCGGGGTAGAAGTTCACCCCGCCGAGTGCGTCGCGGGCGGCAGCGAGGGCGAGCGGCGACGGACCGAGCGCGTTCTCATTCGACGCCATTTTGATAATGCCCGCCGAATCGATTCCGAACTCGCGGGCAACGGTTTCGATGGGCTTTCCGGGTTCGTAAACGGGCTGTGTGAGCACCGTTGCATTCGCTAATTCCGTGTAAGTCGCGCTTCCCATGCCACGCAGGATGTATAGCGTAGATGGGGCGGAAAGTTTTTTCTTTGCGCAGCCGCCTCTTTTTTTCCTTTTCTGCCTTCGCCATGCCTGACTCTCCTTCTAATAACGATTCCGCGCTTCCCGCGCCCACGACAGTCGCGGGCGTATCGCACGGCATTGTCGGCGCGGTAAACGCCCTTGTGCAGGGTTGGGCGGCGCGTCCGACGTGGGACGAGTATTTCATGGCTGCCGCCGTGCTCATCAGCAGTCGTTCTGCGTGCGGACGCCTGCACGTAGGCTGCGTCGTCGTCTCGGCGGGACGCCACCCGCACCGCGTTATCGCCGCGGGCTACAACGGCTTTTTGCCCGGCGCGCCCCACGAATCCTGCATGCGAGACGGGCACGAACAAGCAACCGTGCACGCCGAACAAAATGCCATCGCCGACGCCGCGAAACGGGGCGTCTCCCTCGAAGGCGCAACCGTCTATGTGACCCATTTCCCCTGCATCAATTGCGCCAAAATCCTCGCCGCCGCAGGCGTCGGCGCAGTCAAATATCTCCACGACTACCACAACGATCCGTTAGTTCCTGTCTTGCTCTCCCATGCAAACGTGCACATTTCTCAAATTCCCGTATAGAACAACACACCAACGCTTCCTATGAAACCAACTCTCGCTGAACTCGCAGGTAAATTGCTCGTCTCTCATCCGGCGCTGCGACACGATGCGTTCCGGCGGACGGTGATTTTTCTTTCCGCCCAGTCGCAAGGCGGTCCAACCGGTATCGTCCTGAACCGCCCGACCGGAAAAACGCTCGGCAGCTACGCCCCGGCTTTCTCAGACGGACCGCTCAACACGATTCCCCTTTACACCGGCGGTCCGGTAAGCCCCGGCACCTTACTCTTCTGCGCATGGGGACGTCTCCCAAACGGGGGTTTCCAAATAAAAATCGGCCTAAGCAAAGAACAATCCCTCCATCTGCTCTCCGAAAATAATACAACGATGCAACTGCGCTGCTTCCGGGGACACGCAAGCTGGTCGCCGGGGCAATTAGAAAACGAATTACAAAATAACGCTTGGGTCGTCACACGCATGGACTCCAACCTTTTGCTAACAACCGAAGGCGATAATCTCTGGAATGAACTCCTCGCCCAACATCACCCCTTCCTCCGCCTCCTCGCCAGCGCACCAAGCGAGATATGGAAAAATTAACCCCGCCCCGTAAAAAATAGAGTGCGGGATTTTACTCCCGCACTCCAGAGGTGCCGTTTCGCTGTTTCGTTGCCGCTTACACAAGCGGCACTTCGCCCTGCCCCGATGCGACAACAGGGGCAGGCGGCGGTGTTTGTTTCTTTTTTCTACGACGGTGCACCAGCGCAAATGCGACAATAAACACGCCGGAAAAGAGGCCATAGGTGCCAGGTTCGGGAATGTTGGTGTAGCCGGTTTGCTCCAAGATCAGGCGTCCGTCGGTGGTAAATGACAAACTGAAACGGCTGTTCAATATCTCAAGTACGTCTTTTCCGAATATTTCCTCGGCAAGAGCGTCCACATTTACGCCAGCGGCCAAAGCCATTGCGCCAGTGTCCAACCCGTCCATAAGCGTGAAGTGTCCTGGAAAGGTAAGCCCGTTGTCCTGCGAGGGCTGTGGGATGTAGCCAAAAGCGTCAACGCGCAGGGTGGTGCCAGCGTTCAACACGACAGAGCCGCCGTTACCGGTGACTGTTAACTTCGGGTTAGGCGCGCCGAAGCTGTCAATGTCGGAAGTGTCGAGACGAAACACAAGCGTGATATTGTCAGAGGTCAGTTCACCGAATTTCAGCTCGGTGGAAGCGTCTATTGTAAATTGCCCCGGATTCACGACGAGCGTGGTGTTATTTTCCATGACAAAACTTTGCGTATGAACTTTTCCACCGCCGCCGACATACAGCACAGAGCCACCTTTTACCCTGAATGCTCCAGCACCGTTTCCATAGCTTTGTCCGGCGGGAGTATTCAGGTGGAAAATGCTGCCGCCGGCGACCGTGGTTGTTCCGGCAAAGTTGTTGGCGTTTCCAGCATAATAGAAGGGCATTCCACTGTTTATTTTCAGGGTGCCGGTGCCGGTGATCGCGCCGCTTGCGTATTGATAGTCGCCATTATACGCAAATTCGACAGTGCCGCCGGTTTCGATGTTCATACTGCCTGTGTAACGGGCGTGGTAATAGGTGGCTTGCCACGAAGTGCCGCCGTCAAAAGTTTCCGTTACCGTGCCGAGTGGTCCGGCTATTTGCAAGGTGCCCGAACTCGCGTGGAGATTGCCCTGGAAGGGATTTTCTCTTTGATAGTAGGAACCAAAAACCGGGTTGGAATTTGTGAAGCCACGTCCGGCGATTATGAGCGTGCCGGTAGAAGCGTTGGAGAGCGTTCCGTATTTACCAGAAGCGCCAGGTTTTATTTTGCCAGAGAGCGTTTGCACGTCGGTTCCGGTGTATTGGAAAACGCCATTTTCACCGAGGATAATATCCTTTGTGTAATTGTTGTTTTCGCCCATTGACCCCGCCGACACCACGCGCCCGCTGAGTATTTCCAAATTCGCCTTGAAGGATGCGCCGCCGACGTAGGAAATAATGGTTGTGTTTGCTAGCGGAGAGGGCGCAGTGCCCGGATTCGCAGCATGATTTACCACCAATTTTATGTTCTCCGCGAGTGCTCCGAGGAGACCGAAGTTGCCGGCGCCAGACAGCGTTAATTGCGTGCCACCAAAAACGTTGATTGTTTTGCCATTCGCTCCCAGCCAGACAACGGCACCGCCGGTGGTACTGCTTGTGAGCGTGCGGTTTCCAGAAAGAGTGACATTGCCGGAAAAAGTGAGATCTTGGTCGCCGACAAAAGTGACGTCACCGGTGATCGTGTAATCATTGGACACCGTAACAGCACCCGCACTTGTCGCACCGAGCGAGCCTCCCGCGTGGGTGAGTGTGCCGCCACCGAATGCATTATTGTTTCCAACAAGCACAGTGCCGCTTTCGAGTGTAAAACCGCCGGTGAACGTATTTGTCCCGTTTAATATCACCTTCCCCGTTCCATTGCCCTGCACTTTTACGCCGGCGTTTATACCGCTTATTTGACCGTTGAAAATCAAATCGCCGGAACCATTCATTCCTATAAAAATGGTCTCGCTGGTTGACTTGCCTTGCGCTGTGTCGTAACGCGCCACGATGGGACTGTTTATAGTGACATTCATCGCGCTGTTTTGGAGAATACTCGTCTGAGTATTGTCGCCATAAAAACCGGAGTCCAAAGACAGGGTTCCGCCGTTCAAAGAAAAGGAGTCCGAAGACGCGCCGTTCTTAAACTCGAGGGTGCCCAGTGTTTTCCCGCCGGAGAGGTTGATTATTTTACCGCCGAGTGTCGCTTTGGCACCGTCAAACACTGCCATTGCCGTAGCAGAATCAGGATAAGAGGAATGCCCTCCGGAAACGTCTTCCCAGTTGTTTTTTCCCGTCCATATTTGCGAGTCTGCCGCGTCCGCTCCCGTCCATGTGAAAACGGTGTCGAAGGGCATCAAGACTAATTGTGCGCCGTTCGGATCGGAGTTCAGGCGGACAACGCCAATCGTCGATGCGGAGGCTCCCAGTTTTACATTGGTTACAATTGCGCCGATGCCCATCCCTGGCGTTAAAATGCGCGTCGGTCCCAAGCCTGTTGTTGTATCGCCGTTCCAATTGAGGAAATGCAGGATACTTGTGTCCGCGACGTTGATGCTGCCGTTAATTGTAAATGTAAGCGGGTTTGTCGCCGTCCATGCAGAACCGGAAATATCCATGTCGATCGTGGCGAGAACATTGCTGCCTTCGACGCGGATATTGTTCACGGTTTGCGTGGTTTTATTTAAGTTGAGCGCGGGACCGGAGGCAGTGACTGTGCCGTTGGCGAAAACAAGATTGCCGACATCCGCCAGCAAATTGCTTTTTTCCAACACAACGCCCGTGCCGCCGTTTGCTTTGCTTTTAACAGTGAGCGTTTCCGCTTTTATTTTCACACCAAGGTTGAAGTTTGTGGCGTGGATATTTTGCGCATCGAGGACGCCTTCTTGTCCGGCGGTGTCGGCACTTACCAACGAACCGCCGGAGCCGAGGACGGTCGTCACATTCGTGCCAGAAATTTTCAGCGAGCCGCCATCGTTAAGCGTGTAACGATTCGCGCCGCTGGATTCGAGCGTGACCGTAGCATTGGCAGTGGTAGCCTTTATTTCAAAGGTCCCTGCCGTGCCGGTGCCGGTAGCGGTTTGGGTGATGCGTGCGCCCGTCCCAAATGCGACGTCCGCGCTGGCAGTGGTGTTGTTTATACTGACTGCGTTTCCTGAGACTTCGGTGCGCACCGTGCCAGCCTGTGCAATGATGTTCTGCGAGATCTGATTGTTTGTGTTTGTAAGTTCCAGTGTTCCCGTGCCGAGTTTGACTATTTGCGCACGATTGCCGGTGTTTTCTCTTACTCGCGATTCCACGCGCAGAGTGGCACCCGAGGAAACATCAAAGCTTATCTGCGGTGCTGCCGGAAGATCCACATAAGAAGCGGTTAAAACCAGTCTGTCCGCTTTGTTTTCCACCGCTTCGGATTTCCCAAAAGAGAGGTAATTTCCGGTGAGCGCAAGATTGTTGGAAAGCGTGTGTGATGTCGTGCTTGAGTCGCTACTATAGACACGTAATTTACTCGAGCTATTCAAAGTCAACGTGCCGCGACCGACTGGACCACTGATGATACTGCCGGAATTACCCACAGAACTCGCGCCAATTTCCAAGATGCCAGTGGATGTCAGCCCTCCGCTAAACGTGTTGCCAGAACCCAGTATCCGCAACGCGGTGCTATAAAAATAGAGCTTGCCTGTATCGTCTCCCGTAAGGACGAAATTCTTTCCAAAAACAAATGCTCCGTCGTAAAAATAACGGGATACATTTGCCCCTATTGTGCTGTTTCCGAGGGAATCTTCAAAAGTAATGGTCCCCGAAGTATGCTGTGTTCCGGTGGTATCCCAAATCACGCGGTTCTGCAATTTCACCCCACCCGCCGGAGTAGCAACTAATTCGGCGGAAGATGCGTCGCTGCTATTGGCCCTCATATACAGATTGCCCAAGCCCAGAGCGTTATCCGCGTCCATGCGGACAGAGCCTTCGTTCCATGAAAAATCACCGGTGAAAGTGTTGCTGGAAGTGAGGTGCAATTCGCCGCCGCCCGTTTTCTTTATACCACCGGGAGTTCCGGCGATGGCGTTGGAAATAACGCCGTCAAGTTTGAGCACGGGTCTTGTTTCACTGCTCGCAGTCCAGACAGTGTTAATGGTATGGGTTCCCGCGCCAAGTTTGCCGTCTCCTTCCAAGGTTAAATTGTCGAATGCGGAATTAGATTGAGATTGCGAGTATCTTCCAATGGTAAGATTCGCGTTGAGCGTGTAACCTCCGTCAAGACGAATGGTCCGCCCAGTGCCGGAAGGGTTGTCCGTGGCAAAAGAATATACTTTATCCAAGTTCGGATTTGCCGCCGTGCTGTTTGTTCCGCCGATATAGAAATGCCCGCTTCCTGTAAGACGATAATCGCTCGCGCCGCCCAGAATTGCAAGCGCGATGTTGTCTTCCCAAATCAAATTGCCGGTCCATGCAGCGTTGTTTCCCTTCATTACTAAGTTGGCACTGCTATAACGGTCGTTGTTTCCATTCCCTTTGAGTATCAAGTTTCCGTTTCCGGATATGGAATTAGCCAAAACCAATTCAACCCCGCTCCCGTGGATTCCCTGCGTTTGTAATTCCAACGATGAAACTAAGTTCCAATTGGTCGTCATCGTTACATTGGATTTGGAATGCACTAACAACGCACCGTGCCCGCCGATAGAAAGCCCGTGGGTTCCGTTAAAACTCAGCGTCCACGAACCTCCTATGGTATAAGAAGACGCACTCGATTGGAGGCTTAATTTTCCAATGGTATAATTGCCGTTCACATCAATGGTTTTGCCCTGAAGCGAACCGTCTAAACCGCCAATCGTAGCTATGGCACCCCCATTGTTCGGGACGCTTCCTTTTGACCAGTTTGAGGCGGTGCCCCACAGAGTCCCCGATCCTTTCCATTCATTGACAGTAACATTGGATGCGGGAAGCAGGTAATGGAAGCCATCGTATTCCACCAATTTCGCCCCTGCTTCGTAACCAGAAAAGGTGATATTAGCAAGGCGTTCACGATCATCGGGTATAGTAGAATTTAAATAATATAGGGTTTTAAAACGAATATAGGAGTGGTCGGTGTTAGCCCCCCAAGCGTCACCGTCGCCGTTTTGTATAAAGAGCTGGGCGGTCTTGCTCCACAAGTAAAACGCAGAAGTGAAGGTTATCCCGCCATCTGCTCCGGTGAGAATAGTACTGTCGCCGGTAAGGTGGAGAAAAGGGATCACGGTGGTGTCGCCCTGCCCGTGGGTAAGAGTGGTGTTCTGCTTTGTTCCATTTAAGTCTAATGTTCCGCCCGCCAATTCTATATACCTACCGTCCTGGGGTGTCTTTCCTTGCACACCCAATTGATCATTATTTGTAAGCTTGAGCGTTCCCGCATACAAAGAAATTTTACTCTGAACTTGAAATTTCTCCACGCTTGTACCTATGGTCGTCGTGGTGTCCGGGCTTCCTTTTCGGGAAAAAGAATTGACGGCTATTATACCGTTTTTGTTGTTTCCACTTTGCAAAGAGATGGTGTTATTTGACCGACCGTAAGTCTCGAGATTTATCTCGCCGCTTATTGCGGTTTGATATATTTCCAGATTATGGTCAAACCGAAGGGTGCCACTGCCGGTGAGATTACCGCCTTGCAAATAAACGGTTCCGGTTGCGTTGCCGTCAACGACCCACAAGCTGCTGCCACTTGCAATATCCAGAGTGCCGCCCTTCAAATAGGTAGGCGCGTTGGCAGTCCACTGAATTCTTCCCTCCGTGATGCTGATATTGCCGGACCCCAACGGGTTATACCCGTTCTCCAACGCGCCCAGCGTGATGCGGGACTGGGTGCTCGGAACCAATACATGTAAATAACTGCTTCCACTTTTTACCAGACCGCCGGAAAACGTATTTCCCATGCCTTCAATTCTCATGCCATAGTTTCCCGTATCGAGGGTCAATTTCCCCGATCCCGTGAACTTCAAATCAGGTCCGAAAATGACGGACTGCCCACTGTATTCAGCCGACTTTGTAGGACCGACAGCGGTTATTTTTTTATCACCGGTGACTGCCACTTCGCCATTGTAATAGAAACCTATGGCGGATGCCGTTAAGTCGCCACCCAATATAATTTGGTTTTGAATTTTACGGGTGTATCCGGACGCCAAACCAAGGTTTTGGTCATACCCGACGATAGCACCTCCGCCGGCGCCGATAGTGATGGGACCGGTCCCGAAGTAGTTTCCCGTCGTCGTGGAATTAGGCGCACCGGTGACGCCGATTTGCCTGCCGTTATTGAGAAAAATACCGCCGGAAAAATCATTTTCAGCGTTTCCAAATTGAATGGAACCGCCGCCGGTGTTTTCAAAAACAATTCTCCCCGTGCCGGAGATTTTTCCTAAAAACCGTGTATAGTTACTCGTCGTCTCGATTTTTAAGTCACTGTTTAATTGGACGGAAAGGTCGCTGGTCAAAACAGTATAGTTTCCTCCCATGATATATTTCGCCTGCGCGCCCGTAACACCGCTGTCAAAGATCAGCTTTCCGTTGGTAAAACTAAGGCTGCTCGCGCCTATACTAAGCGTTCCCAGTGTCACCGAATTATTATCGAGACGAATGACGCTGGAAGAAGGCACGCCGCTGGCGAAAGTGGCGGAGACGCCGGGGGAATTGGGGATGTTAAAAATGTCGTCGCCTTCCCAGTTTCCAGCGGAGAACCACTTGTAATCAAGCGCACCGTTGTCCCAAGTGCTTGTGAGAAAACCGCTGTTGGGCGTGAGGACGCCGTTGGAGAGGGACGCGCCTTTGTTATAGCCGTAAAACCAGACTTGCCCCGAGGAGGCGCTCATGGAGGTGGCTTTGACGATGTCGGGCGCGGAAGAAAACGCGGAACCTGTGTAGTCGAGGATGCGCAAAAGAGAGGCCGCGCCAAGGGAGAGATTACCGAGGTCGAGCGTGGTAGAAGTATCCCTGCTTCCGCCGAGCGAAATGGTGCCGACGGCATTCGCTACGGTAGAGACATTCTGGAAAGTTCTGCTGTTTCCGTGGAGGGTGACTGTGCCTGCGTTGGAAAGAACGAGCGGCGCAGTAACTTGGTTAACGAGCACTGCCGGCGAACCTTCAAAAGAGAGGGTGGCGTTGGCGATGTTTATAGCAGAACCGCTGATCCTGGTCGCACCAACTTTGAGGGTTCCGGCGGAAAGATTCATTCCGGAAGCAAGGTTGAGCTGCGTGATGGTTGGATCGAGGGTGACCGTTCCAGCACCGGTTTTGTTGAGAACCTTGGAGAGGGTGACCTGTCCGCTTCCGTCTCGGGAGAGGGTTTGGGCGGCGGAAGAGGTGAGGTTCAAGACGTGGGTGTTCGTAATGGCACCGGTAGTGCTTTTGAAAACGACGTCGCCCGCGAAAGCAAGCCCGGCGGCGGGGACACCGACGATGGCGGTGTCGCCGAGTTTGACGGTGCCGGAGAGAACGAGGTTTCCGGTGCCGTTCAGGTTGATGTTGCCGGCGGCGAGGTCGAGCGTGCCGCTGTTGAAGGCAAGGGTCGCCCCGTTGAGCAGGGAGATGTTGGCGGTGGCGCCGAGGGTGAGCGTGTTGGTCGCGACGTCGGCGGAAATTTCGAGAAGGGTGTTCTGCCCGTTCACGGTTACCGTGCCGGCACCCAGGACGCTGGCGGAGCCGCCGAGCGTGGACGCGGCAGTGGTCAGATGGGCGGCGAATTTTCCTGCGGTGACGCTGAGGGCGGCAAAGGTGTTGTTCGCACTGCGCATCACGAGCGTGCCGCCGCCGTTTTTGACAAGCGTGCCGCTGCCGGAAAACGATTGGTTTTCCCCGATGTCAAAGGCGGTGAAGCTTTCGACGGTGATTGTGCGATCGCCAGAACCAATGCCGCTGGTGAAGGAGAGGGCGGGATTAAGGGTGAGCGTGAGGGCGGTCGCACCTTGCTGGGGATTGTCTGAACGCCCGACGACGAGGTCGGAGGCGGCGATGTCGATGGTGTTGGCCAGCGTGCTGCTCGCGGCAACACCGCCGACAGCGGCGAGGGAGAGCTTGCGGGAACCGCCAACGCCGCCGCCGAGGACAATCCGGTCCGTGCCAAGCGCATTGCTCGCGGAAATGGCTATGGTGCCGTCGTTGAACGCGATGTTCCCGGTGAGACTGTTGCCGTTTCGGGTGACAACAAGGGTGCCTGTGCCGGTTTTGACGAGGGTGCCGCTGCCCAGAATGTCGCCATTAAGGGTGATAACGCCGGTGGAGTCGATGGTGTCAAAGGTGACTTGGTGTCCTCCGAAGCTGAAAATGTTGTCAAAGGTGATGCTGCCGAACGTGACGCTGTTGTTGGCAACGACGAAGTCGGCGTTGGCGTAAACATTGGCGCCAAACTTGAGCGACTCGCCGCCAGACAGGGAAATGCCCGCATCAGCACCGCTGAAATAGAGCGCAGCAGCAGGATCCGCGCCCGGAGCAATGGTGGTGAAAAGCGGCGAATTGGCGTAAATCGCGGTAGAACCCGAAAAGGTCAGGGCGTTAAGGCTGCGGGAGGCGCCAAGGGATATGGTCTGACCAGCGAGAGCGGGCGTGCCCGTTCCCGATAGGTCGAAGGCAGCGGTGTCAGCGGCGGAGCCGGGGACGCCGGACGGCGACCAGTTGGCGGTGTCGCCCCACGCTAAGGGAGCCGCGCCACTGCCGCCTGTCCAAATATAGGTGGCGGCGTAGGCACCAGGGACAAGCAGCGGAAAACCCGATTCTGTCGGGAGGGCAACCGTGCCGAAGGCAAGAAGTGCCGCGGCAGCAAGCGTGCGGTGCGAGAGCGCAAAAACGCGTGAAGCACGTGAAGCACGGGCTTCGCGAAGAGAACGCCCTTCGCGAAAACGCGTAGTCGCAGAGCCGCCGCAACGCGCAGTCGCGGAGGACAGCGGCGGCGTCCCGTTGCCTGAGGCACGGGAATCAGCGGCGCAAACGGCGTCGGTTTGGATAGTCTCGCGGCGACAAACGCTGTTGCCGGTTGGACGGTTGGTGTTGGTTAGATCGTTGGTGTTGGTTACTGTGTATTCTTTCATAAAAAAGTGATTTAGACGTGGTAAAGCTTGTGGTGATAAAGGCTTATGGACAAAATGCCCCGAGGCGCGTTTCCAACGCACAGCCATAGCGAGTGCGCAAGAAACCCCTTGCGGGAAACTTGCCTAACTACTTGATTTACAAGGAATTAAGCGAGGGAAGTGGGGAGGAGGGGTGGGGGTAAGTCCAGCGGAACGAAGAACTTACGTAATGCTACCAATGAAAAAAATGAACGAAATGCCGCACGAAGCGCGTCAGGGGGGAATGCAGACAGGCTAAGCCCACGACTCGCATAACTGGATGAGTCGCGGGAAGATTTGAAAAAGAGGATGGCGGCTTTTCGTTCAGACATATAGGCGTTTTTTGGGCGTCGTTGGATGTTAGTCTTTTGGTGATTACAGGTGTTTTTGCAGAAGAAAATGAAATATCCTGCCAAAGCAAGCGTTTTTTTGAAAAAAGTGGAAAAAAGTTTTCCGCAGTCGAAAGACGCAGGACAAAAGCAGGCAGAATGCGGGATGGATGCAGGCAGAATGCGGGATGACACGGGCAGGAGGCGGGTGGGAAGCGGGCGGGAAGGCAGGTGGAATACGGGCAGGAAGCGGGTGGAACACGGGCAGGAAGCGGGTGGAACACGGTGTCGAACACGTGGGACAGGACCTCACACGAAGCCGCAGAACCACGAGGGAAGGCGCAGAAGATAGGGGATAGGGGGTATGAGGTAGGATGCAGCGGGCATGGGGGTAGGGGATATGGGATATGAGGTCGGAGATAGAGGACATGGGGATAGGGGGTAGGAGGCAGGGGATAGGAGGTAGGGATAGGGGATAGAGAAGTGCGGGATTGAACTCCCCCGAAGGGGCACAACGTGAATAACCGCCGGTGGAGCGCGAGCACAGCGAGCGCGGAACCGGCGGATGCCGCAACCAACCACCCGCGCCCTGAAGGGGCGCAACTCCAGACCTCGGTTACGTGCCGCTGCCTCAGATACACCCCCGCTGCGTATCCGTCTCCGCACGCCCTCGCTGCGACTATGCTGCGCTTATGTCGCGCCTCTGCGGGGGGGGGCACGGCCAACGGTTGTTGGTCGCGCCCCTGCGGGGCGCGGGGAGAGAGGGGGTCGCTGTCCGGCAGTTCCGCTGCGCTTCACTGCCGGTTATTCACGTTGTCCCCCTTAGGGGGAGCGAGAATGCAACAAGTGCGGATCACGTTATCCCCATCGGGGGGATACGTTGTCGGCTTCACCCCAAAAGGGCGGTTCTAATGTGGCCAGGGCAACGCCCTGGGTTTGGAGGGAAAGGGAAACCATAGCCCCAAAGGGGCGGCTCCAAGTCAGCCCAGACATGGGAGCGCAGGCGTCCCGCCTGCACGACTGCCCGCAGCCCCAAAGGGGCGGCCCCAATATAGCCCAGGGCACGCCCTGGGTTTGGAGGGAAAGGGAAACCATAGCCCCAAAGGGGCGGCTCTAAGATAGCCCAGGGCAACGCCCTGGGTTTGGGAAACCAAAAAAATCATAAGCCCCAAAGGGGCGACCCCAATCCCCAGCCTGGGGCAGCGCCCCGGGCTATCATCGGGATGCGCCGTGGCGCGGGTAAATTAGGGTGCACCGTCGCCTTCGCCCCACCCTTCCCCAGGGCGTTGCCCTGGGCTATCTTAGGGTCGCCCCTTTGGGGCTTCGTGTGAGCCGTTCTTTTCGGCAGCCTCATTCGTGGTTACCTTTGGGGTTTCGTGTGAGCGGCTCGCACGCGTGCGTTCCCTCGTGGGTTTTTTGCTAACTTAGGGCCGCCCCTTTGGGGCTTCGTGTGAGCCGTCCTTTCCGGCAGCCTCATTCGTGGTTATTCGTGATCATTCGTGGTTACCTTTGGGGCGACCCCGTAACTGCCAAAGCGTAGTGCCCCTTCGTGTGCTGCCCTGCCCTATCCCTCGTGTCCGGCACCGCGAGCCGCCGAACGGCGGCGGCGGCGCAATAACGCAAAGGCGGCGATAAATACGCCAGAAAAGAGGCCGTAGGTGGCGGGTTCGGGGACGCCGATGTAGTCGGTTTGGTCTAAGATCAGGCGTCCGTCGTCGGTAAATAATAAACTGAAACGGCCGTTCAATATCTCAAACTCGTTTTGTCCGAATATGGCTAATGCGAGTCCGTCCATGCCTACGCTGGCGGAGGCTGCCATCGTGGCAGTATTCAACCCCGACATAAGTGTAAAGTGTCCGGGGTAGCTCGCCCCGTTATCTTGCGAGGGTTGGGGGATGTAGCCAAATGAGTCAACGCGCAGGGTGGAGCCAGCATACAGGACGACGGAGCCGCTGTTGCCGGTGATTGTTAACTTCGGAATAGGGCTGTCGGCGGTGTCAACGTCGTCGGGGGCGAGGCGAAACGCGAAGGCGATATTATTACCGGGTATTTCGCCGAGTTTCAGTGTTGTAAAAGCGTCTATTGTAAATTGTCCCGGATTCACGACGAGCGTGGTGTTATTTTCCATGACAAAATTTTCCACGTGCATTTTCCCGCCGCCGCCGACATACAGCATGGAGCCACTTTTTACCGTGAATGCTTTTGCGCGAGCACCCTGTGTTCCGTAGCTTTGTCCGGCGGGTCCGCTCAGGTGAAAAATGCTGCCGCCGGTGATAGTGGTCGTGCCGGTAAAACCACTGGCGTCTCCGGTGTAATAGAAGTTTTGTTTTGTGTTTATTACGAGGTCTCCGCCGCCGGAAAGTTTGCCGGTGTGGAGTTGGTAATCGCGGTCGTATGTAAAGGTGAGTGTGCCGCCGTCGGCGATTGTTATATTGCCGTAGTATTGCGCGTGTTGGTAGCTCGTCCCCATCGGCGTTCCACCGTCGAAGGTTTCTATTTTTGTGTTCAGGCGACCGCTTACAGTTAAAATGCTTCCAGAGTCGCCAATATACAAATCGCCTTGGAAGGTGTTGTGTCCGTAGGCAGCGGCGGTTTTTCCTTCGTTGGGATTGTAGTGCGGGGTGTTGTCGAGGTCGGAGCTGATTTCTACTTTGCGTCCGTTTGAAATGGATAATACGGTGCCGGATTCGCCGCTTATACTGCCGCTAAGAATTTGCGTGAATCCCAAATCTACACCGCTAAATTCAAGGACGCTCTCGGTGGCACCGTTCTCTTTGGTAAGTTGTATTTTTCCGGTGTAATTTCGCCCGACGATGGTGGCAGGGCTGCCGCTGTCATATACAGTGCCGAGACCGCCGGCAATTGTTAGTGTATTGCCGCTGACGCGTGTGTCGCCGGTGTATGTTTGGTCGCCGGTGAGAGTAAAGACGCCGCCGCCTGTCCCGCTTCTTACCACATGTCCGGCTCCGCTTATATTGCCCGTGTATGTGAGGTTGCTGTCGCCAGCGTTTTTATTAAATTCAATGGTTCCCGGGAGAATGTTTTCACCGGTTACGCCGAGGTCAACTTTGGGGAGTTCCAAGAGACCATCTCCACCGATAACGACGCGTGCTCCCGTTGTTATATGCAGCGTATCGTCGCCGCGGCGAGGGGTGGGTTCGTTGTTTGCGCCGCTGGTGACTTTATTTTCAAAGCGGACGAGTGCCCCGTCTTGCGCAATGAGTGTGACGGGGACGGCAGAGGGGTATTCGTAAAAATAGTTATTGGCTTCAATGTCGTAGGGTTTTATTGTAATGGAACCGCCTTTAATGACGATGTTTGTAGTATCTCCGCTGATGACGAGAGTGTTCGGGGCAACACCGTTGTCGTGGACATTTATTTCTCCGGTGCTGTCGCCGATTTTGGCTTTGTAGGTGTTTGCGAAAATAACTATATCGCCGTTTGCAAAAGTGTAATTGGGGTCGAAATCAATGGGAGTGTCGGCGAGATCGATATCGTCGGCGCGGTAGAAGTTTCGTGTAGTATTGACAGCTTTGTCCGCCCAGATATGCGTTGCGGCGGTTTTTGTAGCGCCCCAGTAGAGGGCGTAATAAGCATCCACAGCGTTTAATATAAGGTCGTTTCCGCCGTTGCCAATTGTGAGTGAATAGAAGTGGTGCGGGTCGGGGACGGAACCGTCTTCAAGGAAGGTGGTTGCCTCGTAAGTTGTGCCGCTGGTGCCATTGGTGGTGACGCCGCCGGTAGTCGTAAGTATCGTGTATTGAAGGCGTTTTGTGCCACCCCAAATGCCGTTGATATTTATCGTATTATTGTCTTTGAAAACAACGCTTCCCGTGTGGCTGAGAAAGTCGCTGGTAGTGTTGCTGTCGTTATCGTGTGCAACATTTATTTTATACTGGATATTGTCGTAAACAACGGAGTTATTTGTCGATGTAAAATGAATTTCTCCGAAGCGGGTTGCGTCCGACGCATTAGGTTTTCCTGGGGAAATGATGGTGTTCGCAGCGAAAGTGACATTGCCGGTAATTCCACCGTTTCCGGCGAGAGTGCTTCCGCCGGAAAAGTTTGTCTGCGCGAGAGATACAATGCCTTTTTCGTCACCGCCACTATTGTCGAGGACAAAGCTACCGCCGGTTACGTTGAGCGTGCCCGTCGCCACCCCACTCTCCTCTAATCCTTCTATCTTTCCGGTGAGAGTGAAGGTGCCGGTGCCAGACTTTATAATCGTGCCTTGGATAGCGTTTGTTTGCGTAGTACCGGAATAAGTTTGGTTTACCGTTTGGTCGAAATGTAAAGTAGCACCGTCTCCTACTTGAATTCTTCCCGAGTAATCGGCTGTCGTGGCACCAGTGGAACCGAGCACGCCCGTTATTTTCAAGGTGCCGCCGGTCACATTTGTGTAGCTTATGGTTTCGTTGTAGGTATTGCGACCGGAGAGAATTTGAGTCCCAGCTCCGCTTTTCACCAACCAGGCGTTGTTTCCAGTAATAACGCCGCTGTAGGTAGTGCTATCGCCATCAGAATTATTCAACGTGAGTATGGTTCCATTGTAGATATTCACGCGGCTGCTTCCGGAATCAGCACCGGAGAGTGTTTCCACAATTGTTTTTCCTTGGTTGGAACCGCTCGTCGGGGCACTGATGGAGGTGAGCGAATAAACAGCTAACACACCATTATTGACAACGCTTCCGCGGAGCATGATGGGGAGACTATTAGCATGATTTGTCTTGAGCGTGGAACCTTTGTTTACAGTGACGAGTCCGCGGAGAGAAGGAGGCTCTCCATTTACAACAGGAGCGTTTACAGTCACCACAGAAGTGGCTCCGTTTTCTACGCCAATATAAACGGGCGAATAAACATTCTCGGTCTTAAAAATGGTCTCTGCGTTTTGTATATAAAGCGTGAGGACACCCGTGGTAGTAGTGACACCGTCGAAAGCGATAGCAGAGCTATCGCCGCTGGTGGTGCTGCCGCTACGGGTCTGATCCGCAAAGCCGACTGTTTTTGCAGCGATAGCGACTTTGCCTGCTCCCGTGAGCGTAAGCGCGGCACCGGCAGTATTCGCGTCAAGATTGGTGTT
>JAISZI010000106.1 GCA_031269335.1 Puniceicoccales bacterium
ACAAACTTCTCCGTGACGAACTACTCGTCCGCGACGAACAAATCACCCAAATCCGCTTGCAACTAATCTGGCTGCAAAGACAGTTTTCTGGACGCAAAACCGAAAAATTTCGCGACCCAGACTAAAGCGAATTACCGCTCGGCTTAAACGGCGAAAACACCACCACCACCGTCGAAGAACCGCCCGCATTAAAACAAACTCCACCGACCTCGCCGACCTCATTGCCATCGAAAAATAGCCAATTCCACCACCCGCTTGACTCCTCTTCCTTCGTCTCTTCGTGTGGCACTGTGTGCACGATGACGAGGACGCCATACATGATGGCGGCGATGCAATAAATGCGACAAGCAAAAGTAATGCTATGTTGTATGCTATGATTCTTTTCATGCCTTTCCTCCTTCGTAGGCTTCTAAAATCAGCGGTTTAGCTTTGTCGAGGTCGTAAGCCGCGCCGGGAAGCTCGGTGGTCGTGTCGTTGGTGATGCGGAATAGTTTAATGTCGCTCATGAGGTGCGGGTTGGGTTGAGAAATGTGCGAGGGCGGGGCGGTGGGGTGAGCTAATGCCAGCACGTTTTTTTTCACGCAGTTGCTTGACAACAGCCAACAAATCGTTTCTCGTCTTAATCGCGCCGTGGGGCATCACGACTGATGATATAGGCTTCGTCCTTTGCTCCACTTTGGGGTCAACGGCGTGTTCCATTTCTGGTTTGTTGTTCCGAGACCCAGGGTGTTGTCCTGGGCTGGCATTGGGATGCGCCGTTGGCGCGGAAGAGAAAGAATGTGGCGTTGACGCGGGTAATGAGAACGCGTTGTCGGCGCGGGTAAAATCGGGTGTGGCGGCACCAGCGCAGGCGAACGGAACTGAGATAAGAGTTTTATGACAGAGCAGTTGCATGGTTGGAGAGGGCATTTTGACTGCGGGGAAAGCACACCTCTTTAAGGTGAATGCGAATATTTTTTATGAACCCGCTGGCAAAACCGAGCTTGCGCATCAAACTCCTGCATACGCCCGTGATCCGGCGCGGTATGCATCCTCTTAAGAAATGAAAATCACCCTCCTCTGGGCGAAGGGGAAATCGGTTGTGTCTTTGGACGCGGTTTATTGCCCGGCATCTGCCAGCAGGCGTTCCAATTCGCGGACGCCTTCCGATGCGCCGCATTGCAGGTGGCGGATGCCGCCGCCGGTGCGCACGGGGGCGGGGTCGATGAGGTAAACGGGCGTGTGCGGCGGGGCGTCGTCGATCAGGCCGGCGGCGGGATAAACCGTCAGCGCCGTGCCGATGACGACAAAAATGCCGGCGCGGCGGGCGAGCGCTTGCGCATCGGAAATCAGGGGCACGTCCTCGCCAAACCAGACGATGTGCGGGCGGAGTTGCGAGCCGTGCGGGCAGTTGTCCCCGAGACGGATTTCGCGGTCGCCGATCTCCACGACCGCGAAGGGCGGACGCGTGCCGCGCGCCTTGCCGAGTTCGCCGTGCAGGTGAAGCACGTGGCGGCTGCCGGCGCGCTCGTGGAGGTTGTCCACGTTTTGCGTGATGATGCGGACGTCGAAGCGTTGTTGCAGGCGGGCGAGGCCGAGGTGTCCGTCGTTGGGTTCGCACTGCCACATGCGTTTGCGGCGTTCATTGTAGAAACGGAGCACGAGGGCGGGATTGCGCGCCCACCCCTCGGGCGTGGCGACGTCCTTGATGCGATGGTTTTCCCACAATCCCCCCATGCCGCGAAACGTGGGGATGCCGCTTTCCGCGCTCATGCCCGCGCCGGTCAGGACGACGAGGAGAGGCTTGGCGGGAGGCGGTGAATCGGGCGTAGGCATGGCTTGGTTGGATGGTCGCAGGATTTGCACTGCAAACGGCAGAGGCAAAAACCCTTCCGACCAGCAGTTTCTCCCTCTTTTGCGTAACTTCTTCAACTTATTTTTCTTTGCGCTGCGGAAGCAAGGGATTCTTTCGCGGAAAGAAGAGCTGTTTGTCTCTCTTTTTGCACCAGCCCCAAATCGCGCATTTTCGCGCCGAGCGGGTCAACAGTGCCAAACGATTTCGTGATAGCATCCAAACCTTTAAGGTCGCCCTTGACTTGCGCCATAGACTTAATCCAACTCGCGCCGAAAGCGGCACCGATAGTAACGGCAATTGCAGAAACAGCACTCATTACCGCTATCGTAACCGTGAGCCACGGCGGCGGATTGTGCGGTCACACCCGCAGGACAGAGGGGATTAATCGCGATGATTGCCGAAAATCGTCCAACCCATCAAAGCGGCACCGCCCCAAAAAAGAACTTTTCCCCACGGAAACGACGGTGCGGGGGCAGGAGACGGAGCAGCGTTAATGCAGCTATTTTGCCACTCACGCAGCTCACGCATCTCACGCACCGACAGCGACGCCGTCCCATTTGCAACCCTCTGCGCGTAAAGCCTATCGCACATCTCCTGCATCTCAGCTTTCTTTTTTCGGCAATAACGGCGCGCTGCGCAGCCATTTCGGCGCGCTTTTTGCGCAGGTCAACGCGAAGCGCGCACGGATACTCTTTCCGCGAAAACCACGTGTCTATCGGCATCTCGTCGTGTGTCATAACGTTGCGCACGGTGCGCGGGGCAGGGGAGAGGGTCAATCTTTGTTTTTCAAGCGCGGACGGTGATGTTGGAGAGATGGGAAATTGGAAAAAATGGGAGGGCGCGGGGCAACTTCAACGAATTCGCAGGCACCGGCGATTTGCTTCATGAAAAATCACCGCGATGTTTGATCGGTGTGATGGCAAAATGGTCTTCGCTTGCTTTAAAACCGCGTCGCTCTCCATCTCGCAACCGACTTGGGTTGATCACTTCCTCGAAAAATGCCTTTCTCACGAACCATTAACAAAAAAAACAACCCCGCACTCCGAATTGACTCGAAGTGCGGGGAACCAAGAAAACCAAAAGAATAGAAACCAAGAAGCCATGGCAGCCCACCGAGACGACTTTAGCAAGTCAAATAATGCTGCGGCTGAGACTGCAGCCGGAGGACACCGTGCAGCAAACGCAGCGAGACGAGCACGGCGGCAGCGAGCACGGCGCAGGAGCGCAGCCGGAGGATACCGCGCAGCAAGCGCAGCGAAACGGCAGGGAGTCCCTGCCGGGTTTGTCCAAGATGAATGCAAATTCGCGGGCGAGGGGGCAACTACCCCCGAATACTACGACACCAACTTGATCCGGAGATGGAAGAATAGGACTCCTGATTTTGATAAGGAGGACATTCAGTATCACAAAAAATTGTTTGGGTTGAATAGAGACCTCCCCAAAGCGCCGTTCGTGGAAGTCATGAAAATATGGAAGCGATCGAAAAAAACCTGCAAGAGTGCGCGATTTCCCCAAATAGTTGCTTCCGCATTTGCCGTTCTACGAGCGATTTCCGAAAGCCGTGTTGACCTTGACTTCGCGGAAAAGAACGGGGTCGCACCGGCAACCGAAGCGAAGTCAATTATCGCCGAAATGCTGCCGCGCATAGAAGGGTATATCGCGGCGGCAACGAAACCGGCAACCGCCGACCATTCCGACCTCCAAGAGGCAGCGAAGGCATTCGAGCTTTCGTGGAAAAAACTGGAACTGGTTGCGAATCAGCTCTGTGCGTGCGAGCGAGAAGCTCACAAGCAGGTCTCCGCCGATGCGTTCAAGGCGGTTAACGACATTGTCCTTGCGGCGAAAAACTCCTCATCCGCACCCCGTTAACAATAACTTAGCGCAAGTCAGCCTCCGACACCATCGGCTGACTTGCGCATCACGGCGAGGCTCTCGCGGTATTCACGCGCCCGTGCCTTGGCGAGTTTACCCCCCCATCTCCGAATTGCGGCGAGACCGACGGCGATTTGAAAAACGCCACCTTGTCGGTTGCCTTTGAGACTGGAAACCTTCGCATTAAGCTCATCAACCTGTCTTTTCGCTTCATCAATTTTATCGTCACCGACATACGGCAGCGCGATCTGCATTTGTTTAAGCGATTGAAGACTACGCCCAAACGCGCCGATTTCGTTCATCGCCTTGCCCATCGACGACATCCAACTTGAACCAAGGGCAAGCCCAAGGGTTATTCCAATTGCGCTATCTGCCATGTCCGCATTTTAGCGATTACTAACCGCTTGCGGCTTGTGCGGTCTCCTATGGAAGGAGTAACATGGGAACAAGAA
>JAISZI010000072.1 GCA_031269335.1 Puniceicoccales bacterium
ACGCGAGGACGCATGGATTTTCCCAGTTTTTGCTTGGTGTTCCTTGGAATACCGGGAAAATGCGCGGCCTTTTTCTCGTGTCAACTCCTTTATCTCCAAAATGTTAAACTTTTTTTCAGCACCGACTATTCTTATTTGTTCGTACGAAGGGGGGGGATACTTGACACTGGCGTGCCGCCGACCGCCGCGTATGCGCATTGGTGCCCGGAAGGGGACTTGAACCCCTACTCCATTGCTGGAAACGGATTTTAAGTCCGCTGCGTCTACCATTTCGCCATCCGGGCGGGAGGGAAGAGTTGGGAATGTGACGGGGTGATGGTTGGAGGCAAGGGAATTTCTTAAGTTTTCTTTACGGCGAGGGCGTGGAGGGCGAGGTTTTTTCCGAATGACCACATGGGACCGAAGGGGGAGCCGCATTCGTCGAGGACGCGGTCGAGGGCGTTCACGAAGCGGTCTATTTCGCGGTCGCCGATGGTGTATGGGGGGAGGATTTTTATTACGTCCATGTTGTGTCCGGCGACTTGCGTGAGGATGCGTTCTTTGCTCATGAGGCCGTGGACAATCATTTCGGGGAAGAGGCCTTTGTCCACGTTGTCGAAGATTTTCCAGGCGGCGCGGAGGAGGAGGTTGGAGGGGCGTTGGAATTCGATGGCTATCATGCAACCTTTGCCTCTGATTTCTTTTATCATGTCGTGTTTTTTGGCGAGTTGGTGCAGGCGTTGCATGAGTTGTTCGCCGCGTTGGGCGCTGCGTTCGACGAGGTTTTCTTCTTCGAGGATGTGGAGGGTGGCGAGAGCGCATGCCATAGCGAGGTTGTTGCGGCCGAAGGTGGAGGAGTGGACGACGCAGCGGTCGAGGCTGGAAAAGACACCTTGATAGATGGGGCGACGGGTGACTATGGCGCCGACGGGGACGTAGCCGCCGGAGAGGGTTTTTGCCATGGTGACGATGTCGGGGTCGAGGTTCCAGTGTTCGTAGGCGAACATTTTGCCGGTGCGTCCGAGGCCGCATTGGACTTCGTCGCAGATGAGGAGGGTGCCGTATTTGCGGCAGAGTTGTTGAGCTTGGGTATAGTAATCGTCTGCCGGGTAATGGACGCCTTTGCCTTGGACGGGTTCGATGATGAAGCCGGCGACGTCGCCTTTGGAGAGTTCGCGTTCGAGAGCGGGGAGGTCGTCGAGGGGGACGTGGTCAACGCCGGGGAGGAGTTGGCCGAAGCCGCGCTGGAAGTTGGGGTTTTGGGTGAGGGAGAGGGAGCCGTAGCTGAGGCCGTGGTAGGAGCCGTTGAGGGAGAGCATGCGGTTGCGCTTTGTGGCGGCGCGGGCGAATTTGATGGCGGCTTCGTTGACTTCGGTGCCGCTGTTGCCGAAGAAGCACGAGTCGCGGTCGGCGCCGACGGTGCGGGCGATGGCTTCGCCGAGGAGACCGCTGAGGAGGGCGCAGTCCATTTGCACCATGTTGGGGAGGTCGAGTTCGAGGACGTCGCGGATGGTTTGTTTGATGACGGGGTGGTTGCGTCCGATGCCATAGACGCCGTAGCCGCTGAGGAAGTCGAGGTAGTCGTTGCCGTGTTTGTCGTAGAGGTAACAGCCTTCGGCGCGGGCGTAGCATTTGTCGAATCCGATTGTGCGGAGCACCTTAACGAGGGTGCGGTTGAGATACTGCTCGTGCAGTTCGTAGTTTGCGCCGAAACGTTCGGCGATGGTGGCTTTGATGTCGAAGCTCATGGGATGCTGTGGAGGCGGTCTTAGTTTTTGCTGAAAAAGAAGAGTGTGCGTGGGAGGCGAGACTCTTTCGTGCAGGCGCGGCGGGGCAACTTGAAAACGGTGGGGCAGGGTGGACGGGGATTTGTTTCCGGTGTTGAACCCGAAAACCGCCTTTGAAAAGGCGCGACTTGCGGAAAGCTGCGGGCATCAGCGAGTTGTGCTCTTCGCTCGACGCACTTAAAAGTGCGCCTTCGGAAAAGCGCAACTCACTGCTCCTGCGCATCTTCCACGCAATTCACGCCATTCAAAAGCGGTTTTCGGGTTGAAAAGCGGTGTGCGGCGGGCAATGTGTGCGGCATGAGAAAGAGCACGCCGCAGACCGCTCCGTTTTTAGTTATCCGCGTTCCAGCCACTTCGGCGAATCTTGGCGCTGGTTTCGACTGCATCGGCGTTGCGCTTGATTTGTGGAACACTTTTGAGCTTCACCTTGTGAAGGGGCAACGTGCGGAGGTCGTGGTGGAGTCGCACGGCGAAGCGGCGGCGCAGTTGCCCAAAGATCACACGAACACCATTGCGCGCGTGCTTTTTGAGGAGCTGGGCGAGACGTTGGGGCAGGCGGCGCCGGGTCCGTTGCGGATTGTTTGTCGTAATGCGGTGCCGTGTGGCAGCGGGCTGGGTTCCAGCTCCACGGCGGTCATCGCCGGTCTGGTTTTCGCGCACGCGCTTGCGCGGCGGGAGTTGACGCCGGAAAATGCCGATTCGTTGAAGCGTGCGGTGCTGGCGCGGGCTGTGGAAATTGAGGGACACGGGGACAATGTGGCGCCGGCGTTGCTCGGTGGGTTGGTGGTGGTGACGCGCTCGGCGAACGGGCGTTTGCTCACGCATCCGGTCGCGATGAAGCGGGTGCGCGTGGTAGTGTGCGTGCCCGAATTCGCCTTTCTCACCAGCAAATCGCGTGCGGTGCTGCCGCCTGCCTTGCCGCGCACTGACGCGATTTACAACATTGCCCACGCCGTGCTCACCATAGAGGCGTTGCGCACGGGAGATTTCTCGTTGCTCGCCAAGGTGTTAGATGACCGGATGCACGAGCCGTATCGCGTCCCCGCGATACCCGGTGCCACCGAGGCGCGGCAGGCGGCACTGGACAACGGTGCGGCGGCGTCTTGCCTCAGCGGGGCGGGACCGGGCATCCTCGCTTTCACCGAAAACGCTCACGAGCGCGTGGGCAAAGCTATGCAGCGGTGTTTCGCTGACGCCGGGTTGCGGGCGCGTTATTGGGTGTTGGACACCAATGATAGCGGCGCGGAGATCGCCCTTGGCGCAGCGGGCATCTGACTCCCGCCAAATGCCTGTGCCTGACGGCGGTCAACGCTGCGGCATGGCGAATTTCGTTTTCGGGGCGAATTGTTTCGTTGCCTTGGCGCAAGAAGGTCTCTTTTTGTGCCCCCTCTTTCTTATGTTTTTTTTCAAACGCGACCCGTTGAAGTCATTGCGGGAAAACGCTGAAACCCTGTTGCATCATGCGGACAAGGTTTGGAATTACAGGCGTGATGTCCTTTCCAAAGACGAAGCTGATTATCTCCTGAAATCACGGGCGATGGTTGCCGCTCTCACGGCGGATTCTCGGCGTGCCGATTTTGCGGAACAAGATGGTGAGAAAAAGCTTTCCGATGCTGCGGACGAATTGCACGAGACGCTTTGCGTTACCGGAGGCACGATTTATCCCGTGCGGGCGATGCCCGAATGGGTCGAGATGATTGTTGTCGCGACTATCGTTGTCTGCGCCATTCGTTCCTTCTTTTTACAACCCTTCAAAATTCCCACCAATTCCATGTATCCCACTTATCACGGGATGACGGCGGAAGTGTTTCCGCTCAAAGAAGATGGCGTCGGCGGTCTCAATAAAATTTGGCGTAAATTAACCCTTTGGACAACTCGCGTCGAGGCGCGGGCACCCGTTTCCGGAGAAGTGTTCATTCCCCTCGATCCAAATTCTGGACCGGAGCGCGATCACGGAAATCAATTCGACTCAGGCATTTTTAACACAAATCTGCTGCGCAACCCCGTGGATGTGTTTTATTTATCCATAGAAAAAAAAGCACCGGTGAAAATAACTGTCCCAAAGGAATTTACTATCACAGGTGTTCTTTTGAAGACATATTTTCCTGATGATGCGAAGTTACCCATAGGGGAGGTCGCGTGTTGGAGGAGAGTGGTGGAGCGGGCGAGCAGGAACGGCGATTTGATGCCCCGCGAGAAGGGCGGTTATTTTTTGCGCACACACAAGCAAGTTGCCGCTAACGAACGCGTTGTGAATTTTGACGTGCTCACCGGAGACATGGTGTTGGTTGATCGCATGAGCTACAATTTTGTCCGTCCAGGAGCGGGGGATCCGTTTGTTTTTGCGACGAAGAACATTCCGGGACTCAACGACCATGCGGACAATCCCCAGGACATCTATTTCATAAAGCGCCTTGTTGGGGAACCGCTGGATGTCTTGCAGGTGAAAGGCTCCGTGCTTTTGCGTAATGGGGCACCCATCAGCGGCAGCCCAGCCTTTGAGAAAAATAACGCAATGCGTTCTGATTTAGAGTATTACGGCTATTTGTCGCGTTCGGCGGGCAATAACGTTCACGGGTGTCCGCTTGACAAGCCATTGGGGATTCCTCCCGCGCACTATTTTGCAATGGGCGACAATTCGGAGAACAGCTTTGATAGTCGCGGCTGGGGATTTGTGCCGGAAAAAGAAATTATCGGACGTGCTTTCTTCATCCTGTATCCATTTAGAAAACGTTGGGGGATAGCTGAATAAGAAAAAATGGAGCAGCATCCCCCCGTCATTTTTACCACGCTTTACCCCTATGCCCGCGAAGTCGTTGACGCGCTCGCGGAAGGCGGGAAAACCCTTGCCGTCGCGGAGTCCTGCACGGGCGGACTTCTGGGAGCAGTGGTGACAAGCGTGCCGGGTGCCTCGATGGTGTTTGTTGGCGGTCTCATCACTTACTCGATTGAAGCCAAGTTGTGCCTCGGTGTGCCGCGAGAAGTCATGGATCGCTACGGAGTCGTCAGCGCGGAATGCGCGGCGGAAATGGCACGCGCCGCTGCCGTTTTTATGGGAGCCGACGTTGGCGTAGGCATTACCGGAGTCGCCGGTCCGGGAGGAGCCACACGAGAAGAGCCAAGGGGAGCCGTCTATATCGGTCTTTTTTCACGCTGGACGGGAGCGAGTGCGGTTCGCTTTCTTTTTGAAGGCGACCGCGCCGCCGTGCGCACGCAAGCCGTCGGAGCCGCCCTCTCGCGCATTCGGTCTGTTGGCGTTCATTCCGGGGGTTGACATTTGCGTGGAATCATCATTCTCTACGCGCACTCCGGCAGAAGCGGTTTTCTTGGCGGAGTGGAAACAACCAACAAACAACACACATGAAAAAAGTACTCATTGCGCTGCCGGCACTTGCCGCTGCGGCGTTTTTCACAGGATGCGCCGCTCCCGAACACTATGGTGTTCTCTTCAGCAACTCTACGCATCCGAGACAGGTAACGGACAACGCACTTGGCTCCAAAAAGGGCGAAGCGAAAATTACGAATATCCTTGGTATTGTAGAAGGTGATTCGGGCATCAAAGCCGCTGCGAGCAATGGAGGCATTACCAAAATTGGTGCCGTGGATGTTCGCATCAAAAACTACCTTGGCGTTTATTCTGAAACGACCACCGTTGTTTACGGCGAATAAAGCACCGGCTTTCAACAGCAGCTGCTCAAAAAAAACAGGGCGTCGGCAACGGCGACCTTGTTTTTTTTCGCTGCTCTCAATGATTGCCACCCTTCAAAAATGGATAAACTCTCGGAAATTATGGCGTGGAAGGCGCGTGAAATTGCCCCGCGTCTGCGCCCCGTGCGCGAAAGCGAGCTGGCGCGTCTCGGCGAAATTCGCCGTTTCGGTCCTTCTTTCCGCGACGCCTTGCGCAAACCGGGGCGTCTCGCCGTCATCGCCGAGATAAAACGGGCTTCCCCAAGTGCGGGCATGATAAAGGCTGCGGTTGACTCCGTCGAGCAGGCGCGCCTCTACACGAATGCCGGCGCCGATGCCATGAGCGTTTTGACCGACGCAAAGTTTTTTTGTGGGGAGATAAAAGACCTTTGGGAAGTTGTTGATTTCCAGACACAACACCGGCGTTACCTCCCCTGTTTGTGCAAGGATTTCATCCTCGATTCCGTTCAAATTGTCGAAGCAGCCGAAGCGGGCGCACGCTGCATCCTCCTCATTGTTCGCGCTTTGGACGATGATCAGATACGCCGCCTCTATTCCGCCGCCACCATCGCCGGTCTCGACACCCTTTTTGAGGTGCACGACGCCCGCGAATTGGAACGTGCCCTCGCATTTTCCCCGAAAATTCTCGGCGTGAACAACCGAAACCTCAACACCTTCAAGACCGATCTCGCCTTTTCCGAAAAATACCTCCCGCAAATCCCTGCCAACATCGTGAAAGTCGCCGAAAGCGGCATACAATCAGGCACCGATGCCGCGAGAATGAAATTCGCCGGCGCCGATGCCCTGCTCGTCGGCGAAGCTCTCATGCGCACCCCCGACCCGGGTGCGCTTTTGCGGGAATTGCGCGTGGATACCGCCGCAGCTAATTCCCCCGAACCAGAAGACGAAGACGCATAGTGAATGTTTCCCCCTTTTACGTGTCCGCACCCTGCGTTTTGTGCGCCAAAGATTTTCCATGTCTTTGTTGGCGAAGTGCTTTATCGCAAGGGACGGAACTGTCCGATTTATCGGAGGTCAAAGGGGAAAAGGTGCGTTCAGCGTAGAATTTTGCAGATTTGCGAATTTGCAAAAATGCGGCACCTTTTTCATTTTCCAGCCAACATGCGACCACCAGTTCAGCCAGTAACCGAGCCTCGTCACTTGAACACGGCGTTCAGCCAGTCACTTTCCCGACCGTGAACACCGATCTTGTTGCCAACCGCACACTTGCAGTGCTGGCGTGCACCCACAAGATTGCGCCATTGGCTGTGCGAGAAAAACTCGCCATTGAACCCGAACGCCTCGACCGCTTCCTCGAAAACCTCCGTGCGCTGCCGAGCGTCGCCGAGTGCCTCGTTTTGAGCACCTGCAATCGCATTGAAATTTACGTTGCCACCGACGACGCGGATGTCGCCGCATTGCGGAGGAGCATCCTCGCGCTACTTGCCGCCCACCAGTCACTTGCCGCTGGTGTGCTCGCCGCCCATTGTTGTTGGCTCTCCGGTTTGCCCGCTCTCGAACACCTTTTCCATGTCGCCGCCGGCGTGGATTCACAGATGATTGGGGAGACGGAAATACTTGGTCAGGTTAAAGATGCGTATGAAGCCGCCTTTGCCCGTCGCGATACCGGAGCCTTTCTCAACCGGGCATTTCAAAAAAGTTTTCAAGCCGCCGCCTGGGTGCATTCGCAGACCCCCGTTACGCACGGGCAGGTAAGCATTGGCAACATAGCCGTCGAGCTGGCTTCACGCATCTTTGGGAACCTCTCGCGCAGCCGCATTCTCGTGCTTGGGACTGGCGAAGTCGGGCGCAAAACCGCCCGCGCCTTCCTTTCACGCGGTGCCCTTGCCCTCACCGTTGCCAGCCGCGGCGTCGATAACGCCCGCAATCTTGCCGCCGATGTCGGTGGCAGATTTGTTGAAATGGCTGACGCACTGCGTTCGCTCGACCAGCACGACATCATCATTGGCTCCGCTTCCGTTACCTCCGCCCTTGTTTCCGCCGATGTTGTGCGCACCGCCGCCGCTGCCCGGTCTGGCGATCCGCTTTTCCTTATAGACCTCGGTCTTCCCCGCAATTTTCCGCCGGACTCTGGCACCATCCGCGGTGTCTATCTCTATAACCTCGATGACCTTTCCGCCATTGCCAACGAAAACCTCCGCGCTCGTTTTGCCGCCGTTGACGCCGCCAAAATTGCCCTCGCCGCAAAAGCGGCGCGCCTCTGGGAGCGCCTCCGTTCCCAATGAACCCGATTTCCGCTTCCGCCTCTTTTTAACTTCCCCTTTACCGCCGCTTCTCATTCCATTGCGCACCTAACCATGTCACAGCAGACCATCTTGATAGTTGACGATGAGAAACACACCCGCGAAGGACTGGCGGCTTCGCTGGAAGGCAAATACGAAATCTTTCTCGCTCGCGATGCGGAAGAAGCCTTTGGTCTGCTTGATGCCGAGAAGTTCGACCTCGTCCTCACCGACCTTCGCATGGCGGGCAAAAGTGGTTTAAGCGTGATTGACAAGACCATCTCCCTCCCCTCTCGCCCCGTCTGCATTATGATGACAGCATACGGCAACGTCGAAACCGCCGTGGAGGCGATGCGTCGCGGCGCCCACGATTTTCTCCAGAAACCCATTAATCTCGAACGACTTGAACACATCATCAAGACCGCTCTCAACACCCGCAAAACGGTCGAAGAAAACACCGAACCGCCGCCCCCGCCGCCCCGAACCGCCGCCCGCCCCGCGCCTGCCGCGTCGGCGTTCAACCCGGGCAATGTCATCGGCGACAGCCCAGCCTTTGTCCGCGTCCTCGCCCAAGTCCGCCAAGTCGCCCGTTCCCGCGCCACCGTCCTCCTCCTCGGCGAGACGGGCACCGGCAAAGAACTCTTTGCCCAAATGACGCACCGCAACAGCCCCCGCGCCGGTGCTCCTTTCGTTGCCGTTCATTGCGCCGCGCTCCCGGCGAACCTCCTCGAAAGCGAGCTTTTCGGGCACGAAAAAGGCTCATTCACCGGTGCCACCGAACGGCGCATCGGGCGTTTTGAGGCGGCAGCCGGCGGCACGCTCTTCCTCGACGAAATCGGCGAAATCGACGCGCTGACCCAGGTCAAACTCCTCCGTTTCCTCGAAACGCGCACTTTTGAACGCATCGGCTCCAATAAACCCATCCAAGTGGACGTGCGCCTCGTCTGCGCCACAAACAAAGACCTCCTCTCCGAAGTCGCCAAAGGCACCTTCCGCGAAGACCTTTTCTATCGCATCAGCGTCGTCCAAATTCATCTCCCGCCCCTCCGCGAACGCCCCGAAGACATTCCGGTTCTCGTGAAATACTATCTCGAACATTTTGCCCGCGAAAATTCCCTCACGCCGCCAACCCTCACCGCACCCGCCCTCAGCCGCCTCGCGACCCGCCAATGGCCAGGTAACATCCGAGAATTACGCAACTTCTGCGAAAATATCGTCGTCATGCACGCCGGCAAAACCCTCGGCGAATACGACCTCGCCTTCAACCCGCCACCCGCTACCGCCCCGGTCCAGCCGGACAGAAATTCCCTTTCCCGCACTGACAATGAGAAACGCCTTCTGCGCCAAGCACTTGTCGAAGCATCCGGCAACCGCACCAAGGCCGCCATCCTCCTCGGCCTCTCCCGCCGCACCCTCCTGCGAAAACTCGAAAAATGGCCGGAACTCGACGTCTTCCCGCCTCCACCGCGCTCCCTCAATTCAAGGATTGAAATCCAAACACCCATCCACACTTCTCCCAAACCACTAACACCACCACCACCAACTTTAATACCATGAAAATCGTCCTCGCATACTCAGGCGGACTCGACACCTCCGTCATTGTCAAATGGCTCAAAGAAACATACGCCGCTGACATAATCACCTTCGCCGCTAACATCGGACAAGAAGAAGAACTTGACGATCTCGACAAAAAAGCTGCCGCCACCGGCTCTTCCAAGCACTACACGCTCGACCTCGTCGAAACATTCGCCCGCGACTTCATTTACCCGATGGTCCGCGCCAACGCCATTTACGAATGCCAATACTACCTCGGAACTTCCATTGCCCGCCCGCTTATCGCTAAGGCGCAAGTGGATATCGCAAAAAAAGAACATGCCGATACCCTCGCCCACGGCGCCACCGGCAAAGGGAACGACCAATGCCGTTTCGAGTTGTCCTACATGGCTCTCGCCCCAGACCTGAAAATTATCGCACCATGGAAAATTGACGCCTATCGCCAACTTTTCCCTGGGCGCGCCGAAATGATCGCCTACTGCAAAAAGCACAAAATCCCCGTAGAGGCTTCCCTCAAAAAACCCTATTCCATGGATAGAAACCTCCTCCACATTTCCTACGAAGCTGGTATTCTTGAAGACCCTTGGTTCGATCCATCACACCCGAAAAATAAAAACATGTTCAAACTCTCAGTCTCTCCCGAAGACGCCCCCAATGAGCCTGAATACGTCGAACTCGAATTTCTCAAAGGCGATTGCGTCGCCGTGAACGGAAAAGCGCTTACTCCGGCGCAAGTTATGAAAGCCCTTAACCAGCTCGGAGGCACCCATGGCATCGGGCGCGTTGATATCGTTGAAAACCGCTTCGTCGGCATGAAAAGCCGCGGTGTTTACGAAACCCCGGGCGGAACCATCCTCACCCACGCGCATCGCCAAATCGAAACCCTTACCCTCGACCGCGAAGTCCAGCACCTCCGCGATTCCCTCGTTCCCAAATACGCCGAACTCATCTACAACGGCTTTTGGTTCGCCCCAGAACGCGAATGCCTCCAAGCATTCATCGACAAAAGCCAAGAATTCGTGTCCGGCACCGTCCGCCTTAAACTCTACAAGGGAAACGTTATCACCTGCGGACGCAAATCACCGTTCTCCCTTTACGACGAAAACATCGCCTCCATGGAAGGCAATCAGAGCTGGTATAACCAAAATGACGCCACAGGCTTTATCCGCCTCAACGGACTTCGCCTCCGCGCCCGCTGCAAATCCCAAGGCGTCCCCAAATACGCAAAAACAAAAAGCCTCTGATCCGATTATATTTCTTGTTCAAAGAAAAACACAGCTCCCGCTAAACGATGTCCGAATCCATCCTCATTGAAAAGGCTATGGTCTTGATCGAAGCCCTGCCTTATATCCAAAAATTTCGAGGCAACACCTTCGTCATAAAGTACGGCGGAAGTTTCATGGACGACCCCGCCCCAGACACGCGCACAAGCGTCGCTCTCGACATCGTTTTCCTCGCGAGCGTCGGCATCCAGACCGTAGTCGTCCACGGCGGCGGCAAAGCCATCACTCGCGCAATGCAAGCCTCCGGTCTGCGCAGCGAATGGCGCAACGGAATGCGCATCACCAATGCCGCCACCGTGCGCGTTGTCGAAAAAACCTTAAACGGCGAAATCAATACCGAAATCTGTAACATCATCAGCAGCAAGGGCGGGCGCGCCAAAGGAATACCGGGCAACGCCGTAAGCTTGTGCGAAAAACTTTACGGGACCGACGCCGACGGAAACCCCGTTGACATCGGCTTCGTCGGCGACATCAAGTTCGTGCGCACCAAGATAATAAAGAAAGCCCTCGCCGACGGCTTTATCCCCGTTGTCTCTCCCATCGCGCTCGACGAAGACGACCAACCCTACAACACCAACGCCGACGTAGCCGCCGCCGCCATCGCCAGCTCACTCAAAGCCCGACGCCTCGTCTTTATGAGTGATGTCCCGGGTTTGCTTGCCAAGCCAGACGACCCTTCCTCGCTCATTTCCACCCTCCCCGTCTCACAGGTCGAAGCGTTCAAAAACGACGGCACCATCGCCGCCGGCATGATCCCCAAAGTAGATAGCGCCGTGAAGGCACTCCAAAGCGGCGTCAAACGCGTCCACTTCATCGACGGGCGCGTCCGCCACAGCCTATTGTTGGAAATTTTCACCGACAAGGGCGTCGGCACCGAAATTGTCCACTAAACACCGCCAGACCGACGTATTTTTTCTTCAATGGAAACAGTAGAACGATACGAAAAACACTTGCTCGGCAACTACGCCCCGGCACCCATCACCCTTGTCCGCGGAGAGGGCACGCGAGTCTGGGACGACACGGGGCGACGTTATTTAGACTTTTGTTCCGGTCTCGCGACGAACAGCCTCGGTCATGCCCACCCGCACTGGGTAGCAGCCGTGAGTGCGCAGGCTGCCACCCTCGCCCATGTCAGCAATCTTTTCCGCAATAAGAAACAAGCTCTTCTCGCTCAAAAACTTTCTACGCGAACCGACAGCACCGCCGGTCTGGGCAAATTCTTCTTTTGCAACAGCGGAACCGAAGCCAACGAAGCTCTCCTCAAACTCGCCCGCTTGCACGGACGTCACAAATCCGGCGGCATCGAAGGGGCGTCCCGCAAAATTGTTGTCGCCTGCAACGCCTTTCACGGGCGCACGTTCGGGGCTATGTCCGTCACCCCGCAGGAAAAAATACAAAAAGGATTTCGCCCGCTCCTCGACGAAATTGTTACCGCTCCGCTGAATAACACCGAGAAATTCGAGGCACTCATTGACGACGACACAGCCGCCGTCCTCGTCGAACCGCTCCAAGGCGAAGGCGGTCTCGCCACGGCTTCGGCGGAATTTTTACACGCCTTGCGCGCCCTTTGCGACAAACACGGCGCACTTCTTCTTTTTGACGAAATTCAAACTGGCGTCGCACGCACAGGAAAGTTTTTCGCCTTCGAGCACGCCGCCGTTTCTCCGGACGCATTTTCTCTCGCGAAAGGTCTCGCCGGTGGATTCCCAATCGGAGCGGTCTGGATTGCTGAAAAACACGCGTCGCTCTTTGCGCCGGGATCGCACGGCACGACTTTCGGTGGCAATCCCCTCGCCTGCGCCGCCGCTATCGCAGTTCAGGAAGTTATTGATGAAGAACATCTTTTAGAAAAAATCCCCCTGCGCTCCAAATCTTGGCACGCTTCCCTCAACGCTCTCGCCGCACGATACCCCAACCAAGTTCGAGAGGTGAGGGGCATCGGCTATTTGACCGGTCTCGCCCTCCGCACGACCGCTTCGCCGTTCGTCTCCGCTTTGCGCGAAAACAACCTCCTCACCGCCGCCGCCGGTGACAACGTCGTCCGCCTCCTCCCGCCACTCACCGTTTCCCCGGACGAACTCGACGAAAGCATTCGCATCCTCGAATTTACACTGAAACAGTTGCAAGCATGACTTCATCAATAAGTTGCTATTTCACCGGCATTTCTCCTTCCCGCCGACGGAACTTTTCACTCACACCTTTGTCCCACGGTTAACTTATGTCCGACACTTCTGTTTCCCTCTCTAACGCCACGTTTTCACGGCGTCGTTTCTTGCAAAAAGCCGGCATGGCACTCGTCGCAGGTGCTGCTTTCCCGACGCTAATTCCCGCCCGTGCGCTCGGCAAAGATGGCAGCGTTGCACCGAGTAACCGCCTCACAATGGGCGTGATCGGCACAGGGCAGGGCTGGTCGGACTTGCAAGGCTTCCTTGGGCATCGCGACGTCCAGGCGGTCGCCGTGTGCGATGTAGATGGAAATGAGCGCAGACGAGTCGCCAATGCAATAGACGGGCGTTACCGCACCAAGGGCACCAAGGTTTTCGCGGATTTTCGCGAAATGTTTGATAAAGCGAACCTTGACACCGTGATTGTCGCGCCGCCCGACCACTGGCACGCTATCATCGCCATAGCCGCCGCCCGATCAGGCATTGATATCTACGGCGAAAAACCTCTCGCGCACACCCTCGTCGAAGGTCGCGCCATCGTGAACGCCGTCAAACAACACGGCCGCGTCTGGCAAACAGGCAGCTGGCAACGTTCCCAACATAATTTTTTCCGCGCCGCCGAATTGGTGCGCCAAGGTGCCATCGGCAAAATATCCCACGTCCAAGTCGGCACCCTCGGCACTCAAAACGGCTTCGCCGCCTCGCTCTCCTCCACCCCAAATCATGATCGCATCGGGAAACCCCCATCGCATATCGATTACGATTTCTGGGTAGGTCCCTCGGCGTGGATGGAATACGACCCGCGTTTCAGCCGTTACCACTGGCGCTGGATTCTCAACTTCGGTGGCGGAAACCTCATGGATTGGGTCGGTCACCACGTTGACATCGCCCACTGGGCACTCGACTTCGACGACACCGGTCCGGCAAAAATTAGTGGCACCGCATCTTATTCCACCAGAAAACCATGGGACGCCGAGACAACTTATCATTACCAATGCACTTATGCTAACGGGCAAGTTATTAAGGTCGGCTCATCTTATCCCAGCGGAACCAAATTTTATGGCGAAAACGGACAATGGATTTACGTTGATCGCGGTCGCCTCTCTGCCTCCGACTCTGGTATTTTGAACATTCCGCCCGACCCGGCTCTTCCGCAACTTTATCGCAGCCAAGATCATAACCGCAATTTCATCGATTGCGTGAAAAATCGCGGGCAAACAATCACACACGTCGAATCCGCACACCGCAGCGCAAGTGTCGGACACCTCGGACACATAGCCGTCAAGACCGGTCGCACGATTAACTGGGACCCTGTCTCCGAAACGATCAAAGACGATCCCTCCGCCACCGCCATGCTTTCCCCAGTTTATCGCGCCCCCTGGGTGCTGTGAAGCACGCGACGGGGCGTTCGGGTGTCCTCGCGTAAAAGCGCGCTCCTTTTATGACGCGAGATGCCGCCGCCATAAATGCCTGTTCCGACGGAACGCTGGAGGCGGAGGAACGCTTTATGCTTTCCTCCGAGTTTCAGCCTGCCGGCGACCAGCCGCAGGCGATAGAACAGCTCACCGAATCTTTTCTTTCGGGGAACAAATACCAGACACTCCTCGGCGTCACCGGCTCCGGCAAAACATTTACGATGGCGAATATTATACAACGCCTCCAACGCCCCACACTTGTCATCTCACACAACAAAACACTCGCCGCCCAACTTTACTCCGAATTTAAGAATTTTTTCCCAAAAAACGCCGTCGAATACTTTATCAGTTATTACGATTTTTACCAACCCGAAGCGTATATCCCGCAGACGGATACTTACATCGAAAAAGATTCCGCGATAAATGATGATATCGAGCGGCTGCGCATCGCCGCCAGCAGCGCGTTATTGATGCGCCGTGACGTCATTGTCATCGCCAGTGTTTCGTGTATTTACGGCCTCGGCTCTCCCGACGATTTTAAGGAAATGGTGATACCTCTGCGGACGGGGATGCAAATCCGCCGCGATACATTGCTCGAAAAACTCGTGGCAAACCTCTACCAGCGCAACGAAATCAAATTTGAACGGTGCGATTTTCGTGTGCGCGGCGATGTGGTGGATATTTTTCCCGCCTACAAGGAAAACGCGCTGCGCGTTGAGTTTTGGGGCGACGAAATTGAGAGTTTGCGCGAGCTTGACCCGCTCACAGGACGCGTGGGCGGACGGCTGACTCACTTCGATCTCTACCCCGCCACGCAATACATTGTCGCCCCAGACCGCGTGGAACGCGCCCGGACTGCTATCCGCGCCGAGTTGGAGGAGCGCGTGGCGTTTTTTGAAAAAGCGGGACGCCTATTGGAGGCGCAGCGCATCCGAATGCGCACGGAATATGATTTGGAAATGTTGGCGGAAACGGGGATGTGCCAGGGCGTCGAAAACTACTCCATGCACATCGGCGGACGCAAACCGGGGCAACGCCCGTGGTGCCTGCTCGATTTTTTCCCGAAAGATTTTCTCGTTTTTATAGACGAAAGCCACGTCACCGTGCCGCAGATACGGGGCATGTATCACGGAGACCGCTCGCGCAAGGAACGCTTGGTGGAGTTCGGGTTTCGTCTGCCAAGCGCATTGGAAAACCGCCCGCTCGAACCAGACGAGTTCACCGCCGCCACAGGGCAGACACTGTTCGTCTCCGCCACCCCCGCGCCCTACGAGTTGGAAGTAAGCGGCACCGTGGCTGAACAAGTCATCCGCCCGACAGGTCTGCTCGACCCCACGATGGAAGTGCGTCCGATAAAGGGGCAGGTCGAAGACCTCATCGGCGAGGCGAAAAACACCGTCGCCGAAGGCGGGCGCGTGCTCGTGACCACCCTCACAAAACGCATGAGCGAAGACCTCGCGGAGTTCATGCGCGAAAACGGACTCGCCGTGGAATACCTGCACTCGGACATAGACGCCATTGAACGCGTGGAAATCCTGCGCCGCCTGCGCGAAGGGCGTTTCGATGTACTCATCGGCGTGAACCTGCTGCGCGAGGGACTCGACCTGCCCGAAGTCGCCCTTGTGGGCATCCTCGACGCCGACAAAGAGGGCTTCCTGCGCAGCGAAACAAGCCTCATCCAAACCGCCGGACGCGCCGCACGCCACGAGCGCGGACGCGTCATCCTCTACGCCGACGTGATGACAAACTCCATCGTGCGCGCCTTAGCCGTGACAGCCATGCGCCGCGAACGCCAGACCGCCTATAACACCGCCCACGGCATCACCCCGCACGGCGTCGCCCGCCCCGTGCAAGCGAGCCTCGCGCCGAACGCTCAAGACGCTGCTATCGAAGCACTTGCGCTTGCGGAAAGCACCCCCGGCAAAGATACGGTGGACATGCTCGCAGAACTGGAAAACGAAATGCTCACCGCTGCAGACAAACTGGAGTTCGAGCGCGCCGCCCTGTTGCGCGACCAAATCGCGATACTCAAAGGCGAAAAACCCGCCCACTCCGGCAGCGGCGCAAATTACCGCAAACGACGCGGAAAACACCGTTAACCACAGCGCGCAGTGCGCGGCGGCGAGATGCCGCTTGTCCTGTCCGCCGGGGATGTAGAGGCCGACGCGCCGGATGGGGTCGAACTTTTCGCCGACCTCGGCTCCGTGCCTGTTTTTGCCGAGCCACCCGCAGCGGGGAGGTATGGGCGGCGATGTTCTCGTGGGCGGTCTTGAAGTTGATCGCCGCAAGTAGGTGAGGCCGTTCGTGCGACATCGGTGGAATCCTGTGGCAGAATCATGAATGCGGTGTTTAGCACTGCGTAACCCTCGGTATCTAATCCGCCCTCGGGGTATTCGCCAATTTGCCGAACCAAGAGTCAGACCCGTGGCGGCGTTCGCAGCCGACGATCTCGGCGATGCCGACAATCCCTCCCATGTCATAGGATTCGGGCAGCTCGATGCCGGCGCGGGTGCTCAGTCCGGCTATGGAATCAGTGAAGAGCAGGTTTTCACTCAGCGAGGCATGAATCAGCACTTTTCCGCGGTAATGGGTTCGACGAGAGCGGTTTTCTATGTCTTTGATTCCGTTTACCACCAACCAAGCGTAAGGCTGCCGAATGGCGAGTGCGGGCAGGGATTGGAACGTGGGTGTCCATCGTGCGGTGGCGGAAAGTGTGATGCTGGCCAGACTGGGCATGTAGGAGGGTCAGGACGAAACGGGCAATTTCATGCCGTGTCGGCAGATTTCGGCAAATGCCGTTTCAGACACTTTGACGGGTGAGGTGAAGTTGTTGCGGATGCCCAAGGCCTTCGCTTGGTCTCCGGGGAATGGTTGCTCAAACAGCTCGGTATCGGCGAAACGGAGAGCGAGTATCTCTTTCATGGGGTCGCCCTCAACCATGTCACGGATGTGTTCCCACTCGAAGACACCGAGGCGGCGAAACGCGTTGAACAAAACTTTGGCCGGCCTTCGGCGCACCTCCAGTGTTCTCACGGCTTGTATCGAAGAGGATAGCAATTTGTTGCTGTGCGAGCCAGACGTCCGCGCCGTCAAAGCGGACATTGACGCTCGTCACGCCGTTGTCGTCTTGATAGAGAAGAAACTGGTCGTCCTGCGATTATTTTTCGTTCATGGCGTGGCCTTCAAAGAAGTTGTAATGCTTAAAAACGCGGCAGGCAAAACGGCTACTTGTTTTGTTTTCCAATCAATAGCACGTTGGTTCGTTAAGTTTTATGGCGAAACTTGCTCCGTTAAGAGCCGCGCCCCCGAAAGTGTCCATGCAGTAGAAACCAACAGGCTGAATAACAGCCAGGGCATTCCTCTGATGCGCCAAGCGAATAAAATCAGCCATTTCCGCCTTGCTCACAATTGCATCCCGGTCGGGAGGTGTAAACGTCAGGATTCGCATATAGTAACAAGAGCCGCCCGCCTCATAGACTACATTTGGATACTCGCTATCCGGTTTCGGATAGGTGGAAACTATCTTCATTCCTTTTTCGTGCAAGAGGGTGGCGGCAATTTCTGTGCCAAACGCAACTAACTTCTCCTTTGACATTTTCATCCCCAAACATTCCGCCGCCGCCTCATGATTGAACATTCTGGGTTCTCCATTGGCATCCAAAATACCGGTTTGCCATGTCTCAAAAGCATAAATATCCGGATCGGTCATGTATAAACGCGAAATTTTTTCCGCGGAGAAATCAAACACCAACAGACCGGAATTCTCTCCCTGCCTGAGCAACAAGGCATAGGTGTATCCAGCAGGTGAAATCCCCTCTCGCAAAATCACAATCGAGAGAGTCGGAGCACTTTTTGTTCTTGCGATGGTGTCGAATTTCCCCGTGATATAATTTCTATAAGCCACGGCGTCGAGATCGGGTTGCGTCACCCAATAAGAACCGTATTCAAAATTTTCGTCCAGCAACGGCAAAAACAAAGAGGCATTTAACGCCTCCCATCCCTGCTTGACAGATAAAAACGCCCGCCAGCGTTTTTCATTCAACTCCGACGAAAAAGGATTGTCTTTTTCATTGTCATACCGCCAGCGATAAACCTGCCCGGCAAAGACCAGTTTCCCGGCAATTTTGATTTGTTTGTCTCTTTTGATTTCTTTTTTCATGGTTTTGTGTTCTCCTTGCCTGGATTTTCCCACATGGACAGGACGGATTGTTTTACGGTGAGTTTGGTTGGTCCAACGTGCTTGTCGAGTATTCTTCCCTCGATTTGGTGAATGTTTTTCAATGCTCAAAGATTACCTATTACATCGGCGAGCATGTCTTTTTCCATTGGAGAAAGATTAACTGTCGCCCTAAAAAAGCAAGGTTGTCGATATGGCGGCATATAGTCTTGGCGTTGGTCAAAACCTGACGATTGATTTGTAACTGCGTTGTTTTCGTCTCGGTCATAATCATTTCTTTCCCTCTGCGATTGTGATTTCTTGTTCAGTGAGACCGTAGAGCACATACACGAGCGCGTCTATTTCGGCTTCGAGGACGGTGGTGTCGGCGGCGGGGGTGGCGCGCTTGGCGGTTAGGATTTGGTCAACGAGGGCGGTGATGGGGGCTTGTTTGGCGGGTGGGATGTCGGGGATGGGGAGGCGTTTCCAGTCGTCGGGGTAGAGTTGGACATTATTCCGGCGGTGTGCGCGGAGGAAATTGCGTGCGGTACCGGAGTTGATTACGCCGAGAAGATATTTTACGGAGAAACGGCGACTGATTGCTTCCAGTTCTTCGCGCTTTGGCAGATCAGGGCGCAGCGGCTTTTCGCCGCGATAGCGCGCCGCCTTTTTTAGGGAGGAATTCCGCACCCCATGCAACTGATGCCACAGCACCGAAACGAATATCCCGTGGTTACAGTAAAACTGCTGCGTGTCGATTGCCCCTCGGATAGCACCAACCATTGGCAGCATGAGTTTCTCCTCCTGTTCATAAAGCTCAGGGAAGGTCTGCCGACGAAATTGATGTGGAGCACGGGAAGTTCCCCATTCCAGCCATGAATTTTCCGAAAAAATCCACCTCGAAAGATTCTTTCCTTCGACAAACGCTTTGGGATGTAGCTTATCTTTTATCGGGCTGATCAACTCACCAGTATGGAATGCTCCTTTCGCGGCTTTTTCATCAGCATTGATCACCATTCCCACGCTAATATAGCAAATATCAATTAGGGGAAGTGTCTTACTGGAGAACACTTGCACAGCTGTGTCTTCCGGGAAAAACACACGGTTCGTCAGCTTCGCCTGCTCATCCGTCGGCAGCAGCGAGACCTCGCCGAACGTCTTGCGATGCACGCGGCGGTCGGGCTTCCACTTTGCGCCGTCGGCACGCTGGAAAAAGTAGATGACGTTGTGAACGGCGGCGTCGAAGATTTTTACCTCGCCGCAGAAGTCGAGGCGGAGGATGCGGGCGTTTTTGAGGAACCAATTTTGTGATTTTTGGGCGTATTTGGAATGGCAGTAGGCGTCGGAGACGATGAGCGTGGAAACGCCGCCGGGGCGCAGGAGTTTGTAGCTGCGTTCGAGAAAGGGGACAAAGAGGTCCCATTTCTCCCAGAGGGTTTCGTATTGTTTGGAGTCGAGGATGGTTTTGCGTTGCTCGCGGTTCCACTCGCTTTGCTCGTCGGCGCGGACGTAGGGCGGGTTGCCGATGGTGATGTCGAAGCCGTCGGTGACGCCGAACATGGACTCGGGATCGAAGTAACCAGCGCGGCGGTCGGCCTTGTAGGGGTCCCATTCCGCGACGGCGGAGGCAAGTTGCCGGGCGGCACTGCCGCCGATGTCCCTGATAAATTCGCCGATCTCACGTCGCATGCGCCGGTCGTCGCGTTTGCAGGCGTCTTTTTCCTTCTTCGTCCAAGCGAAGAAATAGCGTGACCGGGTGGTCAGAAGAGCGCGTTCCTTGGGCTCGATCTGATGCTGAAAAAGGTCCCAACCCTCAGGCCGGGGCAGGCCGAGCAGGGAATTGGCGCAGACGAATTTCGTTTCGAGGTTGGGCAGCGGACGGGGCTGCGAACGATTTTTCTGCTCAATCACGAGCGACAGAAAAAAGCGGAGTTTGGTAATCTGGATCGCCGTGGGCTGAATGTCCACGCCATGAATGCAATCCTTGATGAGTTCGAGTTTGCGGGTGTAGTCGAAGGATTCGTGGCGAAAGACCGGCTCGGCCTTTTCCCGCATTTCCGGAGGAAGCGCGGCGAGTTTGGAGGCTTTCCAGTGCGCGTTCTCGGGATCGATCTTGCGCAAGACCGCGACCAGCAACTGGAGCAACCCCATCGGGAACGCGCCGGAGCCGCATGCGGGATCGAAAATACGCAATCGGCTCAGAATCCCGACAATCTGTCCGGCCTCGGCTTGCAGCCGGTGTGAGGGGGCTTCGACGGAAACGAGTTCACGAACTTTTGCCTCCAAATCCGGTTTCGCTCTTTCCGGGGCGAGGGCACCGAGGAGCCAGCGAACCAAGGCTTCCTCCACCATGTAGTGGACAATCTCGCGTGGCGTGTAGAACGAGCCCGTCGATTTGCGAGCCACCGTGCCGGTCTCCGGGTTGACTGCGGCGAGGAGGTTTTCGAACGCGCGCCCGAGCAGCTCGGGATCGAGCGCGATGTCTTCCTCCAGCGGAGTGTTTTCTTCGATGGTAAACTTGTAGTCCCGGAATATGTTAAGGAGACCGCGAGCCTTCGGAGCACCGCTCTCGCCCAACAGGGCGGCGATTTCTGGAACCGGGCGTTCATCGCCAAAAAACAGATAATCCGGGACGAGCGGCTGTTTGGCGGGCGTGTCGGAGAAGCCGTCCACCCGCACTTCCTGTTTCAGGTCGCTATCCTCGTTCGGAAACTCATCAAGGTTTTCGAACAGGCCGCCGTTCAGGAAGGGGATTTGTTGGTAGAGATCTTCGACGGGCGCCTTGGCCTGGAAGAGGCCGACATGACGGAAATAACGCTGGTCGCCATAGTGTTTGTTTTTCCCCTGATAGCTACGGGCGGCCCGGAAACGGCGTTCCTCGACGGGGGTGGCGAGGGTGGCGAAAAACAGATTTTGGAGGATGGCCAGATAGTAGCGTCCGGTCTGGTCGTCAGCGCTGTCTGAGGAGCGCCAGTCTGCGAGCAGGCGCTCGATTTGCCGGGTGGAGAAAAGCTCGTTGGGCAACAAGTCCTTTTCGCGCAGGAACCAGCAAAAGATCAGGCGGGTGAGCAGGCGGATGAGCGCCTCGGAGTCCCGTCCGTCGGCGTCTTTGGTCGCGCCAGCCGGAAAGCGGGCGTAAAGCCGCGCCCAATAGAACCAATTGCGAATTTCGATGAAGAAACGCCGGTTGAGGGCTTGGACATCGAGGGTTTTTCCCCATGCGCGATGCAGGGTGACGAAGTTGATGATTTGCTCTTCGCAGGGCAGGGAGGAAAGGAGAGAGGGAAGCGCGAGGTCGGCGAGAATGTCCAGATGAGCGCGATGGGGAGCAACGAAGGTGATGTCCTTGATGAGGGTGACTTTTTCGAGGACATCCTTGGTGGCATCGCGCTTTGAAAGCCGGCGGTGAATGATACCGAGGGAAAGTGTATCGCCGTGTTTGAAGACGAGCAGCACCGGCATGTCGAAGAGGCGGTTGATGGCGCGGGTAAGGCCGGCGAGTTCGGTGCGGGAGTAAGGTTGACCGGCACGTTCGCCTTCGCGTTCGGAGGCAGGGCGGAGTTCGATGGCGAGGAACAGAAAACTGTTGATTTCGGCGCCGTCGAAGCGTCTGTGACTGTCGAACGCCAGTTCGGGCGTGCCGTGCGCGGCGGACTGAACCTCGGAGTCTGTGAGTTGGAAGAGGAACTCGACGCGCCGCCAGTCGACGACGAGGGCGCGTTCGCGATTGAGGATGCCCGCCCGGTCGAACGTGTCGAGGAAGCCGGCCGCATCGGGCGAGCGGAGCTTCATGCGGCGCTCGCTTTCGTAGCCGAGGGTTTTCAGGAGGCCCGAGGATGCGTCGGCCAGCGGATGCGTGCCAAAGGCGGCGAGCGCGGCTTCGATTTTTCGGAGGTGTTCGATGCGATCTTCGGACATGGAGCGGGAAGTTGGGATGGATGAAACTAAGGAGGCGATGCAAAATAACCGATACAAATCTGCTTGGTTTTGAAGAGTGATCCGGCGTCGCTGGCGCAGTCATTCACCCCGGCAAACTCCTGCGCCAGCTCCTTGGCTCGCTCTTCAATCCCGGCGCATCTTTGCATCGTTTATTTTGCATCGCCTCCTAAGGTTCAGAGGCCGGCGGTGAGGTCGTGCAGGTCATGGAGAATGATGTTCGACTCGGACAGGCGAACGCGGAGGGACTCAGAAATTTCGGGGGCAATGGCGACGAATTCATGCCTCCAGTCGCGAAAGCGTCCGTGGGTCTGGACAAAGGCGGCGGCGCTGGTTCGCAAGCCATCCAGCGAGGCGAAGAGTTTTTCGGGATTGCGCCGGCAGGTGCCAAAACGGATGCGGCGTTCGGATTCGGAAACGGCGACGAGGTCGATCTCGACGTCGCCGCGATCCCAGTAGCCGCGAATGCGTTCGCTTAACGGGAAGTCTCCGAGGCCGAGGCGGCTGCGTTCCTCGTAAAGTTGGCCGGCGAGCGCTTCGAGGGCAAATCCCTCGACACTGGCGAGCCGTTGGTCGGCTTGGGCAATCAATTCCTCCAAGGGGCGGAAGGCGGTGGCGGAGACCGGGCGCTGGAGCGCGGAAAGCCAGGCGCGGAGGAAATTGTCGCGAATGTAGTAGCGTCCGCTGCGCGCCTTGGCGGGAGCGAAGACAGGCAGCTTTCGTTCGATCATCCGGTAGCGTTCGGTGAGGATCTTCAGGTAGCCGCCGATCTGTTTGATTTCACCCGCCCGCGACACCTGGGCGATGGCGGACTCAATCTCGGCGTTGGTGCAGCCGGGGGACTTGGCGAGCTGCTGGAGCACCATGTCATAACGGCCCCGGAGTTCGCGGAGGAACCAGTTGTCGGCCTCGCCGCGCAAAGGCGAGGAACTGGCGAAGAAGAGACGGTGCAGCAGTTCGTGTCGGCCGGCGGCAAGCACTCCCTGCTCGAAAGCATCGCGGTAAAACTTGGGAACGCCCTCGAAGAGATTCCACAAAAAGAGCAGACGCTGAGGAGAATCGTCGGCGTGCACACGCAAAATTTCGAGAATCGATGAGGTGTCTAAATGGTCCAGGTCAAGCCGGTCGGTGGCACGATTGAAGAGGGGTGCGTCGCGATCCTCCAGCAGGGCTGTCATCTCGGCATGGAGGGATCCCAGAACGATGAGACCGCCGGAAATTTCGGAGGCCCGGGCGGCAAGGCGGTCCACCTCGGCCTGCAGTAGTGAGCAGAAGTCACTGAGCGGCTTGCGATGAAAATACTGAAATTCGTCAATGGCCACAATGTGGTCTGCTTCGGCCAGCCGGGCGACCAGGCGGGCCAGTTCTCCCAGATCGGAGACACGTTCGGGACGCCCGAAAGTTTCCAGATAACCGTTGCAGGCGGCGACGACACCGACAGGGTCGGAATCTGGAATTTGCATGTAGAGTGTGCGAGTCCGTTGCCCGGCACTCAGGGACTCTTGGATGAGAGCGGTTTTGCCAATGCGCCGCCGCCCGGAAATTTGCAGAAAAAACCACCGTTTGCGGGCGAGGATCGCTTGCAGTTGGCTCAATTCGACACGGCGACCGTAAAAGCTCCACGAGGTTTGGACTGACATTTGAAGAATTTAGGTAAAAGTTTTTATATTAAGCAATCCGTTTGTTTAATTTTTTAATGTGTAGTCGATTGAGAATTTTATCAGGGGCGGTTTTGCTGCGGGGATGGCGACGATGGTGCGGCTTGCAGCACGAGCCATGTGACGAGTTCGAACGCGGTTTCGTCGTCGCGGGGTTGGGCTTCGGCGACGGGGAGGATGAACTGGCGGCTGTGTTGAAGGCCGATTTTTCGGAGGTGTTCGATGCGATCTTCAGACATGAGGCGGGAGGTCAAATGGAGGTGGTGGCGAGCCAGGCGTGGCCCGTGGCGGTGATACGATAGCGCTGGCGGGGGCTGGTGGGCTTGTCGGGGATGGTGCGCTCAGGCCAACCGGCTTTGAGCAGCAGCGGTTCCAGATGGCTGCACTTGATCCCGAAAATCATGACAAAACCTCCCAATGTCCACCCTTGGCGGAGCCGGAACGCCGGATAATTTTTTCCGATTTGAGCTGCCGTATCAGTCGCTCGATCGTCCGCTCCGTCCGTCCCAAGCGAGCTGCCAGTTCGGGGATCGTTGCGGCGGGTTGTTCCCGGAGGATGCTCACTATTTTCCCCGACATTTTCCCCGACATTTTCCCCGACATTTCAGCGGAGTCCGGAATGCGGGGGCCGGAGGCCAGGAGCTTCAGGTAATGCGGGGGAAAGCGGAACTCCACCCAAAGATCATTGTGCTCATGGATGATGCGCGGTCTGGGGGCACTGGCGGCTTTGCAGGCGTCAACAATGCGTTGGATGCCGCGTCCCCATGTCTCGATTTCCCCTGCCCAGAAAAATGTGCCGGCAATGGAGGGGTTGAAGGGGCGGGAGGAGTGCTTCTGGAAAAGATTCCGGGTGGACCACCCCTCTGGCAGCTCCCCGGGATTCCAGATCTGGAGGCGGTCGTCATGCACTCGAATCTGGATGGGCGCGCCCACCCCGTAATCCCGATGGATGATGGCGTTGAGCAGGGCTTCGCGCAGGGCGGCGGGAGGAACGGGGAAACGCTCGACACGGTGGATGCCCTGGTAGCTGATGGCGGCTTTCAGGTATTTGAACAGCAGCAGCTCGATGACCCGGGCGCTTTGCGAGAACAGGTCGCCGCGGATTTCATCGTGATAGAGCAGCTCGGATCCACTCTGAAAATAACCGACCTTGATAAACGCACCGGGAAAGAATCGTTCCGGGCGGGAATAAAACAGAAGAAGAGCCGCCCGCCGGAGGTAATCGCCGTCGGTGAGGTTCAGTTTATCGAGAAGCTCCGCGGTGGATGCCTTGAGGTCGCCGGAGTTCAGCCGGCCGCTTTGCCGGGCAAGACGCCGGAAGGCGGCAAGCGCATCCTGCGAAAGATCGCGGGGGCCGACGCCCGGGACCGGCACACCATCCCAGGCGCGACCTTGCTTGCGCAGCAGGAAGCGGTCGAGTGCGGCACCCTTGAGTTCCTGGTTCGTGCTGCCGGCGCGCTGAAAGTAATGCCCGCGATAGCTGATTGGCGACGGGCAGGCAGGCACGACGATTTCCAGCCACGCCTTGTCGGCGTCCTCGTGGTGATTGACCGGAACGACGATGCCGAGCAAATCACGGATTTTATTGGGCAGGTCCTCCAGGAGTTTCCCGGCATCCGACAAACCGATGGCTTCGCCTCGGTCATTGCGGCCGATGTGCAGGGCGCCACCGTCGGCATTGGCAAAGCCGCAGACGTGGCGCAGATGCTCATCGCGCCACGCTTCCTTCCATTCGATGTGCTGATGTTCGCGAGTCGGCATCGGTTATGGGGTGGCTTTGGATGAGGCATGCAGCACCAGCCAGGTGACGAGTTCGAATTCGGTTTCGTCGTCGTGAGGCTGGGCTTCGGCGACGGGCAGGATAAACTGGCGGCTGTGTTGCAGGCCGTTGGCGAGTTTTTGCTGGAAGGTCGCGGTGATGGACTCGACGGCGGAGCGGATGAGGCGTGACTGGTGGCTCATGTCGGAGCCGTTGGCGGTGGCGCGGTCGAAGAGGCGGCAGAGTTCGGTGCAGGGTTCGGTTTTGCCGAGGGCGAGTTCGCGGAAAAGGCTGAGGGTGGTTTTGACCTGCGTGTAGGCGAGGCGCACTTCGCCGTCGGCACGCACATAAACGAGGTAGTGCGGCGCGAGGGGATTGATCTTTTCCGTCCCGGTGGCGGGACGGGCGGTGGCGTCGCTTTTCTGGCGGAGGCAAAAAATGATGCCGCCACCAGCGGTGAGCGGAATGTCGGCAGGGGGGGGGGGAGGGGGGACGACGGCGTAGAGGCCGAGGGGGGCCTTTTCGAGTTGCTCGCGGTTGCGCTCAAGAAAACGGAGGAGGTCGGCGCGGAAATCGTCGAGGGAGAAATCGGCGAGCGTCACGGAGTCTTCCAGGTCTTCGAGGTCGAGGATCTCCTTGCGCATGCGTTCGAGCTGGCGGTCGCGCAGGCGGAGGTCGGTGGTGACGAGGTCTTCAAGTTGTTTTTCGTCGAGGGGGTTGTCGGTCTGGGTGGCGGCGAGATCCACGAGGGCCATGCGGGCCTCGACGCGTTGTTTGAGGTTGATGTAGCGGTCGAGGCGGGCGGTGGGCCAGAAGTTGATCAGGTGGACGGCGGTGGCGCGGGTGCCGATGCGGTCCACGCGACCAAAGCGCTGGATGATGCGGACGGGGTTCCAGTGGATGTCGTAGTTGATGACGGTGTCGCAGTCCTGGAGGTTTTGGCCTTCGGAGATGCAGTCGGAGGCGATGAGCACGTCCACCTGGGGCGCGGCGGGGTCGCCGGCGCGGCGTTTGGCGCGAGGGGAAAAATCGGTGAGGATCGCGGTGTAATCGGAGCCGGATGTGAGCGTGGAGGCGTTTTGACCGCTGCCGACGACGAGGGAGACGTGAACGCCGAGGTCCTTGCGGAGCCAGCGGTGAAGGTGGTCGTAGAGATAGCGGGCGGTGTCGGCGTAGGCGGTGAAAACGAGAACCTTGCGGTTGGGGTGGCCGTCCTTGTCGAGCGGCGGGTTTTGAATTTTGGCGGCGAGCCGGGTGCGCAACTCGGCGAGCTTGGCGTCGCGTTCGGGCGTGACCGGCTTGGCGAGGCCGAGCAGGGCGTTGAGCTGGCGGCGGTCTTCGGCGAGGCGGGAACGCCAGTGGTCGAGGTCCAGATGCGCCATCTTGAAGGTGACGCGGCGGCCTATTTCGAGGGCGGCGGCGAGTTCGGGGTCGTCGTCTTCGACGTCCTCGGGGGCGAGCACTTCGAAATCGAGGTCGGGATTGGCGTCGCGGTGCGCCTCGAAGACGGCCATGCGTTGTTCGAGGCGGTCGATTTTTTCGAGGGTGGCAACCAGCGAGCGGCGGAAGGAGTCGATGGAGCTTTCGAGGCGTTTCAGCAGCGTGATGCGCATCATGTGGGTGAGGATGCGCTCGCGGCCTTGTTGCGTGAAGCCGCCGATGCGCCGGGTGTAGTGCTCGACGGTGGCTGGCGGGAGATCGGAGCGGAGGTGCTCGGCGGGGCGGAAGACCCAGAGTTTGTATTCGGCGAGTTTTTCCGCGATCACGTCGTAGGACGGGAATTTGCCGGCGGTGTCGATTTCGGGGTGGAGGGAGAGGGGCGGGATGCGAGTGGGGAAGCCGCCGAGCCGGGCCATTTCGGACCGGTAGTGCCGGGAAACGTGCCGCCGGGACCGGGCAATGGTGATGGCGTCGAGCAGTTTCAGGAAGTCGCCGCCGAGAACGTGGATGAGGTCTTTTTTCTGGCGCTGTTCGGGAGGTTTTTTGGACCACTCGGTGAAGCGTTTCTGGGCCTCGCGGGTGGTGGCCTTGAGCGAGGGGATTTCGAGGTTGCCGGAAAAAAATGCGTCGGCGGCGAGGGCTTCCGGGGTGTCGCTCGCGACGTCGCCGCCCGCGATGAAGGAGAGCTGGTTGCGCAGATCGGTGAGGGTGTTGTTCACCGGGGTGGCGGAGAGGAGCAGGGCTTTGGTGCGCACGCCGGACTGGATGATGTCCTGCATGAGGCGCTGGTAGCGGCTGCGGCGTTCGGTGCCGTCTTCGCGGGGTTTGCCGGGGGTGTTGTTGCGGAAGTTGTGCGACTCGTCGATGACGACGAGGTCGAAGGCGCCCCAGTTGAAGTGCGCGAGGTCGGAAACGGAGCCGGAGGCGCCGGATTCGCGGGAGAGGTCGGTGTGCGCAAGGACGGTGTAGCCGAAGCGGTCGGCGGCGAAGGGGTTTTGTTTGTGGCGGGTGTAGGCGGGGTAGAGGTCCCAGTTGCCGCGCAGTTTGTTGGGGCAGAGGACGAGGACTTTTTCGTTGCGCAGTTCGAAGTATTTGATGACGGCGAGCGCTTCGTAGGTTTTGCCGAGACCGACGCTGTCGGCGAGGATGCAGCCGCCGTAGGTCTTGAGTTTGTTGATGGCGGATTTCGCCCCGTCTTTCTGGAAGGCGAAGAGCGCTTGCCAGATGCCGGTCTCCGGGAGGCGGATACGCTTGAGGTTGTCGTCGATGTCGCGGCCTTCGTCGATGAAGCGGCGGAATAGCTCGAAGAGGGTCTTGAAGTAGATGAACTCGGGCGACTGGTCGCGGTAAACCTGAAGCAGGTAGTCGAGGACGGCCTGTTTCACGTCCTCGACGCGGGAGGTGTCGTTCCAGAGTTCCTCGAACCATTGGCGGAGGTCGGCGCGGTCGCGGTTGCCGTCCACGACGAGGTTGAGTTCGACGTTGTTGTTGGTCACGCCGAGACCGAGGCCACGGGTGGTGAAATTGGAGCTGCCGACGATGGCGGCGGAGACTTCGCCCCGGCGGATGTGGGACATCTTGCCGTGAAGGAAGCCGGTGCGGGTGACGGAGCGAACTTCGACTTTGTCGCGAATCCAGGCGGCGCAGGCTTGGGCGATGTGACGCTGGTTAAGCCCGGAGGCGAGTGCGATGCCGTCATCGCGGAGGACATAGGCGGCGCCGTCTTTGTGATCGGGATCGAGGTTGTGGATAAACGCGGCCTCGCCGAAGAGGAGTCGGATGCGGCCCAGGTGGTCGAGGTGTGCGCGAAGTTTGTCGTAGGCAAAAATGGTGAAGTAGGCGGTGACGATGTCGAGGTCGGCCCCGGCGCGAAGTTCGGCCCGCAGGAAATCACCCACGGAGCCACGGTGGTGGTTATCACGCAGATTACTTTGGAAGATGGGGGTGGACACGTTCAAGGCGGTGGGCTTTTTCGTCTATCTCAATTCTGCGACGATAGCAGCGGTTTTGCCGCCGCCGTGGCGGTCACATCTATAAGCCAAAGAATTGATTCTACCGCGTTTTTTCGCTTGGGCGTTATTTTAACAACTTCTTTATTTCGGGAAGGACGGCGTCTGCCCATCGTTTATAGCCTTCTTCGCTCAAATGGAGGAAGTCGGGCATGATGTTTTTGGACAGGCTTCCGTCTGGTTCCAGGAATACGGGACCGATGTCTTTGAAGAAGACCGTTTTTTGGTCGGCGAGTTTGGCGAGCAAGGTGTTTGTTTTGGCATTTCGCACGCGCAAGGCGTGGCGGGGATACCTGCCACGGGGGAAAACGGCGAGTAAGAGAATTTTTGCCTTCGGGCGGCTGGATCGAATTTCCTTTATTACTTCCCCGATAGCCCAAGTGGTGCCCGCCGGTTTGCGTCCTTTCGCATTATCGTTGGTGCCGATCATGAGCACGATGACCTTGGGGTTGGTGGCGGCGGCGAGGTTGCCGTTTTTCAGGCGGTAGAGCACATCGGGGGCAGTATCGCCGCTGATGCCGAAATTCGCGGCGCCGAGGGGGGCGATTTTTTCATTCCAGACTTTCTTTCCCGCCGTCTCCCAAGCATGCGTAATGGAATCGCCGAGGAACAGAACGTTAATCCCGCCACGTTCGGCGCGTTTATTTAGCTGGCTGTTTCGTTTTTCCCAGGAGGGAGAGTGTTTTCCCGGATCTGGCCAGCCGTCCGGAGCGGGAGCGGCGGATAGCGCAACGGCATACGCGATTGCGAAAAAGAGGGAGAACTGTCGTAGCAAGGTTTTGATTGTCGTGGCTCTAAGCATTGCGGTTTCGACAGACGGGGAGGGACACAAGTTCCCGCAGTTCTGGAAAAATGCCGCTCGGATGTTGCGCCGTAGCAGCCGCCTGCATTAGAGATGGGCGAAATTGAACCGTTTTTCATGACCGCTTGTTCCTTTTCTGTCCTTGCAGTGCAACTGCCTGTGCCCGCCGGAAATACTGTGGCGGCACTGCCTTTGCTGTTGCTGGTGCTGCCCGTGCTCGGCGCACTTTTTCTCGCAGCGTCGCCGTCGTTGTCCGAAGTGCGCTCACGCATCACCGGGCTGGCGTTTAGCCTCACCACACTTGTCCTCACGCTCGTGGCGCTCGTGTGGGGCATGGCGGACAACGGCGTGCGCTTTGTCTTTTCGGGCGGAGCGCCCACGGTATTTGGTGCGGCGTTTTCGTTGGAGTTGAGCGGGAAAGCAATGTTGTTCACGTTGCTTACGGGGATTATTGCGCCGATGTGTCTGCTTGCTTCGTGGCAAATAGGGCGGGCGCGCTTTTTCAACCTTCTTTTCCTGCTCGCGCAAGGCGCGGCGTTGGGGGTTTTTCTCGCGCAAAACTTTTTCCTGTGGTTCCTCTGCTGGGAACTGAGTCTTTTTCCCGCATTTTTCCTCATCAAGATTTGGGGCGGGGCAAACGCCGGACGTGCGGCGTATCAGTTCGTCATCTACACCATCGGCGGAAGCGCGTTCATGCTACTCGCCTTTGCTGCGGTCTATGCCACGGCAAAGACCTTGGATTTTGCCACACTGCGCGAAATGGGTTCAATCGGCGCGTTAGAGGCGAGTCTTGCTCGGCAGCACGGGGGCACCGCATCGACATTAGTCTTTCTTGGCGTGTTACTTGGACTCGCCGTAAAAGTGCCGATGTTTCCTTTTCACACGTGGCTGCCCGACACTTACGCCGCCGCGCCGACGGGGGTCTCGATGTTTCTCACTGCCATCATGTCGAAAATGGGGCTTTACGGGTTCGCGGTGTTACTCGCGCCATTGTTTCCCGTGGGACTTGCCTCCGCCACGCCTTGGCTGATTTGGCTCGCACTGGCGGGGATTGTTCTCGGCGCATTCGCAGCGGCTCGGCAAGTGGACATCAAGCGCATGATAGCGTATTCATCGGTGAACCACCTCGGTTACTGTCTGCTGGCACTTTTCGCTGTGGCTGGGGCGAGCACTGCGGATGTCGGGTCTGCGGCGGCGGCACGGAGCGGATTTTGGCTGCAAATGTTCAATCATGGTCTCTCTGCCGCCGCGCTATTCTTTTGTGCGGGCGTCATTGAGAGGCGTTCCGGCGTGCGCGGCATTGGGGACTTTGGCGGCGTGCGCAAGGTCGCGCCGGTATTTGCCGCGTTGTGCGGTGTCGCCCTGTTCTCGTCGCTCGGTCTGCCGGGGTTGAATGGTTTTGTTGGCGAATTCCTGATATTCCGGGGCGTGTTTGGGTTTGTGCCGTGGGCAGCGGCGGCGGCGGCTATCGGTCTGCTTGTCACGGCGATTTTTCTGCTCACCTTTTGGCAAAAAGTCTTTCACGGACCGGCTAATGTTCGCACGGAAACAATAAGTGATTTGACGCGGATTGAGGTAATCGCGCTCGCGCCCGTCGCGCTCCTGATGGTGTTGTTCGGCATCTTGCCGAGCTTACTCACGGGCATACTCGGCAAATTACCGTAACGACGTTTGCTGCGCGGCTCATTTTTGCCTTTCCCCGCCCCTTGCAGCACGTTTGCTATGCGGACACACAACACTTTAACCATGTCCAACGAACAAAATGCCCCTCAACAAGGGCAGCAGGTGATAAGCCTTCAAGCCATTAGCCAAAACTTTCTCGGCGCCGCACAACGCCAGTTTGACCTGCTCGCCTACAATCTCGCAGCGAGTCAACAAGTGGAGGCGGAGAAATACGAAGCCTTCGCCCGCCAAGTGAAAATAATGCCCGTGCAGCAATTACACCAGGGTTTCCCCCAAATCCATGCGTATGCACGCGCCCTGCTCTTCCGGCAAACGCTCAACGACCTCGCCAACATGGCGGCAGCGTGCATGGACAGCTGTCACTTGCTTTGCTTTCTCGTCAAAAACGAAAAGCAGCTGACCGCCGATCCCGACCAGGGGAACAAACTCATTTTGGAAACGCGCGAGGCTATGGCACGCGCACCGTTGCAGGAGAAGTTCGAGCGTTTTGAAAAGGATTTCGGCATCATGTCCGAAACCGAGGATGCCGTCATCGCCATTGCCATCGCCCTGCGCGTGCTCGTCGTGCGCAATGGCGCCGTCGCCGAAGAAGACGTGAACGACGATGGGGAATTGGTGTTTGAATTCAAAACAGTGCAGACCATCAACCCGCCCAAGGGCGTCGAAAAACAACCCGAGGTGCGCATCGTGGACACGCGGCGCGCCTTCCGAGTCGGCGATCATATCGAGTTGAGTAACAGCGAGATGCTCGGGTTGAGTGTCACGGTGACGGCGTTTTTCCACAACTTATTCCGGGCTGTGGACGAATTTGGCCGCAAGATACTCGCCACACGAAGCGAACAGCCGCCCTCGTCGTAGTCGCGTCCGAGACAGCGCCGCAGTGCCGGGCGGGCTATTCTTCCGCGAGAAAGGCGCGAATCTCCGGAATCAGCAATTCGCCCGCGTCTTCCAGCACGTAATGCCCCGCGTTGTGATAGTAACGCACGAGCGCATCGGGGAAAAGTTCCCGCCAACGGGCAAAATAGGCGTCGTTAAAACAAAAATCTTGCCCGCCCCACGCGAGCATTACCCGTTTCTCGTGCAACAAGTTAAGATTGTTTTCAACCTCAATTAACGTCGGCAGACTCGGATGATTTGGCTCAAGCGGGATGTCGCGCACAAAGCGTGCAATCGCCCCCCGACTGCGCCACGAGTCATAGGGCGCGAGAAAACCGGCGCGCACCACGCTGCTCAAACGCCGCCGCGCCGCCATAAACACCGCCGCACGCGCAAACCCGTTCAAGGCACGCACAATAAACTCGCCGACCTGCGGCATACGGCACAGCGCGATTCGCCACGGCAAATGCGCCCCCTCCGGCGCACGAAACGCCGCCGTGTTCATCGCCACGATTTTCCCCACCCGCTCCGGCGCACGCCCGGCGACGCCAAAACCAATCGCCCCGCCCCAGTCGTGCACACAAAGGTGAAAACGGGAAATTCGCAGCGAATCCACCAATCGCTCAATATGCCCTATGCGGTCTGCCAGGCGAAAAAACCGGTTTCCTTTCTCCGAAAGCCCCATGCCAATATGATCCGGCGCAATACACCTAAACCCTTGTATCGCAAGCGAACGCGCAAGATCACGCCAAAGAAATGACCAAGTCGGATTCCCGTGCAATAAAAGCACCGCCTCGCCCTCACCGCCGGTATCAACATAGTGCATCCGTCCCTCCGGCAAACGCAACCAGTGCGGCGTAAAAGGGTAACAAGTCTTCAAATACGCAGGGACGACGTTCATGCGCGCAACCCTGTCTGCGAATGCGTAAAATGCAACATGCTTCCCAATCAGTTAGCCACATCGCCAGGCGTGGCGTACAGGGGAATATCGGGGTTCTCTTTCGCAAAATAATTGGCATTCCACTCGTTTTGAAAAAGAAGAGCGAGGCGTTGCGAGGCATCAAAAACTAACTTGGCCCCGCCTAAAAAAAGATCCGTAAACTTTTCCAAGGGAACATCCGCAGATACCCAGCGAATCGTGCTCCACGGCGCATTTTCAAGACGGATGACAACATTGTATTCCGTTTGCAAACGATACGCCACAACGTCGAATTGCAACGGTCCAACCGCGCCCAACAACGGAACCGAACCGCCATCGGCGGGCATAAAGCGTTGGACGACTTTTTCTTGGAGCAATTGCTCAAGACCGGCGCGAAAACGCTTGAAGCCGTTAGTGTCGGCACAATGTAAAAAGACAAAACATTCGGGAGCAAAGACGGGGATAGCGTCAAAATTTATCGTCGCATCCTCGGTAAGAGTATCGCCAATACCAAAATCGGGCAATCCGGTGACGCCAAGTATATCGCCAGACCACGCTTCGGCGGCGGTCTCGCGTTCTTGCCCAAACAATTGATGCGAAAAAGACAGGCGCACCTTTTTCCCGCTCTGACAATGGGTTACCTGCATATCGCGGGTGAATTTGCCGGAACAAATGCGCAAAAAGGCGAGACGATCGCGATGGCGCGGATCCATGTTCGCCTGAATCTTGAAAATAAACGCGGAAAACGGGGCATCGTCGGGCTTGATTTCGCGCCCACCCGCCAGACGTGCCCTGGGCGGCGGAGCATGTTCAAGAAAACCGTCAAGAAGAAGTTGCACGCCAAAATTGTGTATCGCGCTCCCAAAATAAACGGGCGTTTGCTTGCCCGCGAGCACGTCATCAGACGAAAACCTTGCCCCAGCCACGTCGATAAGTTCCGTATCTTCGCATAATTGCGCATAAATACTTGCGGGAATTTTTTCGCGAATAGCAGGGTCGCCCAACGCCCCAATCGTGACCGGTGCGCGTCGAGCACCGCCCATAACCCGCTCAAACCAATGGGCGCGTTGGAGGAGACGGTCATAAACACCGTGGAAATCCGTTCCTTCCCCAATCGGCCAAGTAACTGGAAATACTTGCAAATCAAGAGTTTTCTCAATTTCGTCAAGTAATTCAATGGGGTTTTTACCCGGACGATCACATTTATTGACGAAGGTAAAAATGGGAATGCCCCGACGACGACAGACCTGGAAAAGCTTGAGCGTCTGCTCCTGAATACCCCGTGCGGAATCAAGCACCATCACGGCGGCGTCAACTGCGGTGAGCACACGGTAAGTGTCTTCGGAAAAATCGCGGTGCCCGGGGGTGTCGAGGAGGTTGATGGCCCGCCCGCGATACTCGAATTGGAGCACCGTTGAGGAAACAGAAATTCCACGCTGCTTTTCCAACTCCATAAAGTCAGACGTGGTGGCTTGCTGGTTTTTGCGACTCTTAACAGCACCGGCAAGATTCAGAGCACCTCCGTAGAGAAGAAATTTCTCAGTGAGCGTGGTCTTCCCAGCGTCGGGATGTGAAATGATGGCAAAAGTGCGCCGGCGGGCAATCTCTTCAAAAGTGGTCATGTCTGAAGGCGCGGGAGGAAAAGAGAAACACAGAAAACGAAAAGCGAAATATGCACGCCCCAAAGACAAACTGCCCCCAGCCCCACACCCAATGGGACGAAGCCGACAACTTCTCTCACGAAGAGGGGAATAACGTGATCCGTGCTCGTTTCGCTCGCGCTCCTCCGGTTGGGTGATAACGCGAACAACCAGCGGTGAAGCGTAGCGGCATTGCCGCCGGACCTGCCCTTTGCGTTTTCTGCTGCGATTTTGGCGGGATTTTTCTGTTTTCGCCTTTGTTGGAATAAAATTCTGCGAGGAAGTCTGTTACAGGCCTGGAACAGCCCAGCCGGATCGGTATTCGCGCCGTGTGAAGGCGTTGGCTTCTGCGATGTCGAAGCGTGAGTTTGCGGAGTCCCAAAGCAGGGTTGTTTTGGGGAAGCGGGAGGCGACGCCGCCGAGGAGGACGGCTTCTGTGAGGGGACCTGAATAGTCGAAGCCTGTTTGTGTTTTTCCGTTGCCGCGGCAGGCTTCCACGAATTCCGCCCAGTGGTTGCCACTCCGTTCGCGGGGCAGTTTGATGTCGGCAAATTTTTCGCGTGGGTATAGGCGTGCCTGGCTGATGTGCTCCAAGAGCATTACTCCGTCCGTTCCGACGAAGATAGAGCCGCCGCTTGGGAGACCGCGCAGGCGTTTGCGGTTTGGGTCTCCCGGAGGTGCGCTCCATTCTGTGACTAAATCGGCGATTTTGCGTGGGGGAAAAACACTTCCGTCGTACCAGAACAGTGTAAGCGATTTTCCTGCTGTGCGCGGGGTGCCGTCGAAGGTCAGGATGACTTTTGCGTTAGTTGCCCAGTTGACTTCGTTTGGTTTGGGACCTTCGGAGCGCACGGAAGTTGGGGAGCCGAGGTCGAGTGCTCCGAAGACGGGGTCGAGGATATGACATGCCATATCGCCGAGGGTGCCTGTGCCGAAGTCGAGGCGTTTGCGCCAGTTGCCGGGGTGGTAGTAACCGCCGCCGATGTAGGGGCGGTCGGCGCAGCCGCCCAACCAGACGTCCCAGAGTAGATTGGGGGGCACGCGGTCGGTTCTTGTGGGGAGCTTGCCTTTGTCTCCCCAGTGTTTTGCGCACCATGAGTGGACTTCTTTAATTTTGCCGATGCCTCCGCTGCGGAGGAATGCGACGGCGGAGCGGTAGTATGCGCCTGCGTGGATTTGGATTCCCATTTGCGTGACAACGTTCCGTTCGCGGGCAACTTCTTTCATGCGGCGCGTTTCGTAGAGGTTGTGGGCGAGGGGTTTTTGTCCGTAAACATGTTTGCCGAGCAACATGGAACTTACGGCGATGGGTGCGTGTGAATGGTCTGGCGTGGAGACGTTTACGGAATCGATGTTTTTCGCTTCTGCGTCGAGGAGGCGTCGCCAGTCTTGGTAAAAGCGTGCTTTGGGGAAACGTTTGCGGGCGTCTGCCATGCGGGCGGTGTCCACGTCGCAAACTGCGACAACTTCGACGTTGGGGACGCTGGCTATGGCAGTCAGGTCTGCCCATGCCATTCCGGCTGCGCCGAAACTTGCGTGGCGAATCCGCGAGGATGGCGGCGCGGCGCGCAAGTCGTGTGCTATAAAGGGCATGGCAAATGCTGCTGTCCCTATTGTTTTCAGAAATTCCCGGCGGCTTGTTCCGCTTGAGGGTGCGAGAGAACGGGTGTTGGTGTCTTTCATGTGTTTTGTGGTGAGTGGGAAAGTCCTGTTTTTTCGTGGGAGAAAGTATCTCTTTTGGGCGGCGTTGACACAATTTCTGTAAAAAAGTTCCGGAAGGTGCCGTTGTGTTTATCTGTGTTAAGCGGCGTTTCTCGGCTTTCGGGGCGGCGGTGAATTACGTTAGTGGGGCGGGGAATTTTCCATTAGGACGCGGAAGCCTCGCAGGCGGTTTTTTTCGCGTTTTGGGATACTTTTGGAGGGGATTGTGAGGAGGGTATCGAGGTTTGTTTGGTAGTTGCCGCCGATTTCTGTGGCTTCGTTGGAGAAGACATCGGTTTGCAACCATTCGCTTACATTGCCGAGAAGGTCGTTGAAGCCGTTTGAGTTAGGTTTTCCTGTGTTGATGGGGCGCACTTTGTTTGCGCTGTTCTCGAAGGCGTGGGCTTGGGATGCAAGCGTGGGGCGGTCTGGGAGGGTGCCGAGGGCGTCGAGAAATTCTTTTTGGGTGGGGAGGCGTATTTCGTGGCCGGTTACCCAGCTTAGCCGTTGGCAGAAAAGGAGGGCGTCGGTGTAGGAAACGGAGTCAACGGGGAGAAATGCGTCGCGGGAGGCGCTGGGGTTTTCGCCGTCCATGAGGGCGGAGTAGAGTGCTTGGGGGATTTCGGAGCGGAAGAGGAGGCGTGTCTTGTGGGAGGGGAGGGGTTTGAACATGTCTGCGAGGAGGTTTTTGATGACGGGGATTTCGTTGGTTTTGAGGCTGATGAATTGGAGTTGTTTTCGGGTGTCCAGGGGGAGGGCGCGGGCACGCGGGAATTTTTTTTGGATGAGTGATTCTTTTTGGAGGGCGAGGACGGAGCGTGTTGCGACTTCGGAGGTGCGGCCGGAGCGGAGTGCTTCGTTGATGGCGGAGGCGGCTTGGGAGAGTTCGGCTGCGTGGGGTTTTATCAAGGTGTGGTCGTGTTCCGACCAGAGGTTTTCGAGGATTTTCGGGTTGATATGGCGGCTGCGGGGGTATTTTTTTGACAGGAGTTCAAGTTCTATAAGTGCCTTGCTCCATTGTTGTTCTGCTTCGGCTTGGGCGTTATTTGTGGCGAGTTTTCGGGCGGTGTTGAGGGAGGATTGAATGAGTTCGTATTCGGGGGTCGATTTCATCGTTTCGTAGCTGGCTTCGAGATTGTTGAGTCGGGGGAGGATGAGGGGGAACATGCCTTGGTATCTTATGCGCAGGGTGTTTTCCAATTCGTGGGCTTCTTTGTAGGCGGTAGCGGCTTCTTCCCAATTGCGTTGTGCGGCGAGGGTGTCGCCTTCTTTTTCGAGGGCGATTGTGCGGGCGTAGATGGGGCGGCTTTCGGCGTGGCGAATTTCGTATTCGAGGTGGGTTGTGCGGGTGATGTTTTTCATTTTGCTCAAGGGGAACTCGTCTTCGATCCGTTTTTCCCAGGTGAGTGCTTCCTCGAAAGTTTTTGCGGCGGTGTTGAACTCGCCTTTTTTAATGGCTTCGATGGCGATGGCTTCGATGGCGACACTTTTTTCGCGGCATTCGGTAGCTTTTATGGTCTGCCATTTTTGGCGAATTTCATCAATTAGCATCGTTGGGTCGCCGTGGGAGCCGGATCGCATTACGTATTCTTCTCTCAGGGTGAGGGCTTCTTCGAGCAATTTGATGTCGTCGGGTTCGAGTTTGGGGCGAAATTCGCTGGCGGTGACGAAGCGGTTCCATTTTTGGCGGCTTTTTTCTTCGATGTCTTCGAGTTCGCGGCGGTCTTGGTAGGCGTCTTTGGTGGAGCGTTCGGGTGCTTTTGGACCGAGTTTTGCGATGAAAAGTGAGGCGCAGAGGGCGGCGATGACGCCCAGGAGTATTAGGATTATTTGGAGCGTTCCGCCTGAACGCTGTTTGTATGGCTGGACGTATGCCATGTCGGTTTGAATAGTTTTGATGCGGTTAGTTCGTTTGTTGGACAAGGAGGGAGATTTGGTTACGAATGTCTTTCTTTTCAACTGGAAAACGTGTTTCAGAAAATTGCCATTCTTGGTCCCGGTTTGTTAGGGGCGTCACTTATGCAGGCTGTCCGCGAGCGCGGGTTGGCGCGGCATCTTGCTGCGTGGTCGCGCAGTGAGGGCACGCGTGCGGCGTGTGTTGGGCGGGCGTGGTGCGATAGTGTCCACGAAAGCCCTGCTGAATGTGTGAGGGGGGCGGAGTTGGTTGTGGTTTGTGTGCCGGTAGATAGGATTGTCGAGGTGCTTGCGGCGGCGGCGTCTGGGATGGGCGGGGGTGCGATTGTTTCTGATGTGGGCAGCGTCAAAGCTGGTATTTGTCGGGCGGCGGGCACGGTTGTGCCGGCTGGCGCATTTTTCATTGGGTCTCACCCGATGGCGGGGACGGAGAAATCGGGGTTGGAACATGCTTCTGCCGGTCTTTTTGAAGGGCGTTCGTGTTTCGTGACACCGCCGTCCGGGGCGGTGGGGGACGGGGAGGAATGGGGCGGCGGCGTTGTTAAAGCGGTGGGGGTGTTGGAGCGATTTTGGCGGGCTTTGGGGATGCGGACTTTTGTGGTTTCGCCGCAGGAACATGATGAGATCGTGGCGGGGGTGAGTCACTTGCCCCATTTTGCGGCTGTGGCGCTTGCCGGTGTTCTGATGCGCCGACCTTCGCAATGGCGCGAGTTTGGCGGACCTGGTCTGCGCGACACTACACGTGTTGCGGGCGGTGACCCCGGTATTTGGTGTGCGATTGCATCGGAGAATCGGGCGCAGATACTGGATGCGTTGGATAACTATCGGGCTGAATTGGATTCTTTGCGGGCGGTTTTTCGGGACGGCGACGACAAGGCTCTTTATGCGATGCTCTCGCGTGCCAAAGAATGGCGGGATTTGCTGCCTTTGTTGCCGGGTTCGTGAAATTGGAAAAATTGGCTTGGCGTTGAGGGAGCCTGCAAAAAAACCACCGGTGTTTTATGCCGGTGGTTTTTTTTGGTATGGTCGTCAGAATTAGAGGAGGGTGGCGACTTTTTTAAGCAGATCGACGACGCGGTTGGAATAGCCCCATTCATTGTCGTACCATGAGACGAGTTTGAAGAAGCGGCTGTTCAGCTGCACGCCTGAGCCGGCGTCGTAGATGGAGCTGCGGGTATCGTGGATGAAGTCGGAGGAGGCGACTTCGTCTTCGGTGTAGCCGAGGATGTCTTTGAGGGCGCCTTCGGAGGCGGCTTTGACGGCGGCGTTGATTTCTTTGAGGCTTGTTTCTTTAACGGTGCGCAGCGTGAAGTCTATCACGGAGGCGGTCGGGGTTGGGACGCGGAAGGAAACGCCTGTGAGTTTGCCTTTCACGACGGGGAGGACTTCGCCGACGGCTTTGGCGGCGCCGGTGGTGGAAGGGATGATGTTAATGGCGGCAGCGCGTCCGCCTTTCCAATCCTTTTTGGAGGGACCGTCCACCGTTTTTTGCGTGGCGGTGTAGGAGTGCACTGTCGTCATGAGACCTTCTTCGAGACCGAAGTTGTCGAGGATGACCTTAGTGAGTGGAGCAAGGCAGTTTGTGGTGCAGGAGGCGTTGGAGATGATGTTGTGCTCCTTGGTCAATTCGGCGTCGTTGACGCCGATGACGACGGTCTTGACCTTTGCGCCTTTGCCCGGGGCAGAGATGATGACTTTTTTCGCGCCGGCGGTGATGTGTCCTTCGGCTTTTATGTCTTCGGTGAAAAGACCGGTGGACTCGATCACGATGTCCACGCCGAGGGCTTTCCACGGGAGAGCTGCGGGACCATTCCTTTCGCCGAGGACGAGAATTTTTTGTCCGTTCACGACGAGGATGTCGTCCTCGGCTTTGTCGGGAGAAGATTTTTCGCTGGAGACGGTGCCGGTGAAGCGTCCCTGCGTAGAATCGTATTTCAGGAGATAAGCCAAGTTGTCTGCGGGAACGAGGTCGTTGACTGCGACCACGTCGAAGGTGGAACCGAGGAGACCTTGCTCAACGAGAGCGCGGAAGACGAGGCGTCCGATACGCCCAAAACCATTGATGCCTACTTTGATAGCCATGTTAGTATGCTGTGTTTCTTGTGTGTTCTGTTAGAGGAAAATGCCGACGGGGCGGAATGCCCTGCAGGCGGGGGCGACTTGATGTGTTATTGCGATAGTGGAGCAAGTGGAAAATTTTCTGTGATGGCGGATGGACGCATTTTCAGCGGATTTTTTTCATTTGTTTGAGCGTGATGGGGTAGATGTCGCCTTGTTCAGAGGCGATGATGAGGTGCTCGTTGTCGGTGAAGGCGATGGCTTCTACTTGCCATGATTCGAGGGGAACTTGGATCGGGCGGAAGAAGACATTGCCCGAAAGAGGATTGGCGGCGTCGGCGGGCGGGAAGAATGCCCAGATATTGTGGTAGGTGAGAATGGCGAGGCGGCGTCCGTCGGGCGAGACGGCGGCGTCGGTGACCATGCCGAGGGAGTTGAAGGAGGTGACGGGGTGAAAGACGCCGGAACCGTCGGGTTGAATTTGGAGGACGCACAGGACTGTCCAAGTATCGGGGAGGCGTTTCGTGAGGGTGTATATTTTGTTGTTCCAGAGAAAAATAGCTTCGCAATCGAAGCGGAGGAGGGGATCGGGAAACACCTTTTGTTGGGCGTGCCGCACGGCGATTTTTTTCGGGGAAACGGTGGTATCGCGCAGAGGGTCGGGTTCGGGGAAGACAATCAAGCGGAGATTGCGGCGGCGGCTGCCGTTGTTGCCGATGTCGGCGACGATGAGACGTCCTGTCGCGGTGTCCACGGTGATGGCTTCCCAGTCCACATTGGAAACGCCGGTGAGGGTAATTCCCTTGTAGCTTTGCGGGGCGTTGGGCGGTTTTACGATGGAGCCGTCGGCGCGTAGGGCGACGATGCAGGGGGCGTTGCCGGAGTCACTAATTGCCCAAAAGACACCTGGGTATTTTTTGCTGGCGGCGAGGCCGGAGCATTCGGGCAGGAGGCGTTTGTCGAAGCTCGCAGAGCGTTTGAGGCGGAGCGGCTGGACTGACCCTGGTTTGACGGAAATGTTCTCTCGCGGCGTAGTGTCGGCGCCAGCGCAGGCGGCGATGCCAGCCATTGTGGCAAACGGCACGAGTATCCCTGCCGCAATGTATGTGCGTAGCCGAAAGAAGGAACTGCCCCTGCGGGTGAAACGCTGTATCATACCGGCGGAAAAAGTCGAAAAGGCAGGGGCATGAGGCAACTCCCGAATTTTGGCGGGACGATGCGGCATGGGATTATGGTGTGGAGTCACGGGCAAAACTGCCTTTCCTGCCGTCTTCGCATGACATCGACCACCGTTTCTTCAAAGACAAACAAAGAGGGTCCGGCACGGACGGACATCAACATTGACCATCTCACGAAACTTGCCCGAATCGCGCTCAGCGACGAGGAGAAGCTGCGCTTCGCCGGGGAACTTTGCTTGATTCTCGACTATTTCGAGCAGCTCAAATCCGTGGACGTCTCCGGTGTCGAGCCGAGCGCCCACCCTTTCCCCGTTTTCAATGTACTGCGAGACGACGCGGCTGGACCGATGTTAGGTGCCGACGCTCTGCGACTCATTGCCCCAGTTTTCCGCGACGACTGTGTGGTCGTGCCCCGCATCGTGGATGACGAGGGGTAATTCTTTTTTTCGTTCCTTTTCCCCTCGGAATACCGCCAACCGTAAAACAACTTTCCCACGATCCATGTCCCTTTGTCAAAAAACAGCCGCCGAGCTTGCTGCTCTCCTTTCCAACCGAGATGTCTCCGCCCGTGAAATTGCTCTCGCCTGCATTGCCCGTGTCGAGGCTGTTGACGCCCGCGTCGGTGCCTTCCTCGGATTTGACGCCGCCGACTTTCTCGCGCAGGCAGATGCCTCCGATGCACGGCGCAGCCGAGGCGCGGCGCTCGGCGTGCTCGACGGCGTTCCCGTCGCCCTCAAAGATAATATCTCCGCCATCGGGCAACCCCTCACTTGCGCCAGCAAAATTCTCTCCGGCTATGTCTCGCCCTACGACGCCACCGTAACGCGCAAGCTGCGCGAAGCCGGCGCGGTCGTTTGGGGACGCCTCAATATGGACGAGTTTGCGATGGGTGCTTCGACCACGAACTCCGCCTTTCACCCGACGCGGAATCCGTGGGACACCGCCCGTTCCCCCGGCGGCAGCAGCGGCGGCAGCGCGGCGGCGGTGGCAGCGAGCATGACACCTCTCGCATTGGGCAGCGACACGGGTGGCTCCATTCGCCAACCTGCGGCGCATTGCGGCGTGGTCGGCCTCAAACCTACTTATGGGCGCGTGAGCCGTTACGGTCTGGCGGCGTTTGCCTCCTCGCTCGATCAAATAGGTCCCATTGCCAACACCGTCGTTGACGCCGCGTTGCTCCTGCAAGTTATCGCGGGCGGAGACCCGTTTGACGGCACTTCGCTTGCCGATGCCGTGCCGGACTATGCCGCCGGAATGCGTGCGGCGCACGGACCATGGAAAATAGGTATTCCAGACGAATTTTTTTCCGATGCCCCCGCCAGTGCGCGATCAGCCGTGGAAGTCGCGGCGGCATTTTTTCAAGGGCGCGGTGACACGATAATCCCCGTCTCTTTGCCACGGGCAAAGCACGCCGTAGCAGCTTATTACATAATTGCTACAGCCGAAGCCTCTTCGAATCTTGCCCGCTACGACGGCATTCGTTACGGGCAGCGCAGCACCGGTGCCACCGACGCCACGGATATCTATGCCTTGAGCCGCGCCGAGGGATTTGGCGATGAGGTGAAACGCCGTATCATCCTTGGCGCCTACGTGTTAACTTCGGGCTACTACGAGGCTTATTATTTACGTGCTCAAAAAGTGCGCTCGTTAATCCGCGACGATTTTGCCCGCGTTTTTGAGACCGTTGACTTCATTCTCGCGCCAGTCACGCCCACGCCCCCGCCGCGCATTGGCGACGGAATCGGGCTGCTCGAACAATACCTCGGCGACATTTACACGATCCCCGTGAATCTCGCTGGTCTGCCCGCGATAAGCGTCCCCTGCGGCGAGGCGGACAAGCTGCCATCGGGGTTTCAGCTCATCGGCAAACCACTCGACGAGTGCACGCTCCTCGCCGGTGCACACGCTTTTGAGGAAGCCCACGATTTCGCTGCGCGCCGCCCGACTCTGTGAATTTTTTTTGTGCGCCCGAAAAAAAAGACTTGCGTTCCGAGGTAAACTTTCGCAGATTCCGCGCCGTTTCCTGAATGGTGCGGTAGCCAAGTGGTAAGGTCGAGCTCTGCAAAAGCTCTATTCGGCGGTTCGATTCCGCCCCGCACCTCCAATTTTTTTCCGCCCCACCCCGTTTCGCTGAGCATGTGCCGGCGTGTTATTTTGCCGGTTCGGACACCGTTTTCTTTTTGCGCGGAAAAACGAAGAACCGTAGCAGGGAAAAATTCACAAACGCCATCAGCGGCACCTGCCCGATAAATACCGCCGTCGTGTGCCACGCCGACGCCGACATGCGAAACGATATCCCGAATGAATGCGCCCGATGCACGACCGCATTCGCGATCCCAGCGATAAAATCCCGCGACATCATCTCCCGAATCGCATAATCGCGCAGCGCCCTCACCTCAGCGTCGAACCGCGCCACGAAATCCTGTCCAAAATACATTATCAAAAAAGATAAACACACTCCCACCAACGACGTGGCAAGAAATCCAGAATAATGCTTGAAACTTGTCTTAACCTTAAAATTCCAACGGCTGTTCGCTTGATAAGAAAAAAGATTGGCGGCGAGGAACGAGACCGCGTTCGCCACCGCCCTCGGACTTCCTTCGGCGAGCGACAGGGTGGTCACAATTGCGGTAAGTCCCAAAAAATGGATGCTTACATTAGCAAGCCCTATCGTGCAAAAACGCACGAAAGGCAAAGTGTCGGCAGGTGTTTTTTTTAGAACCTTCCGTAAAAAAGATAACATGCCGAAAAGTTAAAGATGGTTGTGTGTTTTTTAGACTGCCGAACTGGCATAAATACTGTCACCGGATACAAAAAGTTCCGCCGCAGGTAAAATTTTTACCGGTGCGGCGGAGACAGAGATGCCTTTATATCCCGTAAACTTCGACTTCGACGTAGTGGTTCCCCTGATCCGAAGTGTTACCCGCGCTGTAAAGGCGCACATAACGCCCTTTCACCGCGTTCACGGGGATGACCTTGCCCAAGAAAGTTTCGACGTAGGTTTTATCCGAGCCGGCACCAAGTTTGTGGAGATTTTGGAAATCTGCGTTGAAGACAGTGGTGACACCGCTTTTGAAAGTTGGATCGTTCGAAATTTGCACGACGACCGCTTTGTAAGCGCGTTCTTGGCGGTGGAAATGCCAGACGGCTATGGCGTAAATTTCGCCCACCTTTTCGAGGTCAATTTGGACCCACTGGGGACCGGGGGCAAATTCCACCTCGTAACCTTCGTCGGCAAGTTTTTCGCCATCAGTGATATAGGTCAGTTCACCTACAATGGGTATTTTGTCACTTGACGTGACGGTTTTTTTTGCGGCGAGGTTGGTCGTGCCTTTTGGGACGAATAACTTCGGGTGTTTCTGGGGGGTCTTGTCCAGATTTGGCCAGATCGGCGGTTTAGGTGTCCCTACGATGGACTTCATCGGAGTTAAAACCGTCAGCTGGGTTTTGCCGTCCTGCGCCATCGCAGGCAGTAGAGTTGCTCCGAAAAAGAGCAAAGCAGCAATAGTGTGTTTTTTCATGGTTAGGAAAAGTTGAGTTTTGTGTTTTGTGGCGATGCTGCCGCGGTAGGCAGCATCAAGGAAAGTTCGTAGAGTTTTTTCTTTGTCGTATGTCGTGCACCGGGCGTTGCAATCGAATTTTTTTGATAATTGCTGCGAAACGCTGGCATTTACCGATTGGAAAAACTAAACATTAAAAAACTTCGCCGCAGGTAAATTTTTACCAATGCAGCGAAGATGGCAGCGGTCTTATATGCCGTAAACTTCGACTTCGACGTAGTGATTGCTTTGGTCTGAAGTGTTCCCGGCGCTGTAGAGGCGCACATAACGCCCTTTCACGGCGTTCACGGGGACGATCTTGCCCAAGTTGCTCTCGACGTAGGTCTTGTCGGAGCCGGCACCGAATTTGTGGAGATTTTGGAAATCTGCGTTGAAAACAGTAGTGACGCCATTTTTGAAGGTTGGATCGTTTGAAATCTGCACGACGACTGCCTTGTAGGCGCGTTCTTGGCGGTGGTAATGCCAGATGGCTATGGCGTAAATTTCGCCCACCTTCTCAAGGTCGATTTGCACCCATTGTGGTCCGGCGGCGAGTTCCACTTCGTAACCCTCGGACGCTTGTTTGTCCCCGTCGGTGACGTAAGTTAGTTCACCGACGATGGGTGTTTTGTCACTTGCGGTGACGGGTTTGTTTTTAGCAAGGTTAGTCGTGTTTTTGGGGACAAACAGCTTTGGGTGCTTTGGGGGCACCCTGTCCAGATTTGGCCATTTCGGCTCCTTGGGCGTCCCCACGCGTTCTACTTCGGGGACCGGAACCGACAACTGAACCTTGGCACTCTGCGCTGCAGCAGGCAAAATACCCGCGCCAAGAAAGAGCAGAGCGATGACAGTGTGTATTTTCATAGTTTTTGAGAAAAAGCTGAGTTTTGTGTCTTGTGACAACGCTATTGCGACAGGTTACCCCAAAAAAAGTTCGTAAAATTTTCTGTGGCGCAGGCTGCGGGACGTGTGTCTCCGCAGGATTTTTCGCTTCACGAGTGTCACATTTGCAGCAAAGTCGCAGTTATGTCGCCTCGTCTCAAGAGAGTTTTTCGCCGGAGTGCGCCAATTTTGCTTTTTTTGGCAATTGTGGCGGGCGTGATCCTATTTTACGTCAGCCGCCCCGGCGTCCAGCGCGAATACGTGCTTCAGGCGTTGGAAAAGCGCGGTATTCCCGCCGAACTTGGTTCCGTGAATATCGGTTTTTTCGGCAGCGTGCGTTTTGAGGAGTTGGTGTTGCGCCTCCCCGAAGCACGGGTCACTTGCGCGAAGGGCAGTGCTGATATAGCGTGGCTTTCGCTGATGAACAGGCATGTCAGCCTGAGCAAACCGTCCCTCGAAGGGGTTGAAATTGATTTTACTCAAAAAACGCCGCCTCCCGCAAAAACTGCCGCCGCTGGCGATTCTTTCCTAATCCGCGAGCTGTGGCGCGTAAGTGCGAGCGATTCCGACATCGTCGGTCGGCTCAAACAGGAAAACGGCGACTCTTTTGGTCTGCGTATCTGGGGAAATAAGAGAGGCTTCGACACCCGATTCGGTGGGGAATTATCTTTTGGCATTGAGGAAACAACCGGTGAAAAGCGCAGGGCAACCGGCGATCTTTCGCTGCTTCCCCAGAGACGCTCCTCGGCGCAGGACACAACGCAAAGCCTCCTCGCTCGGCTCTCCTCGTCGGGTCTCGTTAACACGGTTGCCGTCGAAAAACCCATACTCCGGTGGCGGCTTTCTTCCTTTCCCGAAGGCGCTACACTCCCTTCGCTCCCGTCCGCGCAAGGCACCAACCGCCTCTGGCTGTGGCAGCTTCTTCTCCACTACGACAACCCGCTTCCCGTCAGTAAGCCCTTTGCCGAAATTTCGGGCGAAATCGCCCTTGACGGTTCGCTGACGGCGCACGCCCGCCTTGACAATGTTTCTTCCGCCCGCCTCGCCTCACTGGCAGGTGCCCGCGCCCGCGCATGGCCAGACATCGCCGCGCTCTCCGGATTCGTCCGGCTCGCCATTCCCGCTGCCGCTGCGGATAAGACACAACCTGTTCTGAATGCGCAGGTTGATCTGCGGGGTGTCGCTTCCGAAATCGCCCGCTTCCATCCCTCATTCGCAGGCATGGACGCCGTCGCTTTCAACCTGCAAGGCTCTGCTAAAGGGCAAGTTGACGCCTCGGTGTGGCAATTGGAATTGCCCCGTTTCAACCTGCGCAATGCCGCCACCTCAAGCGTGTTGCTCGAATCTTCGCTGCGGGTGGATGCCCCCACGCGTGCTCCGGCGAACTTCGCCCTCAACGGCACTGTTCACGGCGACGCCCTTGCCGAACAATCCGCGTGGCGCGATCTGCTCGCCGCAAACGCCGGCGCAGGCTGGCGCGGAACTATTTCCGCTTCCGGGTCTTACGAAAATGCAGCACCGGACGCTTCCACCGCGCCGCGAATCACACTCTCTGCCGCCACGCTCAATGCCACCCGCGGCACCGACCCGACCTTGCTTTTCTCCGCCGAACTCCTCGCCCCTGTTGATACCGCCAGCCTGTTTGACACGCCCGCCGGCAAACCCGTTTTGCGCGTTTCGGCAGACGATTTCCCTCTCGAACTCGCAACGCCCTTCCTTGGCGGCGCGCACCTTCGCGGCTCCGCCAAGGGAAAAATCACCTTATCCACCTCCAAGCACCGATTACTCCTCGCCACAGAAAATAACTCAACGCTCTCCCTCCGAAACGTTTCCTTCTCCGACGCCTCCGGCAAACCCCATATCTCCAAGCTCCATTTGCAAAGCCAGACCTCATTCTCCATCGGCACCGAGACCGGATCAGGTTGGGAACTTGCTATTAATAAAGGTAATGTGGACGCCGGCGACGGTCGCCCATTGACGGGGAACCTCCACCTCGTGTGGGACGCCAACGGTATGCGTTTCCTCAAAACCCGCCTTTTCGGCGACCCCACGCGCCTCATGCGCCAGCCGTTGCTCGGCGGTTTTGAGAACCTTGAATCCGCAAACATCAATGTCTCCGGCGAATACACGCGAAACGGCGCCTGCGATATCCGCCTCTCCCTGAAAAATGTCACGGGGGCTGCTGACATCGGCTCCCTGAATAAGATAACAGCCAGCGCGATAGGCACTTTTGACCCGCAAAAAATTTCCCTCAAACTCCCGCTGCGCATTGAAGGCGATCTCCTCAATGACCTTTTCCTCGAACTTTCTCCTCCCGCCTCAAACGGCGACAACTGGCGGGCAACATTGAAAGGAAATCAACTCAACACCCCGGACATTCAACGCGTTGTGAAAATTTTCACACCGGGAAAAATGAAAAAAACGAAGGAAGAGGAGGAAATCGCCCTGCGCACTCCCGACAACAAGCCCTTCTGGTCTCATCTCGGCACCGGCACCACCACCGTTGACATCAAAAAAATCATTCTCCTCTACCCGCCGCCCGCCGCTACGCCGCCCGCCCTTGCAGAACCCGCCGCCGCCATGCCGCCGCTCGTCGCCGCAGAACCCGCTGCCGCAGAACCCGCTGCGGAAGAACCTGTTGCGGCACCTGCGCCGCCGCCGCCGCTTGCATTGGAAAGAGCTACCGCCACCCTGCGTCTCACCCCCGGCGCGTTGGAAATCGCGGATGTTAAGACCGCCGTTGCCGGCGGCACCGCCACCAGTGCTGCGCGCCTCGCTTTCCACCCGGCATCCACGGCGAAGCCCTACGCGTTGAAAGGTCATTTCTTCTTTAACAAGATACCGTTCCAAAACTGCATCTCCCTTTTCGCCCCGGAAGCGGACAAGGCGCTTGAAGGCGTTTTTGATATCCAAGGCGCCTTCGCAGCGACCGTGCCGAACCACCGTTCCCTTCTGAAAAAAATTTATGTCGATGCCCTTGCGACGAGTCGGAACGGGCGTTTGCGGGCGTTAAAGATGGACAACGCTTCCTTGCGCACCGTCAACAACGTGCTGGGCGTGGTAGGGGGTGCAGCCGAAAGCGTCACCGACATTCTCACCGGTTTCGGCGCGGGACCTTCCGCGAAACACACCGCCTTCCTGCACTCCTTCCAGCAAATTCAGGCTTACTTGGACGACTTTCCTTTCAGAACCGCCCATATCCAAATCACCCGCGAAAGCGACGGGGCGGTCGTGTTGCGACAATTGCAAGTTACAAACGACCAATTGGCTATCACCGGCGAAGGCAGTATCGCTGCCAGCGAAAAACTTTCGTGGAAAGATTGCCCGTTGGAGCTGCGTTCCCGCTTTTCTACACGCGGAAACATGGCGCGGATGCTTCGTTCTCTCAAAATTTTAAGAGGAGAACCCGACGCTGACGGTCTTTTCTCCGGTCCGGAGTTTGAGATAAAAGGCTCCGTAAATGCGTTGGAAAACAACCTCATCCTCGTCCTGCTGAACGCCGCAAAAGATGCCGCTATAAACTCCGCGCCAAATCTTCTTCCCACCGGCGACGTCATCAACTCCGGCGCAAGTCTTCTCCGCGGCCTTGGTCTTTAGCCCGCCCGGATCCTTTCAGCTTCGTAAAAAGCGTTAAAAACACGGGCGACCGCGATGTCCGCTCTTCTCACTCACGGCTAAAACTTACGGGAACGCTTACGGCTAAAAACGGCGAAAAAATCTCTTGCGTCCGTCGTTTTTTTCCACTCCCTCGCGATCCATCCATGCGCTTATCCTATTTTTCATGTTTTGCAGCAGATGTCCGGCGTGCGACCGCTTTTCTACTGACCACGGCTTTGTTGTCCGGCGGCGTCCCAGTGTTGTTAGCTGACGCCAACGCGAAATCCGATCCGTCCAAGCCACCCGCCAACGCTACCGGCGGGCGTGTTAGTGGTGGGGGAGCACCCGCCAGAGCAGTGCCGCCAGGCTACCAACCCGAAGTGGGCGTCATCACGCTCAAAGCGGAAAAAGTCCCGCTCGTGCGCAGTTTGCCCGGTCGCATCAAACCAGTGCGCGTAGCACAGGTGCGGGCACGTGTGCCGGGGGTCTTGCAAAAGCAAGTGTTTCGCGACGGGACGGACGTCAAAGAGGGTGACTCTCTCTTTGAAATTGACCCTTCGCTCTACGAGGCACGCGTGGCGAGCGCGAAAGCGAGCGTCGCTCAGGCAGAGGCGAACATCGAGCGGGCTGAAGCGAATTTTACGCAGGCGGGCTTGCTTGCGAAACGTTACCGCGAACTTGCCCCGACAAAAGCGGTGAGCCAGCAGGAACTTGACAACGCTGTCTCGGCGGAGGCACAGGCAAAAGCAGATCGGGCGGGCGCGAAGGCGGGGTTGCTCGCAGCAAAAGCAGCGTTGCAGGCGGCGGAACTCGACCTCGGTTACACGAAAGTCCGCGCTCCCATTTCCGGACGCATCGGGCGCCCCTTCGTCACCGAGGGTGCGTTGGTAGGGCAGGGCGAGGTGACTCCTCTCGCGGAAATCAACCAGCTCGAACCAGTCTATGTGGACTTTGTTCAAGCGGCAAACGAGCTTAGTTCCCTCAAACAACAAATCGGCGCGGGCACGGATTGGAACAGCGTCGTGAAGGTAACCCTTTTGTTGGACAACAACGTAAAATACAAATTTGGCGGAAAACCGCTCCTTTCCGAAATCACAGTGGAGCCAAGCACGGCGAGCGTGACCTTGCGCGTAGAGTTTCCCAATCCCGACTGGATTCTTTGGCCGGGAATGTATGTGTGGGGAAGTTTTGAATACGATAGCGGCAAGCCCGCCTTCCTCCTTCCAACGCAAGCAGTTATCCGCGACGCCAAAGGCGCGTTTATTTACACGGTCGTGGACGGAAAACTGGTGCCTGTTCCGTTCGAGAGCAATGAGACAAACGGCTCAAACTGGGTCGTCCGCAATGGGCTAAAAGAAGGCACAATTGTCGTCGTGGACGGAAATCAACGCATTGCGACGCCGCTCGCCCCCGGGGTGCCTGTGAAAACTGTTCCGTGGAAAAATGCCCCGACTCCGCCCGCACCTGCAACCGCCGGTAAAACTCAACCTTAACCAACATCATGCAAACGCAGTTTGGGAACAGGTCAGAGTGTCCGTGTCTTCCGTGCACGCACTCAAACGCCCGTAAATCGTCCTTCAGCTGCGCCAACCGTTTCCTTTCTTTCAGCGCGAAATAAGTTCCTTTTTCCTTGTTTCCCTCTTCTTTTTCTTAACACACAGCTTTATTCAACATGGCACGATTCTTCATTGATCGACCCGTTTTTGCATGGGTTATCGCAATTTTTCTCATGGTGGCGGGCGTCATCAGTATCACGCAGCTCCCCGTGGCGACTTATCCTCCCATCGCCTCTCCTTCCGTGACGGTGCGTGTCACCTACCCGGGTGCGACGGCGGAAACGCTGCATCTGACGGTAACCGATCTTATCAGTCAGGAGCTAAACGGTATCCGCGGGCTGCGTTATTACGAAGCCTCGAATGAGGCCAGCGGGAGCGGCACGATTACCGCAACCTTCTTCGCGGGGACCGACCAAGATGCCGCCGCCGTAGATGTGCAAAATCGCCTCAAACGCATCGAACCGCGTCTGCCAAAAGCGGTGCTCGACCAAGGTGTGCGCATTGATAAAGCCAATTCGGGCTTTCTGTGCATGGTCGCCCTTTATTCCACCGACGGCAAACGCAGCAATATAGACATTGGCGACTACATCGCACGCAACGTATTCAACGAGTTGGCACGCGTTCCGGGCGTGGGAACCGCCCAGATGCTCGCCACCGAAAAAGCCATGCGCATCTGGGTCGATCCCCAAAAACTCGCAGGCTTGAACCTCTCTTTTTCCGACGTCAACGCTGCCATCGCCTCCCAAAATACACCCATGCCGGTCGGCACTCTCGCGACACGCCCCTCTCCGCTTACCACCCAAAACACGACCATTCTCGTCGCGGAAGGACAGCTTTCAACCGTCGAAGAATTTGAAAAAATTATCCTGCGGGCAGACCCCGATGGCGCAACCGTTCGCCTGAAAGATGTTGCCCGCGTCGAACTCGGCGGTGCCACCTACGGTTTTGAAGGGCATTTTAACGGTCAGCCGAGCGCGCAGGTCGCCATCCAGCTTTCTCCCGACGCCAACGCATTAGAGACCGCTCGCGGCGTCAAAAATTGTATGGAAACCCTCAAGAAACAATTCCCAGCCGGTATAGATTACGCCATTCCTTTCGACACCTCGCCGTTTATCACCGTCGCCATCATGGCTGTCGTGCGCACGCTCGTGGAGGCTATCGCCCTCGTGTTCGTCGTGATGTTCCTCTTTCTCCAAAATATCCGCTACACCTTTATTCCCATCATCGTTGTCCCCGTCGCCATTCTCGGCGCATTCGCTGTGTTGTTCGCATTGGGCTTCTCAATAAACGTGCTCACCATGTTCGGCATGGTGCTCGTTATCGGGATATTGGTGGACGATGCCATTGTGGTCGTTGAAAACGTCGAGCGTATCATGCGCGAAGAACACCTCCCGCCGCGAGAGGCGACGCGCAAGGCCATGAAGCAAATCACCAGTGCCATCGTGGGGATGACCTTGGTGCTCGCCTCCGTTTTTATTCCCATGGCGTTTTTCACGGGCGCGGTCGGGGTCATTTACCGCCAGTTTTCAATGACGATGGTGGCTGCCATTTTATTTTCCGCCCTGCTCGCCCTCACCCTCACCCCTGCCTTGTGTGCCAATTTGCTCAAACCGCACGACGCCGCTCCGCCAAAACGGCGTGGCTTCTCCGCCATCGTGCTCTGGGTGCCGGACCTCGTTCATAAATTCCTCTTCACGCCATTTTTCCGCTGGTTTAACAAGGGCTTCGGTTGGCTGACAGATGCCTACGAACGCGCTACGCGCTGGATAGTCCGGGCGGCTTTCTTGTTCATGGTCGCTTACGCCGGCATCGTCGGCGCATTCGCCTACTTTTACGAACGCCTGCCCGCCTCTTTCCTCCCGATGGAAGACCAAGGGTCAGTCATCACCCAAGTCCAATTGCCGCCGGGTTCTTCCATGCACCGCACCTCAAAGGTAGTTGATGCCATCGAAAAACACTACCTATCCGACCCTGCCGTGGAAAAACTTACCACAGTCATGGGCTTCAGTTTCGGGGGCATGGGCGAAAACGTGGGCTTGAGTTTCGTTTCGCTCAAGGATTGGTCAAAGCGGGGACCAGAAGACAGCGCGGAAGCGGTCGCCGCCCGCGCAAACAAAAAATTTAGCGCGGAACGGGACGTCTATTTGTTAGTCGCCCTGATGGTGCCGCCTATCCCCGAACTTGGCATGACCAACGGCGTCTCCTTCCGCCTCCAAGACCGTGCCTCAAAAGGACACGAGGCCTTGCTCGCGGCGCGAAACCAGCTCATCGGCATGATGCACCAAGACCCTCTTTTCAACCGCCGAGGCACGCGTCCGGACGGGGTCGAAGATTCTCCCCAAATCCAACTCGAAATAGACCGCGACGCCGTCAGTGCGATGGGCATTCCCTTCACCGAAATTACCACGGTGCTCGGCACGGCAATCGGTTCCGCCTACGTGAACGACTTCCCCAGCGCGGGGCGTATGCAACGCGTCATCGTCAAATTACGCGGCGAAAGTGCGCTCGCGATGGAAGACCTCATGAATGTCTATGTCCGCAATAACAAGGGCGGCATGGTGCCTTTCTCTGCCTTCGCAAAAACCAAATGGGTAATCGCCCCCTCCCAAGTCATCAGCTACAACGGCTACCCCGCCATGCGCATTGAAGCCGAAGGCATGCCGGGCGTCACGTCCGGTCAAGTCATGGATGCCATTCGCAAACTGGAAAAAAAGCTTCCGCAAGGCTTTGCGATTGAATGGACAAAGCAGGCTCTCGAAGAATCGGAATCCGGCGCCCAAGCTCCCTACCTCATTGCCATTTCCCTCCTCTTCGTCTTCCTCCTCATGGCTGCCCTCTACGAAAGTTGGAGTATCCCCTTCGCCGTCATGCTCGTCGTCCCCATCGGCGCCTTCGGTGCCGTGATTGCCGTGACATTGCGGGGTATGCCCAATGATATCTACTTCCTGATCGGCATGATAGCCATCATCGGTCTCTCCGCCAAAAATGCCATTCTCATCATCGAGTTCGCCAAAGAACAACAGCTGCGCGGCAAAGACTTGTTTTCCGCCACGGTCGAGGGCGCCCGCCTGCGTTTCCGCCCGATTCTGATGACTTCCTTCGCCTTCATCCTCGGCGTCTGGCCGCTTTTCAAAGCCTCCGGCGCGGCGTCAGCCAGCCAGCGCGCCATTGGCACAGGAGTCGTCGGGGGAATGTTGGCCGCCACCGTCCTTGGCGTCATCTTTATCCCAGCATTTTTCATAGTCGTGCGTAAAATCACTGGCAACCGCATCTCACACTACGACAAATTCCACTTGGAGGAATTGGCTGACGAACGCGAACGCGACGCGCCTTCTGCTTAACGAAAACGGCTGCCTTTCCCCTCGAAAAATAGCACGGACGCTTCTGTTCTGCCGACGGCGCATTTTTTCGTTTTCACCGCCAGCCTTTTGTCCATCGTCCCTCCCCCTCATGACACTGTCCGTGCATATCAGAGGTCTCGGGATCTATACGCCATCGAGGCGCCTTACAAATCATGATCTCACCCGTATCGTTGACACAACCGACGAATGGATAGTCTCCCGTTCTGGGATCAAAGAACGGCGCATCGCCGCTCCGGGCGAAACCAATGCCGACCTCGCCGCAAAAGCCGCAAAGACCGCCCTCGAAAAGGCAAACGTTTCTCCGGACGAGATAGACCTGCTCATCGTCGCGACCGCCTCCGCCGAATCTTCGGTGCCTTCTGTCGCTTGCAGCATTCACCATAAACTCGGTTTGCGCCCGGGCATCCCGTCCTTTGACGTTTCCGCCGCCTGCTCCGGTTTCCTCTACCTCCTCCAAATCGCGGTCCAGATGCTCCGCTCCGGCGAATACCATAACGCCCTCGTCGTCGCTTCCGAAAAACTCTCCGCCATTACCGATTGGCAAGACCGTTCCACCTGCGTCCTTTTTGGCGACGGTGCCGGTGCCGCCGTCCTCGCCATTGCCGACAGTAATAATGGCGGCGCGTATATCCCCTCCGCCTCCCGACCCAGCGCGAGCATCCTTGGCACCGTCCTCGGCTCCGACGGCTCCAAAGGCGACCTTCTCTCCATCGTTCCCCGCACCCCGCCGTTTCCGCAGCCACAGGAAAATCTCCCCGTCGGCACCCACGTTATCTCCATGAACGGCAGGGAAATTTTCAGGAACGCCGTCCGCGTCATGAGCCAAGCCTGCCGCGATGTCCTCAAAAAATGCAATGTCCAACCCTCCCAGCTCGCCCTCATTATCCCCCACCAAGCGAACCTGCGCATCATTGACGCCATTGCAGGCGAACTCGACCTTCCCCTCGAACTTTTCAAGGTGAACCTCGACCGCTACGGCAACACCTCCGCCGCTTCCATTCCCATAGCCCTCGACGAAGCCATCCACGAAACTCGTCTCAAAAATGGTGATATCTTCCTCCTCGTCGCTTTCGGCGGGGGATTCACCTGGGGCGCAACTCTCCTTAAATGGAACCAACCAAAGATATGATGACCATGACCGCACACACACCACGCATACACCGTGCCCGACGGCACTTTATCGCCGTCAAAAGCACACTCTTTCTCGCCATGGCGTTCCTCACCACCCTGTCCGTTTCAGCCGGAATCGTTTGGGACGCCGACCGCGGTTGGTATATCACCGAAGGCACGATCATTGTCGGCACCGGCCTCGAAACGCACGAAGAACGCCTCAATGCGCTCTCCATCCTCACCGAAGCCCGCCGCGACCAAGATAAAGGTTCCGAGTATTTCGCCCTGCGCGGTTACCAAAAAATCTACGAAAACTACCAGGGAAGCCTCCTCTCCGCCGAAGCCCTTTACCAGTCCGGAACCATCTATCTCAACCGCCGCAACTTCCAAGACGCTTTCGCCCACTTCGACATCCTCGTCCGCCACCACCCCGAATTTCCACGTTTTGACGAAGTCATCGCCACCCAATTCCGCATCGCCACAGCCATCAAAAACGGCGAACGCCCGCGCCTCTGGGGCTGGCTGCCTTGGTTCACCGATAATTCCAGCGGCCTCGACTTTTTTGAACGCGTCAACCGTAACGCCCCCTACGGCAACCTCGCCGATAAAGCACTCTACGACAAGGGCATCCTCGCTCTTGAAATTGATAAGGTTGAACACGCGATCGATGCCTTTGAACGCATTATCCACAACTATCCTGATTCCAAATACGCCCCCGATGCCCACTTCGACCTCGCAAAAGCTTACGAATCCACTATCCCCGGTCACGAATGGGACCAAGGTGCCACGCGCAACGCCCTCAATTGCTATATGGACTTCATTTCCCGTTACCCCAACCATCCCCGCGCCCCGGAAGCACTCGCCAACGTCGAAAAGATGCGCGAAACCCTCGCCAAAAGTCGCTTCGACCTCGCCCTCTTCTACTACGAATACCGCAACAACGCCCGCGCCGCCGCCATTTTCTTTAACGAAAGTATCAACGCCGCCCCAGACTCCAAAGTCGCCGCCGACGCCCGCAAACACCTCCGCCTCATCCACGAAGGACGCCTTGCGCCGCGCTCCTTTATGGACTGGGTATTCGGGCGTTACCCGGTCACCCCGGATTCCAGTTACGTAGATATTCCGCCTCCAAACGATCTCGACTCAATGGGCTTCTTCACGCCCCAAACGACTGTCAGACCCGCGCCCGCACCACCACCGCCCGCAAGACCGTTGCCATTATTGCCTCCGCCAAGGAATTAGCACCGCCCGCCTTTTTCGCAACCATGTGCCGCTTCCTCCTTCTTCCCCTTCTTGTTGCCGCCACGGTTTTCTCCACAAGTTGCGGCACCTATACGCTCGGCACCCGCTCAAAACCGCCCTTTTCCTCCATCGCCCTCGAATCCATCGAAAACACCACCCTCGCCCCCCAAGTCCAAGCCATCCTCCACCAACAACTCGCCGAGACCCTCTCCCGCGAAAATAACATTCACTTCACCCAACCTGCCTCCGCCGCCGCCGTCCTCCGCGTCCGCCTCACCGCCTACGAGCATTCCCTCGCCTCCACCAACCCCGACGATACCATGCGGGGCAACGCCTTCACCATCACCCTCCGCGCCCGTTGCACGCTCGTCAACGCCTCCACAAAAAAGCCATGGTTCACCGAACGGGAAGTCTCCGCCTCCCACGTCGCCCACGTCCCAATCACGGGCGGCTTCTCCGCCGTCGAATACCAAACGCTGCCCATCCTCACCCGCGAACTCGCCCGCAAAATCCGTAACACTATTACCGATACATGGTAACATCTTCTCCACCCCCCGCAGCAAAACCGCCGCCATCGCAAAACGCCCCCATCCTCGCCCCGTCCATCCTCGCGGGGAACCACGCCGCCCTCGGCGAAAGTCTCGCCGCCGTCACCGATAATAAGCTCCCCTGGCTCCACCTCGATATTATGGACGCCCATTTTGTCCCAAACCTCAGCTTCGGACCCCAGACACTCGCCGCCCTCCGCCCCCTCGCCCCAAGCCTCTACTTCGACACCCACCTCATGCTCGACCAACCCCAAAACTATATCACCCCCTTCGCTTCCGCCGGCGCCAACGGCATCACCATCCACATCGAATCTCAATGCCCCCACCCCGAAACCCTCCTCCTTATCCGCGAACTCGGACTCCGCCCGGGCATCGCCCTCAACCCCGAAACCCCGCCCTCCGCCATCCGCCACCTCCTCCACCTCGTCGAACTCGTGCTCGTTATGACCGTCCACCCAGGCTTCGGCGGACAAGCCTTCATCCCGGATACCCTCCAAAAAATCACCACCCTCGCCCAGTGGCGTTCCCAATCCAATGCGCACTGGCGCATCCAAGCCGACGGAGGAATCACCCCGCAAACCGCCCTCGCCGCACGCCAAGCCGGCGCCGACACCCTCGTCGCCGGAACCTCCTTCTTCCGCTCCCGAGACAAACAAAACTTCATTGCCCAATTATTAAGACCATTGGTAACCGTTCCCGAAAGTGCCCCCTAACTCTGGTCAGTGCCCGCTGGTAACATACGCCCGCGATCTTACCAGCAGGCACCGACCAAAGTTAGGGGGCACTTTCGGGAACGGTTACCAAAGGGGCGGCATCAACATAGCCCAGACATGGGAGCGCAGGCGTCCCGCCTGCACGACTGCCCGCAACCCCAACGGGGCGGCTCCAATCATAGCCCAGGGCAACGCCCTGGGCTACCGTCAGAATGCGCCGT
>JAISZI010000099.1:7500-18939 GCA_031269335.1 Puniceicoccales bacterium
TGTGGCACATTACGGGGTAGCCGGAGTGCATATAGCCGATTGAGATTTTGGCGTCGGGCACGAGGCGTTCGGGGTTATTGATTCGTTTGTTCCAACCGGCGAGCCAGTCTTGATCGTCGATAATTCGTTCCCAAAGTTTCATAACTTTTTCTGGATTAGCGAGATTTCGTAAAACTTGGGTTGGCACACTCAAAGTAATTGTTCGGCAGGAAAGTTCGCCCCAGGGAGCCGGGGCATCGCGCAGACGTGCCCATTCTTTGGCATCGGTTTTACCGAGAACGAAGTGGGGCGCTTCAACTGCGCCGGAGATATTAACGCGGATTTGCGAGCGGCTCTTCGGCTGGGTGGGCATTTCGATATAGATAAGCCCACCAAAGGGCGCGGCGACCACGGTGGTGCCTTTGTTAATGGGGAAGGTGGGGCTGATGCGCGGAAAGCGCGGCCAGCCAACACATTCCGGGTGGAACAGGTCGTCGCTGTGGCAACCGATACGGATGGAGAACCCTTTTTTAACGGAGGAAGAGCTGACGCGAACGGAGATGAGTTCGCCCGGCGGTGCATAAAGACCGGTGCTTTGCCAGCCCGCGACACTGGCAGAAAGCATGACATCTTTTGCGACACGCGGGGCGGAGTCTGCTACGGGACCGGGGAACGCTGTGGCAGCGGGGTTGGCGACGACTTTGCGCGGCGGAATTTTGTAATAGCGATCAACGAGTGCGGAGAGCTGTGCACGTTCGCCTCCCGTAGAACCCTCGGCATCGGCGGGGATATTAAGCACCTGCGAAGGAGATGCGTAGAGCTTTTTCCAGACCTCACGATCGAGTTCGGACGGTTCTGTGTTTTTGACTGGCTTGACGATTTTGGCTTTCGGGTGTGGTTTATATTCGGGGACGGCAGGCAGGTCTGAAGTCACAGCCGACGGAGTCGATTCTACATCAGAAGAAACGACAGGAGTGCCCGACGAGACTTCTATGGAAAATTCTGGAGTAACGACGTCATCTTTTTCTTCATTGGAAGCGATTTCGGGAAGAGATTCATCGTCGTTCCCTCCAATCGGTGGTTCTGTATTATTTTCGACATGTTTCGCGGTTGGTTCGTCTTTAACGAGGAGAGCCGTTTTTTCAGGACGTGTTGATTTTTGGTCAAAAAACAGAAAGGCACCGCCGCCGAGGATCAAGAAGGCGAAAAGCCCGACGAAGAGCGCAACGCCACCGCCACTGTTGCTGCGGCGGATAAACACGACAGGCGAGGCGAAGCGGCGTTGTGGGCGCGGAGCCGCGGGGCGGCGCGGCGTTTGCGTTGGCGGTCGCGACGGTTTTTTGCTCATTGCATAAAAACGATGTTCCTGCTGACGGAGTGGGCAACACATCCGTCAAAACCGCTGGCGAAATTGTCGAAAAAAACGCTCATGTAAAAAAATTCTACAAAAGTCTGCTACTCATTTGTGGAACGCCGCAGTTCCGATATCCGGAAGGCGGCTTATTTTGTTTCTCTGCGAAAGAGAGTGGCTTCTCCCACAAACTCGTTGATGCCCTCCCGTGCGTGCTCAACGTAAACCCATGGAATCGCGTTAGCATTGGGGCGTTTCTTGGCATCAAGAAACAGACCTCCACCTTTGCCAGATAAAATTTCTTCGCTGCTAAAAATAAGTTCAAGAGCACTGCACAGTGTATTGACAACAAAGGCAGAATCGTAAAAGCCGGCGGCGAAAGAAGTAGGAGGAACGCGTTTTAACGCAGCAACGATCCCTGGATTTTTTTCTGATAATTTCTGTGGATTTTTTATTTCTGCGATGACTGCCTCTAAAATGTTATCGGCGTTCATTCCAAAAAATAATTTTCCGTCAAATAATGCGTAACTTATGCGCAAATCGTCGCCTAAATAATTTCTAATTTTCACTCCCATGTATTCACGCTGGGGAAACATCTTCTCGGCACCTCCTTCAGCATTTATTTTACCGAGGAGTGTGGTTACCAATGAGGCAAGTTTTACTTCGTCTCGAACTTCCCATACGAAGAGGTAATTATTAAAAGATAGGTGGACATCCTGCGCGCTGCGGAGCGGCTTGGCTTTAGGGGGGGGGACGCCGGAGAACACTGTGAAACGGTCACCAATGTTTTCAAGAAGACCTTCGCGGAGATCGACTCCTTCCTTGGTTTTCAGTTCGGAAAGCTGAAAGTCCATCATGGGTTTTACGGTTGGGAGTGCCTGCGCAAGAAGCACCTCAAAATTTTTCCACGTCTGCAACCCGTCGTAACTTACTGAACTGAAGCAAATTCCGGTGTTCAAATCGGGAATAAAAGTTGGAAAGAGCGGCTTGGCTGTTTTGGGGAGAAGCAGGGTCAATAACCCGCGTTTTTCGGAATAACTCAACACCGCTTTCGAGCGGATTTCGTCGGGAGTGAGTCGCACGGAAACCCAAAGACTCTGCACAGCGTCTAACGCAAGTTTGTCGTAGGCACCGACTATTTCCACTATGTCGTTGCCAGCACTTTTCTTTTTTTCGGCGACGATGGCTGCCCGCAGCTCGGCGGCTAAAAGTGAGCCATTGATGCCGTAGGCAAACTCGGCTGTTCCGTCCGTAATATCTCCGCCGCGTTTCCAAAATGCGGAGTCGGCGAGATTTTCCTTACGGCCGTTTTGGACGGCGTCCACGGTATCCCGCAAGGCACTGCCGGGGATGGCGAAGACGAAAGTTTTGCCGACAAGTGCCCATCCACCAAGGGATTTGGGGGGTTCATCAGCGGTGGCGGAAACGATTTCGTGCAGGGTGACGCCGTTGAGCGTGGTAGTGACGTGCTCAATTTCTTCCTTGGCGTCGTTGCTCTTTTTAGCCCCGTCCCTTGCCGCCGGGTTTTTTTTCAATGGGGTCTTCCTTTTTTTGGGTAAAAATTCGCCTGCTTCCAAGAATTCCTCGAGAGTTTTTTCGTCAATTGCCGTATCAATCAACCCGATGACATTGAAGGGGATCGGATCTTCTTTCAAACTTTCCTTTTTGGTAAGACCGAGGAAGATTTCGCCTGAAAAAGGTTGAATATTCCTTTTTTCAAAATCCTTGAGGAAGCGAAGCAACTTACCCTCTTTTTTGTTAGGGTCTGTCGCTATTGCTTCGTCGATCAAGGCTTCGATTTTTTTGACGCCCGGTTCAAAGTATTCCGCGAGACCCGCTTTTTTTAAGTCCGCAGTGATGAGGTGGTTAGAAAGTTGTTTTGCAAGAGAGGCGACATCGCGGACTTGCAAGACGGCGTAGGTGTCGGACGGGAACACTTTTTCGTGGCGTGCGTCGGCAATCGGCGCGATGGCGAAAAGGAGGAGCACGGCGGCAGTAGTGATTACCCTGATACGAAAGGTTAAAGTTTGCATAACGCGTCGGATGGAAGCCTCTGTGTCCGCCCGCGCAAGACAAAAAAACGCCCGTCGCCGCCGCATGATGCGGAAAAATCTGCAACAAGCATCGGCGGCGGGTGTCTTCGTGTCCTGCAATGAAACTCTTCAAAACAATTCTGACTGGTGCTGTGTTTGCCTGTGCGCCGATACTTGCTATCGCGGCGGACAAGGCTGCACCTGCGTTTAACGTGCTGGTCTTCTCGAAGACCAACGGATTCCGGCACCACGGTGCCATTGCCGCTGGGACAGAGGCCTTCAAAAAGCTCGGCGAAAAATACAATTTCGCGGTTACGGCTTCCGAAGATGCATCCCTTTTCACCGATGAGAACCTGAAGAAGTATCAGGCGGTCATCCTCCTCAACACGACCGGTGCCTTCCTTTCAGACCGTCTCGCGAAAAACGCCAAATCCGAAGAAAAGGCGGCTGCCAAAGAACGCGATCTCGCCCGCCGGGAGGCTTTTCGCAAGTTTGTCGAAAAGGGCGGTGCCGTGGTCGGTCTTCACGCCGCGACGGACGGTTACCAATACAAGGATCAGAAGTGGCCCGAGTTTTGGAAGATAATTGGTGGCAGCTTCTTACACCATCCTCACCACCAGACCAGCACCATTGAAATCGTGGATAAAACGCACCCTGCGACCATCGTGCTCTCCAACAACAGTGTTAAAAAAGCAACAAAGACAAAATCCATTGTCAAAGACGGGAAATGGGAATGCTTCGACGAGTGGTATAATTTTCAGAATCTCCAGCGGGACAACCACATCCTACTGCAAGTTGACCTCAAGACCTGCAAGGGTTGCAAAACCAGTGTTTATATAGACGGTGAAAAACTGGCGACGCTTCCGTTTTCGTGGACGCGTTCTTATGGAAAAGGAAAAGTTTTTTACACTGCCCGCGGGCACTATGGCGAAGCGTTCTCCGACATTGATTATGTGCGCCACGTGGTAGGCGGTCTTTTTTGGGCTGTGGGGCAGACTGCTCCCTTGGTTGACCCCTCCGTTCTTCCTTCCGCCCCCGTGGAGAAAAAAAGAAAATAACCAGACGCCGTTAACATCATTAAAAAAGCCGCCGTTTTTCGTTTTGGAAAACGGCGGCTTTTTTGGTGGGCGGGGGAGAGGATTAGGGTTCGACGATGAGGGCGGAGAGGAGGGCGGGATGCGTGCGAATGCGGGCAAGGGCGTCGTCGTCGGGTCTGCCATTAAGTTGGTAAATCGCGAGAGCGGAGGAACTTCCGTCGTTTTGGGCGGCGCGGCTGAGTGTCATGTTGGCGATGTTAATGGAAGCTTTGCCGAGGATGGTGCCAATGTCGCCGACGATGCCCGGTTGGTCGAGATTTTCGCAGATGAGGAGGATGTCTTCCGGGATAAATTCGAGCGGGTGACCATCGATATTGACGATGCGGGGAGAGTGAGACGTGCCGATGACGGTGCCGGAAAGCGTGTGGGTGGTGCCGGTATCGGTGGTGGCTTCGACTTGGATAAGGTCTTTGTAGTCGGCTTCGCTATTGGATTGGGTGACTTGGAGGGCGATGCCGAGGCGTTGGATGAGGTGGGGGGCGTTGACATCGTTGACGTGACCGCTGATGCGGCGGAGGTAGCCGCGCTGGACCGCACGTGAGAGAGGCAGGGTGTCAAATCCCGTGAGGGTGCCCCAATAGGTAATGCGGAGTTTTTCGATGCGTTGGGGGGAGAGTTGCTGGATGAGCGTGCCGAGTTTTTCTGCGAGGCCGAGGAAGGGGCGGAGTTGTTGGAGTGAGCGTTGGTCTATGCTGGGCATATTGACCGCGTTGGCGCAGGGACCGCCCCGAAGGAGGGTGGCGACGGCTTGGGCGATTTCGATACCGACGCTTTCCTGTGCTTCGCTCGTGGAGGCTCCGAGGTGCGGTGTGAGGGTGAGGCTGGGGATGTTGCGCAGGGGGGAATCGGGCGGGAGCGGCTCGGTGGTGAAGACGTCGAAGCCGGCGGCGGCGACCTTGCCCGAGAGAAGTGCGTCGGCAAGGGCGCGTTCGTTAACGAGACCGCCGCGGGCGACGTTGACGATGCGCACGCCGTTTTTCATTTTGGCTATGGCTGCAGCGTCAATCATGTCGGCGGTCTGCGTCGTGAGCGGCATGTGGACGGTGATGTAGTCGGCTTGGGTGAAAAGATCGTCTTTGGAAACGGTTTCGATGCCGAGGACACTGGCGCGGGAAGGAGTGAGGTAGGGGTCGTATGCGAGCACTTTCATGCCGAAGGCGAGGGCGCGCTTGGCGACTTCGGAGCCGATACGCCCGAGGCCGAGCACGCCAAGTGTTTTGCCATGCAACTCGGTGCCGGAATAGTCTTTGCGTGCCCATTTGCCTTGGCGCATGGAGGCGGCGGCGGCAGGAACGGGGCGGGCGCAGCAGAGGAGGTGGGTGAATGTTAACTCGGCGGTGGCAATGGTGTTACCACTGGGAGTGTTCATGACGATGACGCCGCGTTCGGTGGCGACTTCAACGTCTATGTTGTCCACTCCGACGCCTGCGCGTCCGACGCAGATGAGGTCGGGGGCGGATTCCAGCAGGGTGCGCGTGATTTTGGTCTCGCTGCGCACGAGGATGGCGGAGGCGTCCACGGCGAGGGAGATGAGTTTTTCCGGTGCGGCTCCCTGTGCTTCGATGACATCAAGATCGGGCTGCTGCTTGAGCCAGTCCACTCCGGCGGTTGAAATTTTATCGGCGATGATTACTTTTTTCACGGATTTTGTCGTGTAAGTTACTGTGGTTGTTGTGTTAGTGTTGAAAACTCGGTGTTTTCGTCGTGGTTGCCAAAATCTGTTAAGAGCTGAATGAATTTGCGCATAGCTGGGGTGAGGACGAAGGAACGGCGGTGGATGATGGCGAGGGGGCGGTTAATTTGGCAATTGGAGAGGCGGAGCTGGACGAGGTTTCCTTGGGCAATTTCTTGGCGCACGGTGGCGGCGGGGACGATGGCGAGACCGGCATTGATTTCGACGGCGTGTTTTATGGTCTCAATATTGTCGAATTCCTTGATGTTGTTTAACTTAATGTTTTCGTTTTGGAAGATTTGTTCGATGGCGCGGCAGGTGGGCATATCGTGGGTGAAGCTGATGAAATTTTGTCCGTCGAGGGCGGAGATCGGGATTTCTTCGCTGGAGGCGAGAGGGTGTTGGGGGCTGCAAATGAGGACGAGGCTGTCTTGCCCGAAGGGGAGGATTTCGAGGCTGCGCGTTTTTTCGGGGTAGGCGAGCAGGCCAAGATCGGCGCTGTGGTGGAGGACGTCCTCGACGACCATATCAGAACGCCGGTAGGCGATGCGGATATTTACGGCCGGGTAGTCGATGAGGAATTTTTTCACAATTTCGGGGAGTTCGTGGATACCGACGCTGTAAATGGAAGATATGTTCACTGTTCCGTCCACCAGTTTGGTCATTTCGCGGAGGTCGCTGGTGAGCTGATTGTATTCATGGAGAATTTTTTTGATGGATTCGTAGATTTTTTCGCCTTCGCAGGTAAGGTGGAATTGTTTTCGGCTGTGGTCTAATACTTGGACTTTGAAGTGGTTTTCGAGCGAGCGTAACTGCTGGCTGACAGCGGATTGCGTAATTCCGTTGATTCTGGCGGATTGAGAGAAGCTCTTGGATGCTGCGAGGTCCGCGAAGACTTTGAAATTTTCAATGTGCATGTGTATGGGTGAATAAGGGGAATCCGCATTTTGTCGAGAGCCGAGAAGGCGGGCAGGCGGGAGAGTGTCGGTTGGGAGGGGAAGTTACCAGCGGCGGGAGGCAGCTTTGAGGGCGGTGGCGATTATGTCGAAATCGGCGGCGGTATGAGCGGCGGAGATGGCGGTGCGCACGAGGTCTTTTCCCGGGGGCACGGCTGGAGCGATGGACATGACGGTGAAGACGCCGTTTTCCAACAACTTTTGCCAGAACGGGTAAACGCGTTCCTTGGCACCGAGGACAATGGGGATGGCGGGGGTTTGGCTGCCCCAGGTGTCGAGGTTCAGGTCGGTGAGCAATTGCTGGTGGCGGCGGGTGTTTTGCCAGAGGCGGGAAAGGTGTTCGGGTTCTGTTTCGAGGAGTTGGAGGGCTGCGAGGGCGCAGGCGGCTTGCACGGGCGCGAGGGCGGCGGAGAAGATCGTCTGGCGCGAGTGGGTGCGCAGATACTCGATGGTAGCTTTGTTTCCGGCGACGAATCCGCCCGTGCTTGAGAGTGATTTCGAGAGGCTGCCGCAAATGATATCGATTTTTTCGGTGACGCCGAGGCTGGCGGCGGTGCCGCGCCCGCCTTCGCCGAGGACGCCGAGGCCGTGGGCGTCGTCCATTACAAGGAAGCAATTTTGCCCTTCGCAGCTTGCCAATATGTCTGCCACTGGGGCGATGTGCCCTTCCATTGAATAGACGCCCTCAAAGACGACTATTTTGGGGATACTTTGGTCGTAGGCGCGGAGACCTTCGGCGAGATCAGCGGGGTTGTTGTGCGCGAAGCGTTCTACTTTTGCCTGGGTAAGACCGATGCCGGCCAACAGGGAGGAATGACAATTTTTATCGGCGAAGACGATGTCGCCTTTTTGGGCAAAACTTTGAACGGCGGACATGCAGCTGAGGTAACCGGCGGCACTGACGTGGCAGGCTTCTTTGCCGAGGAAGGCGGCGAGGCGTTCTTCCAGCTCGGTGTGGTAGGCACGGCTTCCGTTGGCGAGACGGGCACCCGTGGTGCTTGCTCCCCAGATGTCGAGGGCGCGTTTGCCAGCTTCTTTCACCTTGGGATGGTGTGTCAGGCCGAGGTAGTCGTTGCTGGCGAGCATGACGAGCTGGCGTCCGTTGAGGGTCACACGGGTGGCGTCCTGCGCGGTAAAGGAATGGTAATAGGGAGTGTATTTGAGGCGCAACCGCGTGAGGTCGTCGCTGGAGCACCGTTGGGAGATGCTGCTTTGCCCTGTGGTGCTCTTGAATTGGAAAGGAAACATGTCGCAGGAAGGAAAAGATGCGGAACAGAAGGCGATGGTCTGCCCGAAATACCGCAGGATGTCATTCGGAAAATCTTACCGCGTCGGCGGGCGCGTCAGGGCATCTAACATTACTTGGACGGGGGCGCTGCGCCCTGTCCACAGTTCAAACGCCAATGCGCCTTGCCAGCAAAGCATGGGCAAGCCGTCCACGCTGGGGATTCCACGTGCCCGCGCTTCGCGCAAAAACGCCGTTTCGCCGGTGCCGCAAACAATGTCAAAGGCGATCATTCCGCGTTGCCAGAGGGCGGCGGGCAGGGGAGAGGGGTCGCCGTCGCGCAGGCCGAGTGAGGTGGCGTTGACGACTACCGCGCCGGCGGGAAATGCGGGCGGAGGGGCGTCCATGGCAAATTCGTGCAGGGTCGCACGGGCGTCGGGTTTTTTTTCGCGTAGTTGCGCAAGCAATTCCGCACGGCGTCCTGCACTGCGGTTTCCGATCCAGAGTTCGCGGCAACCTGTGTCCAATGCGGATGCCGCTATGGCGCGCGCCGCGCCGCCGGCACCAAGCAACACGACTACAGCGTTTTCCAGCGTCACGCCCTGTGTCTCGCGTAATGCCCGCACGAAGCCGGCTCCGTCGGTGTTGTAACCGGCGTAGCCATTTTCTTCGCGGACGAGGGTGTTGGCGGCCCCGGAAGCGGCGGCGAAGACGTCCACCCGCGTGAGGCTGGCAAGCGCGCAAACCTTGTGAGGCAGGGTAAGGTTAATGCCGCGAAAACCGTGTTGGTGAAAAAGCGTCAGTGCCTCGCCGAGGGCATCCGGCGGAATCTCGAACTTGAAATAGCGCCAGCCCGCCAATTCTGGGGCGTTTATGGCGTTGAGAGCAGCGTTGTGCATTCGCGGACTGAGGGAATGGGCAATGGGCATTCCCACCACGGCAAGGGACGTTTTCGGGGAATTCCAGTGGCGCAAGTCATTGAGAGTGCGCACTTTTTCCCAGTCTTGCCCGTCGCAATCAACAGCACTCACCGCGACAGTTTCGCTATGCTCACCGTGTTGTTCTGCCGGTGCGGGGCGATTTGTTTCCGCTGTGCTATTTCTTTTCGAAACGCGGGTAAGGCACCAGACGAAAGCGAACGTCACCGCACCCACGGAGCACAACATGCTCGCCCAGCCACTGGGCGTGAGCGTATTCACGGTTTCGGCTGTTGGCGGTGCTGCGTTCGCAAACAGCAGGAAATTTTCGTAAAAGGAGATCATTGCTTGAGAAGTTCGCGTTAGTGGTGCCCGTCAGTTTCCCAGCGACGGCGGGCGATGCGGACAAGGAACAATCCTGCCAGCAACGTCAATGCCATGAAAGAGGCGGTCAAGCGCGCCACATCGCTGGCAGTCTCGCCAAACAAATCGGTAATATAGCCGGTCGGACGAAAATCGGGGCGGACAAAGCTAAAATTCCACCCCGCTACATTTTGCAGAAGGAACATGATGAAAATCGCGATTAAATACGTCGGCGTTAAATACTTCATTATGAAACGGAAAACACTCGGCACGCGCAGTGCGGCACCTTGGTGCATGGCGCTCCAGCTTTTCTCGATGCCCACTATCCAGCCAAATATCACAATTATCAACGTGCCTTGCAAAAAGACGCCCACATTTCCAACCCAGAAATCCATCGTATCCAATGCCTTCAAATCCTTGGAAAAATACCATACCCAGCTCGTCCCCAGTGCGCACACCCCGCAAAGCCACGAAATAGAAATGCGCCTCGGCACGCGAAACGCTTCCTCAATGAAAGCAATGCACGGCTGGAGCAGAGAGATAGAACTGGTCACAGCCGCGAGCAAAAGAAGCAGGAAAAACGCCGTCGCAAACACCGGTCCCGCCACCATGTTGGCAAAAACCTCCGGCAAAGCGATAAACCCCAGCGAAAACGTCTGACCCACCACCCCGGAAGCCCCCAAAAATAAAAATATCGCAGGCACCGTCGTCATCCCGCCCAAAGCAACCTCGCAAAATTCGTTCGCCGACACCGCCGTAAGACTGCTCAACGTAACATCATCCGTCTTACGCAAATAACTCGAGTAAGTGATGACGGCTCCCATGCCAATTGTTAGCGAAAAGAAAATCTGCCCCGCGGCGGCAAGCCAAAGCTGCGGATTATTGAGCTGCCCAAGCACATCGCCCGGATTCCACATGTGCCCCAACGCGGCGAGAACATTGCGGTCTGGATACGCCGCATTCGGCGTCCCAAGCGTGAACACGCGCACGAGAATCACCACGGCGAGCAAAATCAACAACGGCATCCCCACACGACACATCCGCTCAATCCCCCGCGAAACACCGCGGTAAATCAGAAAAAAATTCACCACGAACACAATCAACACGAACATCCCCACCTTGTCCGTCCCAAACCCAATCGCCCCGCCATTGGCAGAAATACCCGTAAAATCCTTGAAAAAGCCAGCAAAGCCCTCCGGTCCAGTCGCGCTCAACCGCCCCGTGCACGCGTTAAACGCATATCCCATGCACCACGCCTCCACATACATGTAATACATGACAACCGTCAACGGAACGAACAGCCCAATAGTGCCAAGGTATTTCGCCCAACGCCGCTGTATGAGCGCGTGAAAAATCCCCGGCGAAGAATGAAACCCAAGCCCTCCCCCCTGACGCCCCACCGTCCACTCCGCCAAACTCACCGGAACACCGATGAACAGCAACGAAACAAAGTAGGCTATCATGAACGCCCCTCCTCCGTATTGCGCCGCAAGACCCGGAAAACGAAGAAAGTTTCCAAGCCCAACGGCACTGCCCGCCACAGCAAAAATGATGCCGAGACGCGAATTCCATGATTCTTTGACGAGTGACATTCGTTTCATGCTCCTATGTTAGAACTCCGCCCTTGAAAGCACAAAATCAGCCACAAATCGCAAAATACCTCCCCTTTCGATATCTTGCCTCGATAACCCCCTCCGCCCACCGCCCAAGCGAGGACGCAGGCACCACATACGAACATCTGTTTTTGAGCTAAAAGTGTCATTTTTAGTCAAGTAGTGAGGATTCAGGCGCAAACGTCAACCAAGAAAGTGCGAACGAAAATCGCAAATGCGCCAGCACCTGCACC
>JAISZI010000098.1 GCA_031269335.1 Puniceicoccales bacterium
GGGCGCGGGGTGGGGGTGGGCACTGTCCGGCAGTTCCGCTACGCTCTACTGCCGGTTATTCACGTTATCCCCCTTCGAGGGAGTGCTTGATTTTCGCCCCAAAGGGGCGGCTCCAATTGCGGCATAAGGGGCTTTCCTTTCCTTCCACCTTCAACCCCCAGGGCGTTGCCCTGGGATGGGCTTAGAGCCGCCCCTTTGGGGCTTTGGTTTTGTGGTTCACAAATACCCAGGGCGTTGCCCTGGGCTAACTTAGGGTCGCCCCTTTGGGGCTTTGGTGTTAATGACATTCAATACCCAGGGCGTTGCCCTGGGCTAACTTAGGACCGCCCCTTTGGGGCTAAGTCTCCCCCTATCTCCTCACGCCTCCGATGCCCCGGAGGGGCACAACGTGAATAACCGCCGGTGGAGCGCGAGTGTAACGAGTGCGGAACCGGCGGATGCACGCCTCCCCACCACCGCGCCCTGAAGGGGCGCGACTCTGGGACCTCGATTACGCGCCGCCGCCTCGGACCCGCTCCCATTGCGTCTCTGTTGCGCTTATAGTCGCGCTCCTTGTAGCTGTCGCCGAAGAGCATGAAGGTGACGTCCGCCGTCAAAACCATGTTTTGCACCTTCGGATTGTTGGAAACAAAATAACTGCCGGCGGGAATGGTGACTTTCAGCGGATGGTACACCAGTCTTCTAATGGTGACGTTCAGATTGTGAATGCTGTCGCCGTTTATTTCCGCCAGCAATTTTCCCTCGCTTATCAAATCCGCGAATTTTCCACGCTCGATGGTCCACGTGTTTGCGGAGAACTTGCTGGAGGCGACGCGGCGAACGCGTTTGTCGGCTGCGTTTTGGGCGAGTGCGGAGAGCAGCGGTTTGTCGGTCAGTTGCCACGCAGCCAGCAGGCGGACATCCGAGGCGGCACCTTCGTGGCGGGCGAGGCTGTCGAGCACCTGGGAATCCTTTATGCGTTCGAGTGCTGCGTAAGCGACTACGCTGTCCGCGTCGGTTTTTGCGATGTCGGCGAGCGCAGTCTGGTCGGTGAGTTTTTTAACCGCCCCCTCACGAACATACTGGTCGCTGTCCTTTTTCGCAATATCGGCGAGCAAAGTCTGGTCGGTGAGTCTTCCAACCGCCACCTTGCGCACACGCCAATCGCTGTCCTTTTTCGCTATATTGGCAAGCAAGGTTTGAACGGACGCCCTGCCAGTCGCCGCCTTACGGATGGTTCTTTTGGTCTCTTCGTCATGGGCGAGCTGGCGAGCAAGGCTTGGTCGTCCAGCAAAGCTGCGGCCTCGATGCGGACGAACATGGAGCTGGCATTCGCGGCGATGTCGGTCAACAGGTGCCGGTCGGTCAATTTGCCCATTACCTCGGCGGCGAGTTCCGCGCCGGTCCCGTCCGTCTGGTGGACTTTTTTGGCGAAAGCGACCATCGCACGGGGATCGTTGAGTTTGCTTGCCGCCGCATGCTTGACGTCCGGGACGCGGCTGTCGGCGGCCACGCGGACGAGCAGCATTTGCTCATTCGCCGCCGCCAGTGCCTCGACAGACGCGAGGCGTTTTTCAAGATGCCCGTTCAAACCGGGGCGTAGGGCAAAGCGGGCGTGCTCCTCGGGTGTCTTGGGTTCCTTTTTGCAGCCGGGGAGAAACAGCAGGCAAAACGCTGTGAACAGGGCGGCGGGGAACGGGATTTTACTTTGATTTAAGAAACGACGTGTTGTTTGCATGGCGGGAGTGGTTACGAGGCTTTTGTTTATGTGGATTTGTCTGCCAACCCTGTTTTTGTGGTAGTCGTGCTTGTCCGTGCTCGTCCGCGATTGTGTTCACGCGATTGCCGTGCGGATTGTGTTCACAAGTTCCTTTGACGGAAGCAGAAACGCATCGTGCCCGGCGTTGGTTTCTATTTCGACATAGCGGGTATCTTGTTTTCCGGCACGGAGAAGGGCGTCGGCGACAGCGTGGTTTTCGGCAGGCGGATAGAGCCAATCGGAGGAAAAGCCGATGACCGTCACCCGTGCTTTCACTGGGGCAAACACGGATTCAAGCGGGGCACCGCCGGCGAGATCAAAGCGGTCGGCAGCTTTGGTGATGTAGAGGTAAGCGTTTGCATCAAAACGTTCTACGAAGGTGCTTCCTTTGTGGGTTAAATAACTTTCCACCTCGAACTCGGCGCCAAATGGCTCCGGCGACGCGACTTGCGTGCGCGTGCGCCCAAATTTCTCTTCTACGCGCTGCGGAGAAAGGTAGGTGATGTGCCCCAACATGCGTGCTACGGCGAGACCGTTACGCGGAGGATCATCGGCGGGATAACGCCCGTTGCGCCAACGTGGATCGCCCATAATGGCGCGCCGCCCTACTTCGTTAAAGGCGATGGCTTGCGGATTTTGCCGCGCCGCACAGGCAAGCGGCACGACGTTGCGCACGAAGTCGGGGTAATCCACCGCCCACACTAAACCCTGCATTCCGCCCATTGAGCCGCCGATGACGGCGTGCAGGCGCGTTATGCCGAGTGCGCGGGCAAGCTCGCGTTGGGCGCGCACCATGTCACGCATCGTTAACTGCGGGAAATCAAGGTAATAAGGTGCGCCGGTCGCGGGATTTTCCGAACCCGGTCCCGTGCTGCCGCGACACCCGCCGAGGCAGTTGACGCCGATGACGAAGTAGCGTTCCGTGTCCAATGCGCGCCCCGGTCCGGTGAAAGCGTCCCACCAGCCTGCCTTGCGCTCGCCCTGTTCGTGCCGCCCCGCTACGTGGTGGTCGCCGCTCAATGCGTGGCAAACAAGAATGGCATTGGAGCGGTCGGCGTTGAGTGTTCCGTAAGTTTCGTAGCGGAGTGTGAACGAGGGAATAACACCTCCGAGTTCAAATTCAAAAGGCGCACGAAAAACAAGGTCTTTGGGCTGCACCAGACCTACTCCGGAACATTCAGGCTCCGCGGTGCTAATTTCGTTGTCAGTCATACCGAATGCAGAAAGGAACGAACAAACTACCGCCCCCCACGGCAACCAAGAAACGGAAACGGCAGAACAAATCCCCGCACGAAAAATACGCGCCGTATCTTTCGTGCCCGTGTCAGCGTAGCATTTTGTGGGCGGCGGTGGAGCGGGGCGGCGGGAAAGCGCTCTCTTTATTTGCCAAGGATACGAATGACCGATCCGGGTTTTTGCGGGAGGTTTCCCTTGATGGTCACCTCGTTCCACATCTGCCGCGTCATATGCTCCTGCATGAGGTGCCGGTAAAAATAAACCCAGGTTCTGACATTCCTTGGCTTGCGGTATTCCGTTTCGCCGTTCGGGCGATTATCGCCTTCGCCGCGTCCATCATCGGGCGAACGAAAGGTGCCCCGCGGATAACCAAGATTCACAGACAACACATCATCAATTTGATGCAGCCATTCATGTAACTCCACTTCGCCCCAAAATTCGCCTTTGAAGGGATACGACGGCGTCCACGGAATCATGATGTAACCCGCGCCTTTGAACTGCCCAACGCGCCCGTAAGTCGCACCGGCAAACGGTGGTCGCGGAATACTGGCACCCGGTCCGCCGTGATACTTAACGTAGGAAATTACAGTATCATAATGTTTTTTTTCCTGTGCTTTGCGCACCTCAGGAGCCGCGTCGCGGATGTCCGCATAATAGCCGTTTCTGCCCGAAAGATGCCGCAGGGGTTCCTTCACAAGCACGGCGTCGATCTCCAACAAGACAATACCGCTCGACCATTCAAAAACGAGGTCGCGGAAGCCGGCGAGCATCCGCCCGACTTGTTTCACGTCGCGATCGCTGAACACCTGTCGGTAGCGCCGGGTGTTCCCGTTCGCGTCCTTTTTCTCGAAGTCAACTTCGCCGTAAATCAACGCCAGCACGCTCCACTTGCGCGCCTTTGCCGGGTCGCGGTTTATCTGCACCTTGGGGCGTAATTCTTTGATTCTGGCGCGCACCGCTGAACGCGCCTCCTCCGTGCAAGAAGTGCGATCAAGCACGCGTTCCCACGCCGTCAACGCCGCCGCCGCATCGCCTGCCTCTTCTGCTTCGCGGGCGCGCTTGGCGACCTCATTAAATTCCAGAGCCGCCGCCGGCTCCGCTGCCTTCCAATCTCCAGCCGGCGCGACCGTCGGCACTTTATGCGGCGGAATCGGCACCTTCTCTGAATTTCCTGAAGCGGGTAACGCTTGTAATCCCACTCCAAAAACAACCGCGAGCGCGGCAATTCTAAACGATTTCATGTTCTTTCTCCTTCAAGTTGTTGATCAAAAAGAGGGCGTCCCGCTCTCGGCGGAACACCTCCCCATCGCAGGCGTTAAACATCTGCCCCGCAAAAAGGTTTCCCGTTCCCGATATTTCCCGGAAACGCCTCCCAATCTCGCGGCTTGTTCTACCAGCGTTTTTTTGTTTTCTCCCCTGCCCTGTCAAGGTTCTCAAATGAATTTATCTCACACGACACGGCACGGGTTGTTTTCCTTCGCTGCAACGGCAGTGTTTTTCGCCTGTATCACCTTCTTTTCTGGATGTAACTCGCGCGAGTCCGAGACCACCAGAATGATGGCAGAATGGAACGCCGGAAATTACGAAGCTGCCTCAAAACGCGCTGCCCGAAACGCCGAAAAAGCGGGTGCCGGCGACCGCCTCCTCTGGCAATTGGAATGGGGATCGGGAACACGCACCGCAGGGAATTTCGCAGAAAGCGTCAAAGCCTTCGACGCCGCATTAGCCTCTATCTCCAACTGGGACTCGCGCCCGGATGTCAGCCTCTCGACCGAAACCATCGCCGCTCTCAATAACATGAACTCCTTGCCCTATCGCGGTGGCGCGTGCGACCGTATCATGTTAAGTTCTTATCAAGCATTAAATTATCTCGCTCTGCGCGAACCCGAAAAAGCGCGCGTCGCCCTTAATCTTGCCCTCGCCCGCCAACGCGAAGCCGTCGAAGCCAATGCCGAACGCATCGAAAAAACAAAACATGCGGCGACCAATGCCCAAACCCGACGGAATGGCTATGACGTGAACCGAGCCAACTCCGACCCGCAATTCGCGTCAAATTTCTCCCAAACCTACGCCGAAACCCGCTCGCTGCGCGCCTACGCCGACTACGTGAACCCGTTTAGCGTCTGGCTTCACGGCATCTTTTTCCTCACAAATGCCGCCGACACCGCCGACATCGAGGTCGCCTACAAGTCGTTACAGCGCGCCGCCGCCATGGCAGAAGGGAACGCCGCCGCCCGTGACGATCTCGCCCTTGCCCAAAAAATGCGCGACGGCGCACCGCTGCCAAACGAACCGCTCACCTACGTGATCTTTGAAACGGGGCGCGCCCCTTCCCGCAGAGAAGTGCGCATTGATATTCCCCTCTTCTTCGTCGCCAGAGCCAAGGTGCCTTATGCGGGCGCAGCATTCCCAAAATTACAATTTTACCCAAACAACTCCAACACGTTACGCATTTTCTCGGAGGGCGGCGGCTTCGCCCCGGTGGCAGTTACGCAAACCCTCGCAAGCATGGACTCCGTCATCGCCACCGAATTTAACAACGCACTTCCCGAAATTACCACGCGCACCCTCATCAACGCCGGCATCAAAGCCGCCATCAGCTACGGCATCAACGAAGCCGTTGACCGCGCAACAGCCAAGAAAAACAACGGTGCCGCCATCGGCGGTTTCATCATTAGCCGTGTCGCCACCGCTGCTTACAGCTACTCCACCACCCAAGCCGACCTGCGTTCGTGGAGAACCCTCCCAAAGGAATTTCAAATCGCCCGCATCCCAACCCCGCCCCATCGCACCCTCCGCCTCGAGACAAATCGCGCAAGTGCCATCGTAACACTCTCCCCTGCACGGATAAACGTTGTCCACGTCCGCGCCTCGACTGCCCCCAATCTCATCATTACCCAGTTTCCCCTCCTCCCGTAATGTCGAAAGTCTGAACACCCGATTCGTCCGTCGCCGTTCGCAGCGTTTCAGAAATGGGCGTAGCCGCCGAAGTTTGTTTCCAGCACGCGTCCGCCCATTGTGCAAACAAGGTGCCCGCCCTCGCCATCACGAGCAGGGACGACCCGCCCAATCGGGGTCAAGGGCAGGGCGGGAAATTCCCGTTCCCAAGCATCAAGCAGAAGTGGCAAACTGGGTGTGTCGGCAGCCAACAGCAATTCGTAGTCTTCGCCATCGCCCATTGCCCGATTAAGGGCGCGCATAGCATCGCCCCCCGCTGACAAGCGTGCCTCGACCGAGACGGGGACGCGCTCCATTTCCAAAAGCGCGTCGCAGCCGAGCGGAAGCAAAGCGGGAATGTCTTTTGCCAGTCCGTCCGATAAGTCCATGCCGGCGCGTATCTCTGGACGCGTCGCCACCCACCGACCTTCGCGTAAACGCGGCGTAAACGTGAGGTGTTTTCCCGCAAGACTTCCGCCGAGAAAGCCCGTCACCAACAGCGAATCGCCGACACGGGCGCCAGAACGCAAAACGGGGTTTTCGGCGAAACCCGTCAGAGCCAGCGTCGCGCAAAAGAAACCTGCGTGCGCCTCGGCGACATCTCCGCCAGCCAGCTCCATGTCAAAGGCGCGGCATTCATCGGCAACTCCACCAAAAAACGCTTCCAGCCAAGCCACTGCCACATCGGAGCCGCACACGAGACTCAGCACGGCGTCGGTGGGCACTCCGCCCATGGCTGCCACGTCACTCAAATTACGTTTAACAAGTTTTGCGCCCGCCGCCCACGCCGACACCGCCCCGTCGAAATGCCGCCCCCAAATCACGCTGTCCGTGGTGACAAGGCGGGCACCGCGCAAGGGGTTGGCGGGCAACACCGCACAATCATCGCCCATGCCACGCGGGGACGGCGCACTCACCGAACCAAGCCACCGGCGAATACATTCGAGGAGACGCACCTCGCCAAGCGCGGCGAGGGAAAGAGAACTTTCGGCAGTGAACGGCGTCATAGGAGTGCCCACAACGCAACCCAGCACAGATTTCGCCCGCACTCAATCTTTCCCGCATCCCCATTTAGGGGGAACTTCCGCCGCCGCAAAATGTCTGCCCAAACTTCCGTGTTCACCAACTAACTCAAACCTGAAAACAACCTGTTAACCATGAAGATCAAGAACTTGTTTCTCGCCGCTGCCACAATGGCAGTCTTTGCCGCGTGCTCTACCGCGGGCGACGTCGCGAAAAAAGAAGGAGAATGTCCCGTGAAAAAAGAAAAAGCTGCCTGTGCAAAAAAAACACTGACGTTTAACAACGCAGACTTTTACAAAGCCGGCAAATTCAACGAAGACGCCGCCAAGGACGCCATCGTTAAGTTAATGAAGTTCTACAACTTCCCCATCACCGAGAAAACGCGCTCCCAGCTTTGGGTGAGTGACTATGGGACGGGACGTTTTACCGAAGTAGGTCTCGCCGCCATCATGATAGATAACAACGTCAAAGACCGCTACATGCTCCAAGCCTTGTTCCTCCTGCCGAACCAGATGCTGCCCGAACACTGGCACGAAAAACCAAAGAGCGACCTGCCTGCAAAAATGGAAGGCTGGTTCGTCCACAACGGCTCCACTTACACCGTCGGCGAAGGCGCGGATAATCTCGCGAAATTCCCCGAAATCAAAATCCCCGCCAGCCACCCAACCGCTGTCGTGGCGAAAAATGCGACCAAACTCGTCGCCGGAGAATACTCCAAACTCACCAAACTTTATGGTCACCACTGGCAAATCGCCGGACCTCAAGGCGCAGTTATCTACGAAGTAGCAAACGTCCACGACAACGAATCCGTCCGCCACTTGGTTCCGTCCATAGACAAACACTTCTCTGGCAAATAACCCGCCTCGCACCAAGGAGATTCCCCACTCTCCCCACGATGCACGCCTCCTTCGCACGCACTGGACACTTCCGGTGCGTGCGTTTTTTCTTCAAAAGTTCTCCCGCCGGAAAGCCGACGCGATCAAGTGGCTGTTTTGGCGGAACTTCGCCGCACCGCCCGTCCTCCGCGTGTTAGGCGCGTGCTGCTGCACGACGCAAACGGTCGTTTATTGCAACACCAATGCCTGTGCCCGGCGCCAACTCCCAGTGCATCACGGCAAAGCCTCCGGCGTCGAGCCGCCGTGCGAGCGCAAACACATTGCGCCCCGCCTCGCGCAAATCCCCGTTTTCGCTCAGCCAAAATTCCTCCACACCAGCCATTGCCACCTGCGGACGCCGCAGCCACACGACCGCCTGCCGCCCGCCGCCCACCCGCAACGTCGGTTTCGCCCCGGCCTCGCGTAACACTATCGGCGTGAACGGGCTGTAATGCCGCGAAAGCATTCCGGGGGCAGGCTGCGCCCCGGTCTTTTCAGCGTTCCCCGCGTCACCCGAAACCAGCCTGTGCCCGATTGCGGCTTCGATTTCCTCGCTTGATATCGGTCCGGAGCGCAGCAGACGCGCCCGTTTCGCCCCGTCCGCCAGCCACACGATTGCCGATTCCAACCCGTGTTCGCATTCCCCGCCGTCAAGTATCCACGGCACCTTTTCTCCAAAAGACTCGCGCACATGCTCCGCCCGCGTCGGGCTAACATAGCCGAAAGGATTCGCACTCGGCGCAGCAAGAAAACAGCCGGAAAGCTCTATCACCCGCCGCATTAACCGATGCGCCGGAACACGCACGGCGACCGTCCCGCCGCCCGCCGTCACCAAATCCGGCACCACCGCCTTTTTTCGTAAAACCACCGTAAGCGGTCCCGGCCAGAACCGTTCCGCAAGTCGCTCCAACGCGGGCGGCACTTCCGCAAGCACTTCAACAGCTTCCGCCGCAGCAAGATGCACGATCAGCGGGTCAAGAAACGGACGCCCCTTCACCGAAAAAACGCGACGCACGGCGTTCTCATTCAACGCATCCGCCGCAAGCCCATAGACCGTCTCCGTCGGCAACGCCACTAACTCGCCCTCGCGCAACAACTTGCCCACGCGGATCAAATCCGCTTCCGTTTCGCGAAAAAACAACGGCGCACCCCGGAACATCGCACAGACTCCCGTCAAATTAAAAAATCCCCGTGCGCAATCGCGCCTCCGCGCCGAAAACACGGGTGCACAAAAGCCCGTTCTACTTCATTAATAACATATTACGCGAACGCTTAATCGTCTTCGTAATGTGCCGCTGCTGGCGGGCGGTAAGCCCAGTGTAGCGGCGTGGCAAAATGCGCCCTGTCTCCGTAGTGTAACGGGCAAGAGCGTCAGTATCCGTGAAATCGAAGTCCAACGGCGTTTTAGAGCGTTTAGGTTGTGGCGTTTCGTCTGGCATGTTTTGAAAAAAGGCGCGCACCTAACAACCACCCAGCCGTCCCTTGCAAGCATTTCTTTCAAAAAAATGCTTCCCGCAATGCCACCCGACACCCAAAACCCTGCGCCGCCTTCGCCAAAATCACGAGAAAAACGGGCGAATCATCACCGCTTTTTTCCCAACATTCACTTCGCCAGAAAACAACTTTCCCACGAGCAGTGTTCACAACCCTATTCCCAACAAACAATAAATAACGCCGCCAATGCCTTTCCCTCGCCCCAAAACGACCGACCGCCGAATTTCTTTTTTTTCTTCCCTTCCGCGCCTTTTTTTGCAGCCTGCCTTCTTGTATGCTGTTCATCCAAAAGCCAGTCTTCATAAAACAGGCTTCCCGCTTGTTCACAGACGAGGAAGTTCGCGACCTCATGGAATGGTTCCTGCTCCACCCTCAAGCCGGCGAAATAATCGCAGACGGCGGTGGATGCCGAAAAGTAGGCTGGCGCGTCCGCGGACATGAAACGCACGACGGTGCCGTCGTCGTTTACTTCTTCCGCGCCTCTCCACAAGTTATCTTTCTCTTGCGCGCCTTCTTGCGATCAGAAGAAAACGAATTTCTACGAAACGGAATCAACCAGTTCACCGCCGAAACCACAACCAATGAATAAACAACGCCTCGCAAACATCATCCGCGACAAGGACTCTCTACTCGCCGGACGGGAAACTCCCGGACGCGTCACCCATCTCGCCCGTGACGCAAATGGGAAAAGTATTTTTACGGAACACAATCCCGAAAATTGGCGCCGCGAACAAGTAAATCGCTACAATGCCAACCTCCGTAAAATAATGGAAATATCCGCCCTTTCCTCCCATTCGTAAACCTGTTTTTGTCCATAAATAAAATGTTAAAAAAACAAATGCCCCCGCCAGACTTCGCATAAAACCTTTCTTTTTTTAACACCACTTTTGTTTTTCAAAATGAATTTTTTAACTAAAAATTTTTACCGGGCATCGCTTTTTCTCGCCAGCGCTCTTTTTACTATAACGGTGCTTGAAACGCGTCCCTCCGCCACAGCACTTTTCGCCGCAAAACCGATAAATTTCGCACAATTTGAACAGCATTTTTACATGCTCAATATCGGTGACACGCGTGCCTTACATGCTGATCTCCGCTATGTTGCCGAAAATCCAAAAATCGTAAGTGTCGCCGGAAATAGCATTCAGGCGCTCGCAAATGGCGAAACACAGGTTTTCTCAATTGACGACGCCGGTAAAAAAACTTTAGCCGCAACCGTCACCATCGGTTGGCCTGTGCAAAATCCGGTTCTGCCGTTCTCGTGGAACGTTTACGTCCCCGACACCGAGGCGCATAACTTCGGCGGAAAAATTTATATTTATGGTTCGCTCGACGCTCATCCCGGATCGTTTTGTTCTCCTTTTTATATCTCCCTCTTTTCCTCGGATTTGCGCCGCTGGGAAAGCTACGGCGTCTCGTTTTCTTCATTCAAACTCGGTCCTCACAAAGGGCGTATTTTGTGGGACTCCGACGGCGCGTTCCATAACGGCAAATTTCTCCATTACGGCTTTTACGAGTGGGACTCATCCGGCAAAGATAATCATATGTTCGTCGCCGAAAGTAAAAATCCGACAGGTCCTTTTAGTGAGTTCAAATGGGTAGTCGGCGACAAAACTGGCACAAAAATTGACGGCATCTCCGCGCAAGTTTTTACGGATGACGACGGGCAACGTTATATAACTTACGCTCCGACAAAACAACCTGTCGAAAAGAATTATCCCGTTATCGCAAAACTAATTAACAACTACACTATCGACGAAAGTTCTGCCACAAACATCGGCGCGCCACTGAAAGATTTTTACGAAGGACCGTCGCTGCGCAAACGCGGAGATACTTACTACTTTGTTTATGCAGAAAACACAGGAAAAATCACCCGGAAAAACCGCCGCCCGCTCCGCCTCTCTTACGCGACAAGTAAAAATATCTTTGGTCCCTACGTTTATCGCGGCATTATTTTGACCATTGAAGATATAGTAGGAGACGGAAATATCCAGGGTTCCATTGAGCAACACAACGGCGAGTGGTTTGTATTTTACCACCGCACAACAAATGCCCTCTATAACCGGCGTGCGCTGTGTGTCCAAAAAATCCAATTCGACAAAAACGGTCTCATAAAACAGGAGGTCCCGACAAGCAGTGGTGTCGCCGGCGCACTCCCAAGCAGCGCAACCCTTTATGTCGGAACCGCCGTGATTTTCAAAAATATCAAACGCGGCGAATTTGGACAATTCGGCGGCGTAACACCATTAAACAACGGCAGTGCGAAAATCGGTTTCCGCTATGTCTCGCTCACCGGACACGAGAAAAAATTAACCCTTAACGGAACAAACTTAAAGAACTTGAAAAATCTTCAGGTTTTCGCGGACGACAAACAAATCGCGTCGGGCAACGGCGAAAATGGGGCAATACTTTCAATCCCCGGCTTTGCCGCCAAAAGTGCTACGATTACCCTCGTTTTTGAAAAAGAAAAAAGCGGAAAACCGCCCATCATTTATTCCGCACGGTTTGAGTGACATCGCTCGCTGCCGGCGTCGCTACCGCTGGGAACAGGTTATTTCGCCAGGCAAAAACAGCCCCTTTTTGTGCACTTTTTAAGGGAACCTTGCTCCGTTCCTCCTGTTTTTCACCGAATGCTTTCCTTCCGTTTTTTCTTTCTTACCTTGATCTCGTGTGTCGCGGTGTCCGCGACCGCCCGAGCGGATTCGCTCGTCAAAGGGTTTCAAAACCCGCCAGATTCCGCAAGACTCTGGGCTTATTGGGATTGGCTCGCCGGAAATGTCACGGCGGAGTCCATCACCCGCGATATCACGGAGATGAAAGAAAAAGGTTTCGGCGGTGCCGTAATCTTTGACGTGGATGACAATGGGGGAGACGGCAACGCCACCCTTCCAAAAGGACCGATGTATAGCTCTGCCGAATGGCGTGATCTCTACCTCCACACTTTGCGCGAAGCCAACCGCAACGGCATCTCTATTAGTCTCAGTATCCAAAGCGGCTGGAATCTGGGCGGTCCATTCGTAAAACCCGAACACGCCGCAAAAGTGACTACTTTCTCTGAAAAACTGATCAGCGGTCCCAGAAAAGTTTCCATCCCTTTGCCGCTTCCTCGCACCGTTAATAAATTTTATCGCGATATAGCCCTCTACGCCATCCCCGTTAAAAAAGCACCAAGACACGGCATTCACACTACGGCGACCGCCTCTTCAACCACCGAAAATTACCCTCCTTCCCTCGCCATTGACGGAAACCCACAAACATTCTGGGTCTCTGAGGGGACAACACCGGAAAAGCCCGTTTCGCCAAAAAATCCGCAACACTTTTTCCTGGGTTTTAACAAACCGGTTTCCGTTAATAAATTAAGTCTTCTGGGGCGAGATGGATACGGTCCGAAAGATTGCGAACTTTTCTTCTCCACTACCAACGGCGAAACGTGGACCTCGCTTGTAACATTTTCAACCCCAGCGGATAAAAGAATCGTAAAGAATTTTCCATCCGTCACCGCAGCCCGCTTCCGTCTCTCCATTTATACCTCCTACGACCGCGCTTTTGCAAAAACTCCGCGCAACGCGCAAATAGCCGAAATCGCCCTGTTCAATGGTGCGACAAATCTTGTTTCTCCTCACGCCCGCTCCAACGCCCGCCTCTCCGATCTTCGTGTAAAAACAGCCCACACCGAATACGGCGGATCATCACCGGATTGCCTTCCTTTCTTATTGGACGAAAAAGAACTTCCGAACGACGCCCCAACGCCCCTCCGCGATGTCCGTGTGATTACAAAACATTTATCCGCCGACGGGACGTTAAATTGGGATGTTCCGGCGGGTGACTGGATAATTCTCCGTCTTGGTTATACACAATCGGGAAATCACGTTTCTACCGCGAGTGGAAAATGGCAAGGTTTCACAATTGATTATCTTTCACGGGAAGCACTGAATGCCTATTGGAAACAATCTGTCGAACCTCTTCTTAAAGACGCCGGCGCACTTGCCGGAAAAACACTGCGTTACTTGCACACGGACAGTTGGGAATGTGGTGGAATGAATTGGACGCCGGATTTTATACAAGAGTTTGAAAAACGCCGCGGTTACAATCCTCTGCCGTTTCTCCCGATTATCGCCGGACAGATACTCAATGACCGCAAAACATCGAACCGTTTTCTCAATGATTTCCGCCGCACGATAGGCGATTGTATCCGAGACCGGCACTATGCGCTAATACAAGACATGGCGGCAAAATATGATATCGGAATCCACCCCGAATCCGGCGGTCCGCATGGCGCGCCGATTGATTCTCTTCAGCTGCTCGGGTTAAGCGATATTCCAATGTCCGAATTTTGGAGTTGGTCGCCTCGCCACCGCGTCGGAGACATAAACCGTTTCTTCCTGAAACAACCCGCTTCCGCCGCCCATGTTTACGGGAAAAAAATTGTCGCCGCCGAAGCTTTTACAAATATCGGAATGCACTGGCAGGAGTCTTTCTCCGACAACTTAAAACCTTCCTTCGATCAGGCTCTCTGCGAAGGCCTGAATCTCGTCGTCTGGCACGGTGTCGCCAACTCGCCCAAAGAAATGGGAATGCCAGGTCAGGAGTTTTTTGCCGGAACGCACTTTAACCCCAACAACTTTACTTTCCAAAAATCACACGATTTCCTGCGCTATATAAACCGATCGCAATTTTTATTACAGCAAGGTCTCTTCTTCGCAGACGTTCTGCAATACTACGGCGAGAACGTTCCCAATTTTACACAGATGAAATGGAAAAATACCGCCAAGTCTCTTCCGTTCTACGACTACGATGTCGCGACACAAGAGGCGTTGTTAAGCAGGGCGTCCGTCAACAATGGGAAAATAACGTTTCCTGACGGCGCCGAATATAGACTCCTCGTGCTTCCTGAACGCAATAGTATCTCGCTGCCTGTATTGAAAAAAATTGCTCGCTGGGTAAAAGAGGATGGCCTCGCCGTAATCGGTCCTAAACCGCTGCGGGTAACCGGGTTGAGCACCAAGAACGAAGATGCGGAAGTCGAGAAAATCGCAAACGAATTGTGGGGAAATTCGACGGAGAAAGTCCGCCATGTCGGCAAAGGTATTGTTGCCACGAACATCTCCGCCGCCGAATTTCTTAAAGACAGAGGGCTGCCCCCCGATTTCGCGCGCATCAGCGGAAATAACCCGAAACCGCGCATAGATTCGATTCATCGCGTTTTATATAAAAACCAACTCGAAACAATTAATTTGGGGAATTTCTCCGAATTTTCGCCGAAGGATGTTTTAACAACGCCCGCCGACAAAAAAACCGGTGTCGCCGCGCACCTTTATTTTGTCGCCAATCTTACGGCTTCTCCGGATGTGTTTGAGGCGGCGTTCCGCGTCACTGGATTACAACCGGAATTGTGGGATGCGTTGACCGGCGAACGCCGCCTGTGCAAGGCTTATCGCCAGGAAAACGGCCGCACGATTGTCCCGCTTGATCTGGCGAAATACGGTTCCATCTTTGTCGTCTTTCGCAACCCCATCTCGCCTTCACAGCAGGGCGAGGCATCGTCCAACTCTCCCGCCACGCTTGCTACGCTGTCCATAGATGGCGCGTGGGATGTTTCTTTTAGCAAACGCTGGGGCGGTCCGGAGAAAGTTGTTTTTGAAAAATTAACGCCTTGGAACGAACACGCCGACCCGCGCATTCGTTATTACAGCGGTCCGGCTGTGTATAAAAAAACGTTTACGGTGCCCCCAACTTTCCTAAACGGGCGCGGACGTGTCTTTTTACAAGTCGGAAATGTCTCCGAAATCGCGCAAGTGAGTATCAATGGAAAAACACTTGGAACACTCTGGGCGCACCCCTATAAAATGGAAATTACCAACGCGCTGCGTCCCGCCAATAACGAATTGGAAATCGAAGTCGTCAACCACTGGTCAAACCGTGTCATCGGTGACGCTGCCCTGCCAAAGGAAAAACGGCTTACGCGAACAAACATCCGCCGTCTTACCTCAAAAACGCCGCTCACCCGAAGCGGCATGGAGGGTAAAGTGGAATTGATAAAACAAGACTAAATAGTGCCGTGGTGTTGCACTGGCGATTTTTCAGGAGACTCCGTCTGCCGCAGGCAGGATTCTGCCAGCGCGGTGGCGGTTTTATTTGCGGGTAATCTGCGGGCAAACTCCTCGATATCGTGACCGTGGTGGCGGGCAAATTCCGTTAGCAATTCAACATGGTTAATCGTGCGTTCGAGACGGGCGCGGAAGTGCGCGAGGCGGCGGGTAAAATAGTTATACGGAAGAAGGCATAAAATAGCTATCCCCAAACCACAAGAAGTAGCGACAAGTGCTTCGCCTATGCCGCCTGTAACTTTCACCGCCGACAGCTCCGCGTCGCCGAGCACGTCGAAAGTATCTTTAATCCCAAGGACGGTGCCGAGGAGACCGAGCAAAGGGGCAAGCGTAATGAACGTGGCGAGTATCCAAAGGCGTTTGTCCGCCTTTTCGATCTCGTCCGATGCCTGCAATTGCATTGCTCCAAGCAGCGAAAGATGCGCGTGTGTGACTCCTTTGTGAATCGTGTTTAAGAAGGGATCGGAGGGATCGTCCGTCTCGGCGACGACGGTGGCGAACTCCCCCATGGTCAGCGCGGTGAACACGACATTAAGACGTTCTTCCTCATAACGTTTTGAAAGACAACCCCACCACAGAGCGCGTTCCACGAGCACGACAAGGCTGGCAATGAAACACAGCAGAATCGGCCACATGATAGGACCTCCTTTAACGAAAAAATCAACGACGACGTTAGCAATACACATAGGTGTGATTATTGAAGTTCAAAACGTATGTCCACCTCATAGACACGGCGCGGTCCGGGCGGAAAACGCCAAAGGCGGCGCACAGTGGAAACGGCGGACTCGTTCAACACTACCCACCGGCAGGGAACGACTGCGTCAGCGGTGGAAACGCGCCCGTCAATGCCGACATCGAGGCGCACGCGCACGGTCCCCGTCCAATTATGGCGGATCGCTTGGTAAGGATAAACGGGGGACGGCTGGCGTCCCTGACCTTGCCCAAAAACAAGAAATTGTGAGCTTGGCACAGCGGCAGAACCGGCGGCATCCGGGGGCGATGCCTCGGAAAGTTTTTTCGCAGGCGGCGCAAATGCTGCTTCCTTTGGCGAAACAACCGCCACGGGACCTTCCACGGGCAAGGCAAACGCCACCTCGGCTGGCACGGCGACAGGCGTCACCGTCGGCGGTGCCGGCAAATTCGTCAACGGCGGCGGCGCAACATCGGGCAGAGGCAAACTCAAAGAATTAGCCGCCTCTCGCGCTCTCGGCGTCGCCACTTCCACATCCGCCTCACTCGTCAAATCTACCTTAATGACTTCCACCGCCGGCGCGGCGACAACCGTCTCCGTTGGCGCAGTGAAGTGCTTGTCTGACAAGGCAATCCCCGCAACACACACACCGACGCAACATACCCACACAACCGTCGCGCAAAGTGCTGTCAAAACGGCCGTTCCCGATTGTCGTGCTGTGCTATCGAGGACCATCACCGAGAAAAAACGCTACGACGGGCGTCCCTGTCAACACCTTTGTTGAGGATATGTCTCATTTTCGTTTTACTCAATCAGGGGCAATTTTGAAAACTGCGGTTGAGTCCGCAGCGGGTAGGTGAATAATGCTCTGCCATGAAAATACCGTTAAGAAGTTCAGCGAGCACGCAAGGGCGGCGCATGGCGGGGGCACGCGCCCTGTGGCGTGCCAACGGGATGCGAGACGAGCAGATCGGACGTCCGCTCATTGCCATAGCCAACTCCTTCACCCAATTCGTCCCCGGTCACGCCCACCTGCACAAAATCGGACAACAAGTAAAAGCCGCCATTGAAGCCCTCGGTTGTTTCGCCGCCGAGTTCAACACCATCGCCATAGACGACGGCATCGCCATGGGGCACGACGGAATGCTCTATTCGCTTCCGTCCCGCGACCTCATCGCCGACTCCGTCGAATACATGGCAAACGCCCACAAAGTTGACGCCCTCCTCTGCATCAGCAATTGCGACAAGATCACCCCCGGTATGCTCATGGCCACCATGCGCCTCAACATTCCGACCATTTTCGTTTCCGGTGGTCCCATGGAAGCGGGCACGGACGGCTCCCGCCACCTCGACCTCATCAACATCATGGTCGAAGCCGCCGACGAATCCATTCCAGATGCCCAAATCGCCGCCCTCGAACACAGTGCCTGCCCCACCTGCGGCTCGTGTTCGGGCATGTTCACCGCTAACTCGATGAACTGCCTCAACGAAGCACTCGGCTTCGCCCCGGCGGGCAACGGCACCATCGTCGCCACCCACAAAAACCGCGCCCGCCTCTTCATGGACGCGGCTTCCCTTATTGTTTCCAACGCATGGAAATACTACCGCGACGGCGACACTTCCCTCCTTCCTCGCTCCATTGCCACCCGCCAGGCATTCCTCAACGCCATGTCCCTCGACATCGCCATGGGCGGCTCCACCAACACCATTCTCCACCTCCTCGCCATCGCCACCGAAGCCAATGTCTCCTTCGACATGAGCGATATTGACGCCCTCTCCCGCAAAATCCCCTGCCTGTGCAAAGTCGCCCCCAATACCGATAAATACCACATCGAAGACGTCAACCGCGCCGGCGGCGTCCTCGGCATCATGAACGAACTCGCTAATGCAAACTTGCTCCACACTAACACCTTGCGCATAGACGGGCTTACCCTCGCTCAAGCACTTGACAAACACAGCATTACCCGCCAGCCCCCCGACGCCGACGCACTCCGCCTCTATTCCTCCGCCCCAGCCCGCCTCTTCAACCTTGTCCTCGGCACCCAAGACAACCACTACGCAACCCTTGATACCGACCGCGCAACTGGTTGCATCCGCGACGTCGCCCACGCCTACACCCGCGACGGCGGCCTCGCCATCCTCCGCGGCAATATCGCCCCCAACGGCTGCGTCATCAAAACCGCCGGCGTCGATCCCGCCCTCTGGCACTTTTCCGGTCCCGCCCGCATTTTCCATTCCCAAGAAGCCGCTTCCAGTGCCATCCTCTGCGGCAAAATAAAATCCGGCGACGCCATCCTCATCCTCTACGAAGGTCCCAAAGGCGGTCCAGGCATGCAAGAAATGCTCTACCCCACCAGTTACCTCAAATCCAAGCATCTCGGCAAATCCTGCGCCCTCATCACCGACGGACGCTTCTCCGGCGGCACCTCCGGCCTCTCCATCGGACACGTCTCCCCAGAAGCCGCCGCCGGCGGCGACATCGCTCTCGTGCGCGACAACGACATCATCGAAATTGATATCTCCGCCCGCACCATAAACGTCCTCATCGACGAAGCCACCCTCGCCGCCCGCCGCCTTGAAGAAACCGCCAAAGGCACCACCCGCGCCTACTCCCCGGAACGCGACCGCCCCGTCTCCAAATCACTGCGCCACTACGCCCGCTCCGTCAGCAGCGCCGACCTCGGCGGAATCCGCCTCATCGATTAATGCCGTCTAAGGATGCCCCGCTCCCGCCAATAGAAATTGAGAAACCAAGTTGACACCCTGCCGCGAAACAGTAATTCCTGCCCGCGCACTAAAATCTTTTTAACAATGACCTTCGTTACAACCAATACCATCTACTGCGGCACCCGCAGTGTCCGCCGCCAACTCACGCAATTCCTTTCGCAAAAATGGATTTTTCCCCTGCTCGCAGGTTTCTTTCTTTTTTTGCCGATCTTGAATGCTCAAAACACCAAGGTAACGGGACTGAATCGCGAAATTGAAAAACGCGCCAAGGTGATTGCACCGTTTCTTTCACAAAAACCGTTTTGCGTCGGCAGATCGATTAACGACCGCACCCTGTGGAACGCATTGGAAAAAGGAAGTGTTGTTGAAGATGCCAAAAATTTACTCAAAATACCGCTTCAGAAATTGCCCGAATCCCTCTACAAGGAGTATTTTCGGAATGGAAATCGCGTAAATTTTCAGCTCGCCCGCAGCCATAAATTCAGGAGAATTACAGTGTTCGCGCTTGCAGAATGTCTCGAAAATAAGGGACGCTTTATCGCTCCGTTAGAGAGAACAATCCGATCCATTTGCGACGAACCAAGCTGGCTGCTTCCAGCACACGATGGAAACGCCGAAGTTTATGACGGAAAAACAATCTATATCGATCTTGTTTCGGCGGACACCAGCTTTGAACTCGCTCTTGCCTCCCTGTGGCTTGGCGAAAAATTGTCCCCGGAAATACGGAAACTTATTCGCGACAACGTGGAACGGAGAACGCTTATCCCATACGAAAATGCGGTCAAATCAGGAAGAAAAGGGCGAAATTGGTGGATTGATGGAACGAATAATTGGAACAGCGTTTGCCATGCCGGCGTCGTCGGAACGGCTTTGGCGTTGATCGAAGACCCAGCCCGTAGAGCATGGTTTATCGCCGCCTCAGAACGGTTTATGTCCCCGTATTTCAGAGGCTTCACCCCGGACGGATATTGCAGCGAGGGAATGGGGTATTGGAATTACGGCTTTGGCAATTTCGTAGAACTTGCCGAAATTGTTTATCAGGCAACAAGTGGAAAGGTGGATTTCTTACAAATGCCCAAGGTGCGAAATTGCGCCCTTTTCGGATTCCGAATGGAAGTCTCTCCCGAACTTTATGCAGCGTTCGCCGATTGTTCTATAACGGCAAAACCGAGTCCGCAGCTCGCAAAATACTTGAGCCAACGACTTCAATTCGGTTTTAGCAAATATGAGAAATATCAAGATAGGGTGGGAAGCCTTAAAACAACCGGCGTGTTTTGCTTCCCTAATTCCGCAACAAGAACCAGTAGAGCGCCGGCAACCGACACCCCGCTCGCTTCGCTTCGGACCGAATTTCCCGACGCCGGCGTGTTTATTTTTCGCCCAAAACCGGGTGAAACAAAACAGCTCGCCGTCGCTAGCAAAGGCGGACACAACGCCGAGCACCACAACCACAACGACGTCGGTTCGTTCACCGTAATGTATGCCAAAACAACGCCCGTTCTCGACCCGGGCGGCGAAGTTTATACACGCCGGACATTCGGTAATAACCGCTACGATAGCGATCTCTTAAATTCGTTTGGACATCCAGTCCCGGTCATCAACGGACATTTACAAAGAACTGGACGCAAAGCAAAAGGGGAAGTAATCGCGAAAAAGTTTACCGACGAAAAAGATTCTTATACAATTAACTACGCTTCAGCTTACGGTCTTAAAGAAATAAAAAAATTGGAACGCACTTTTGAATTCACCCGGGCGGAACAAGGGAAACCGAATTCGTTAACCGTGACCGACGAAATTGAACTCCAACCAACCGGAACGGTAGAAACAGCACTGTTGACTTACGAGCCGTGGGAAACACAAAAAAGTTCCAGTGGCGAAAACGAAATCCTCTTGCGTATCGGCGAAGAAAATAAAGCAATCCGTGTCGCGGTGAAGGCAACTGACGGTAAAAAATCGCTGCCGCTAAAATTGGAAACATCCGAGATTACAGAAGTTTCTCTAACGCGGAAAGACCCGGTCCGCTTTGCCTTCAAAATTACAGCACCTGTCGCCAACGCTAAAATTGTGATGAAAATAACCCCGTAGCTTCACCGCGAATCACACTGCCAGTGCAAGCGTGTAGGTTTTCTTTTCACCCGCTATGAGTCACTTGATTCCAGTGGAACGGCGGAGCCTCTTGCTTCACGTGCTCAATGGGGTTCTTGTCTTGTGCGGATTAAGCGCGCTCGGAGTATTTGTTTTGCTCCTTGGATGGAGTGTGCCGGAGGCTTGGGGCGCGTCGTTGGACAATGTCTGTCGCATCGTTTTTGGGGTATTTGTAACGCAGGAGATTTTCCGCATTTTACTGCAAACGCGTCCGCTTAATTACTTGTTCAGTCACAAGATAGAGGGGATTCTCACTGTGCTTGCCTCATTGCAAATTTTTGCAGGCGAGTCGTTCTGGCAATGGATTCACAGCTGGCTGAACATGGGAATTTCTGCGCGAGATTTTACGTTGTTTTATCTTGCTGTTTCACAGGTCACGTTGCTAATACTGCTTGGCTTGCGATGGTTGCGCGGAAACCATTTGCTTTCGCACCGGCGGCTTTCGCCCGGATTGGTCTTTATGCTTAGTTTCGCACTGTTGATTACAGTGGGAACGCTGTTATTAAAAACGCCCCGCGCCACGCCCAACGGCATTGGGTGGGCGGACGCACTTTTCACTGCAACGAGTGCCGTGTGTGTCACCGGTTTGAGCACGCTTGAGACTGCCACAGCTTTCACGCGCCACGGGCAATGGATAATTCTTTGCCTCGTTCAAATTGGCGGGCTGGGAGTGATGACGTTCACTTATTTTTTTGCCTATTTTCTCGCAGGGGGAGTGTCGTTGCGAAACCGCTTCGCGCTTCAAGATTTATTAAGCGAGGATAACCTTGGGCAGATTGGCACTGTGCTCGGCACTATAATTGTTTTTACTTTCGGGTGTGAGATCGCCGGGGCGGTGGCTATTTATTCGCAGCTCGAAACGGACACTGGCAGTTTTTTTAACTTCTTTGGCATGTTCGGCGTGGATGCAAAGAAGATTCCTTCAGAAGAGCATCTCTTCTTCTCTATTTTTCATTCTGTAATGGCGTTTTGCAACGCCGGCTTTTCTACGCTCAAGGGTAATCTTGCCAATCCGGCGATGTCCGGGCGCGATGGTATCCTCGTTGTTCTCATGGTGTTGGCGTTTGCGGGCGGAGCAGGTTTTCCCGTGGTGAAAAATTGTTGGCAGACATTTCTTGCCTCCGTTTTGAGGAAAATGGGTTTGCGGTTCGCCCTCCCGCCACGGCTTTCTACGAACACAAAAATTGTCCTCGTTACTACGCTCACGCTCGGCATTTTCGGCACGCTTGGCATCTTTGCCACGGAGTTTTTGGCGGGCGGTGCCAACGTTGGCGGAGGGCATAACCCGTGGCTTGCCGCGATGTTTGACGCCACGACCTCGCGCACGGCGGGTTTTACCATTAGCACGCAATCGCTTTTTACGCCCGCTACAACAATCGTCATAATGTTTCTCATGTTCGTCGGCGGCAGCCCATCGAGCACCGCTGGCGGCATCAAAACGACTACGCTTGCCGTGGCGTTCCTTTCGCTGCGCCGCATCCTTTTGGGGCGCGAAGAAATAGAAGTATTCGGACGCCGTCTCGACGACGCCATCGCGCACCGCGCACTTGCTACTATTTTCGTGGCGCTCGCCTTTATCACCCTCGTCACAATGACGCTTTGCCTGCTTCACCCGAATCTTCCTGCAATTGACCTCGGATTCGAGGCGATTAGCGCGGTTTGCACGGCGGGTATGTCGCGAGATATCACCCCACGGCTTGGCGACGCCGCGAAGATCGTCCTCGTCGTCGCCATGTTTGCCGGACGCGTAGGCGTGCTGACTTGCCTCCTTGCGTTCATGCCGCGCCGCGAATCGTCGCCGTGTCGCCTGCCGCGAGGCGAGGTCGTCATTAACTAACACGAGGCATCTTGTTTTTCTCTTAACAACCACAACACACAAACTGCTCCACACTTATGAAATGCTGCATCATTGGACTCGGTGTCTTTGGCAAGAATCTCACGCTTGATCTCGCTAAACTCGGTGCCGAAGTCGTCGTCATTGACCCGCGAGAAGAAAACGTCTCCCAAGTGAAAGATGAGGCGAGCGCGGCGTATATCGGCGATTTTAGCGACACGTCGATTCTCGACAAAATCCCCATTCGCGAAATGGACGCCGTAGTCATCGCCATCGGAGACGATTTCGAGAAGTCGATCAGCCTGACGATCAAGGCACAGGAAATGCGCGCAAAACGCCTCGTGTGCCGTGTCCTTTCGCCCTTGCACGAACGGCTGTTGCGCCTGTTAAAAGTTGACCGCCTCGTGGTGCCCGAAGAAGTCGCCGCCCGCGGGCTGGCGCACTCGCTCCTCATGCGCGGCGTCGTCGAGGGCTTCGACATGGGCAACGGCTATTCCATCATCGAGGCAAAAGTGCCCGGATTAAAAGGCACCTGCCTTCAAGAAAAAGGCGCGGTCTTCAAAAGAGCCGATGTGCGCATTGTTACGATAAAACGTCTCATAAACACGGTGTTGCGTAATATCGCCGTAAAAGGAGGCGGCGTAGAAAAACGCTCCACACTGGGCGTCCCCTCGCTCGACGAAGTGTTTCAAGAAGACGACATATTCGTCCTCTTCGGACGCGAAAAAAAATTACGGATATTTTTGGAGGAATACGCGAAATAAAACACCCCCGCGCACGCCCACGTTTTGCCGCGCATAAAAATCGAACAACTGCCGCCGCCCGCTGTCCCACAAAGACGAGTCCAGCCGTTCACACACCACACGCTTTGTTTTTATGAAAATCCGCTTTCTCTTGTTCTTCTTTTCAGGATTGGTCGTCAGCCTGTCCACCATGCCTTCGATGTCGGCGCAAGATGCCCCGGACCCGCCGGAAATCTACGTGCCAAAGACCGCCGAGCGCGCCGAGTGGGACAAGCTGCTCGCCCGCGGTATCGAAAAAATCGCTTTCGTGAAACGCCTCACTTACGACAGCAACCATTATTACACCGAATACCTTAACTCGAACTGGAGACCCAAAGGCAATATCTGCGTCCTCTCCCTCAAAACGGGCAGGGTTGACGAGCTTGCCCCTTCTCTCACAGGCGGCGTCTTCGGCGCGTTTGACATCTCATTCGACGCCAAGCGCATCGTGTTTGCCTACAAGGCCGCCAAGAACATCGGCTACCGCCTTTACGAAGTTAATGTGGACGGCACCAACCTGCGCCAAATCACCTTTTCGCCCGCCGACGAAGAAGAGATTGTCAAAAAATACCGCATCGCCGGTTACCACCACGGCACCGAAGACCTCGACCCGTGTTACTTGCCCGACGGCGGCATCGCCTTTATCTCCACGCGCTGCCACTTCGGCATCCTTTGCGACGGTCCGGATATCTTCACCACCACCGTCCTTTACCGCATGGACGCCGATGGTAAAAACATGCGACGCCTCACAAATAGCGCCCTCTCCGAAAGCTCCCCCGTCGTGCTGTCCGACGGCCGCATTCTCTACACGCGCTGGGAATACGTGGACAAAGGTGCCGTCGCCGTAAAATGCCTTTGGGCGATGAACCCCGACGGCACCAACTCCGTCGAAATCTACGGCAACGACGTCGCCTTCCCCACCACAATGATATTCGGTCGCCCCATCCCCGATTCCCCCAACGAATACGTCTTCACCGGCACCCCGCACTATCCGCAAAACTGCGTCGGCACCATCGTCCGCATAAACACCACAAAAGACGTGCGAACGCGTGCGCCGATGACCTACATGACGCCCTACACAGACGTTCGCGACGAAGGCGGTTTCCATTTCTTGCGAAACCCCAAAAGACCCTCCTCCGGCTGGTATAGAGACAAAGGCGGACACGGACCGCTTTTCCGCGAAAGTTACCCGCTTTCGCGCTCCGAGTTTCTTGTTTCACACAAACCCGCCGGCGCCCCGTGGAATAGCCCCAGAGGCTACCATCTCTACCTCCTGCGCCAAGGCGGCACAGTCGCCCCAATTTACTCCTCGAAAAAAATTTCCTCCTTTCGCCCAATCCCACTCGTAGCCCGCAAACGCCCACCCATCATTCCCGAAAGAGCAAACGAAGAACTTGCCGCAAAAAATCTCGCCGAATGCATCGTCACCAACGTCTATGCCGGAATGCCCGGAATAACCCCCGGCACCGTCAAATACTTGCGCGTGTTGGAACAAGTACCGCGCCCATGGGCGGCACGCCGCCGCTACGGAGGAGACGAGTTCGACCAACAACACGCCGTCGTAAGCAAAGCCACACACCTCGGCTTGAAAATCCAGCACGGCATAGTGACCGTCGAAGCAGACGGCTCCGCCCGTTTCCTCGTTCCAGCCAAACGCAACATCTTCCTGCAAGCACTTGACGCCAAACACCGCGCAATCCAGACCGAGCGCACCTACGTCAACTATATGCCCGGCGAAACACGCAGCTGCGTCGGTTGCCACGAAGCCACCTCGCAAGCACCCGCCAGTGCCGGCACGATAACACCCCTTGCAATGAAACGCCCCGCCGAGCTGCCCTACCCACAACCCGGCGAAAAAACAGCCGCACGCACACTCAGCTACGCCCGCGACGTGCAACCCGTGTTGAATGCACACTGCGTCAGCTGCCACAAGGGACCAAAACCCGCCGGCGGATTAAACCTCAACGGCAACCTCACTAATCTCTTTAACGAATCTTACGAAAACCTCGTGCACAACCGCCGCTTGATCGGACCAATCATCGGCGAAAATCACCCCAAACCGGGCAACGTCCATTACCTGCCCGCAAAATCCCTTGGCTCCTATACCTCCGTGCTCATCGCAATGTTTAGCCCCGATATGAAACTCGCCAACAGCGCCGCACAAACCCGCGCCGAACAACTGGCAAAAATCCACGACAAAATAAAACTCAAACCAGAAGAACTCTTAAAAGTGTCAAACTGGGTGGACACCAATGCACAGTATCACGGCAGCTACTACGGCGCACGTGCACTGCGTTGGAAAGCCAGAGCCGACTTCCGCGCAGAATACGACGTCGCCGACGCCATCAGCCCCACCGTTCCAGTTCCACCCTCAGAACGAAAGTGATAGGCTGAAATTAACCACAATCCTTGAAGGGGCGACTCCAAGCCAGACCGGGGCAACGCTCCGGGAGTTGAATGTCATTAACATCATAAACCCCAAGGGGGTGGTCCCAATTATGGCATAGGGAGCGCCCCTTTCCGTGCCGCCGCCTCCGCCTTCCACCTTGCCAGTCTCTTCTTTGCTTCCTCCCGTTGGCCGGTTCACCAATCGCCCCCCGCACCTTCTCCCAAAGCGTCGCATCCTTCCCACCAATCATCTCCCGCACCCTCCGACTATCCTCACCATAATCCCCCAACAGCGTGTTGAACAACTCATCAGCCTTCTGCTCATCCGTGCGCAAATTCGAATACGCCGGATTCCCCTCCAACTCCCTCCAACCCCTCGTCCCCCTCAAAAGCTGAATAATCCTCCCCTTCATCTTCTCCGGCATTCCCGCATTCCAGAATAGATGCCCAAACTCATGAATCGGCGTGTTTGCGTTCATCCGTTCAAGGTCAAGGTAAACATCCCCCTCCGGCGTAACAAACCCGTAAACCTCCCCCTTGGACGTCGCCATCCGCCTGATCCCCGCCCTCCGAACCGCCCGATCTCCCCGATCCGCCCCCAAATGCCGTTCCAGATACTCCCGCATCCGGTCCCGATCCGTGATGACATTCCTCGCCAGCCCCGTCTTTTTGAGCAACTCTATCAGCCGCCCAAACACCTCCGCCGACACAGCGCGCATCCTCACCCCACCGCGCCCGCCCCCCCCGGCACCGCCGTCCTCACCCAGCCCAGCCAGATAACGCTCCTGCCCCCCGCCAACTTTCGGCTCGCCATTCTCGTCGATGGCGATACGGATGCTTTCCGGGTTGACTTTCGCTAAGAGTGCGTCAATTTTCGCGTCAATTGCTCCGCGAGTGGCGCGTCCGGCTTCGACCGGCACACCACCCTTATCGCGGAGCGATTCCATTTCCACGAGTTCCAGTGAATAGACCCTGTTGCCGTGCTGTTTGGTTTCCTTGACGGTGAGGTAGGCGAAAGAAGTTTCTCCGGCAGCTTGTTGAGACTTAAAGCGCACAGGCGCGGCGAAACGGTGAATGACGACGTTCGCGTCATCGCGCCCATCAAGCGTCTTACCCCGGTAGGCATCGAAGCGCAATGCGTGTTTGAACAGCGCAGCGACGTTCGCGACGCCGCCGTTGTGTTGCCCGTCCGTGAACCCGTTGGCGTTCGATTTTTGGAGCGTCGCAATGCTGACAAGTTTGCCCGCTTGCGGACCGTTAATAACGGCGCGAA
>JAISZI010000102.1 GCA_031269335.1 Puniceicoccales bacterium
GCGGATGCCGTGGACGGTGGCGTAACGCACCAGTTCGTGGCGCAGGGCAAAGAGGTCTTGGCTTGCGCGGCTCATGACAGTGTAGAGTTTGAAGCGGGAGTCGGATGAGTTTTTCACGAACCAGCTTCGCATAGCGGAGCGTCCGGCTTCCACTTTGTAATTTTGAGACAGGCAGGGTGCGGGACCCAAGCGGCCCGCACCCTGCCTGTCTCAGGTGGGCTTTGAGCCACTTGGTTCCCCGTTTCCCCAGCACCCTGAGTGGTTCCATTTTCATCCTCGGTTCTTTCTTCGTTTTCATCTTCGACTTTCCGGGGTCTCCTCCTGGGTCAACATGTCTATAGGTCTTTCCGCCTTGAATGCATTTTCCTCTCGCTTGACGGGAATACGGCGATAGTAAACATGCCTCCATGAAAGTAATGCCGGACCTCCCCGAAGACCTTTATCGCAAGGCCAAAGCGAAAAGTGCGCTTTCCGCCCGCCCTCCTCGCTTGCCGCGACCAGTCTGGTTTGGCATGGTCCGCTCCCATGCCACGGAAACCGCCCGTCACGACATGGCCTCCGTGAGGGCGGGCATAGTGCGCGGTCACGCCTTCCCATGAGCATCGAACACCCCTTTTTCTGCTGGCGCTTCTCACGGGAAGATTACATCACCGTTGCCCGGCTCCGTCTCGGATTTGCACCGGGGCAGCGTTACAGACATCCCCACTACGACCCCGTCGTTCTCGATCCGGGCGGCTCGCAGTGGCACCCCGATCATCGCAGCCAATTCGGCGCATCCGGCACCCATGCCGGCCACGATTACGGCACGATGGATTTTCAGACCGCCAGATGGGCCTTCGCCGAACGCGTTTATGCGCTGGCGCTGATCGACACACACGAAGAATTCCCCTCGCTCCGGCTTGCCCCGGAATGGACCGTGGGTCTTGTCAACTGGCGTTTCCTCAACCTGCCGCCGCAATTTGCCGACGCAGGCGCCTTTTTGCTGGAACATGCCCGCCGGTTTTGCGCGTCGGGAGAAGTTGCCATCGAGACGGGTTGCACACTCAACATCCGTTCTCCGAAACCCGGCGAACTCGTGCGGTGCCCGCAGGATCTCTGCTCCCTGATTGTCATCCTCGACGCCGAAAAGCTGGAGGAGGACGCTCTCAAACCGCTCTACCACCCTCGCCAGCCGGACCTTGGCAAACGCGTGCCGGTCAGGACGCTTCAATTTGGCTGGGACGAGATTGCACCGCTCTTTCATCGCCCGACACCGCTCGAAGTCGAGTTGATCAACAGCCACGACGCCCTTCCGCCCGCCACCGCGCTCGATCTGGCCATGATCGAGCGCGCCTCGCACTTCGATCTTGATGGCGTGCTCAGGCTCGTCGGCGAAGGGGCCAACCTCAACGCGTTCGACAAAAACGGCGAATCCGCGCTCACCTCCGCCACGCTGGACCGGCGACTGGACGATGTGCCCTGCGATCAACACGACGAACTCGGCAAAACCCTCCCCCCCCTCACGCCGGACCGGCGCATCGGGATGCTGTCCGGGCTGCTCGACGCGGGGGCATCCATCAACCTCGCCTCTTACGAAGAGGCAGACGCCCTGATCAACGCCACCCTTGCCGCCGAGCCGGAGACCGTCCGTTTCCTCCTCTCACGCGGAGCAGATCCCAATTTCAACCCTTGGCCGGAGGATGAACCCGACCGCATTTCCCAAGCGCTGGACTACGCCTCCACCGATGCGTGGCTGGAGCGGGGAACCCCCGAAGGCGAAGCCTATGCCAAAATCGAGACCATGCTGGAGGCCGCGGGCGCGGTTTGATGCCACCACGCAGCCACCTTTGCACCTTGCCCGGCGGGGATGCGCCTGGCACACAGTCGGGTCGTGCCAGCCGATTTCCCGCTTCGCAAATTTTCCCGTTGGACGCCCTCGCTCGCCGCATTGCCCGCGCTCTCCATTCGCCAGCCCTTTGCCTGGATGATCGTTCACGGGTTCAAGGACATTGAAAACCGGACATGGAACACCCGCTTCCGCAGGCCGTTTCTCATCCATGCCGCATCAATGCCCGACACGCTTTACGACGAGGACATCGCCCTGATCGAAAAACAAACCGGAGCGAAGTTTCCCGCCGAACTGACCACGGACGACGCCCCGACCGGCGGCATTGTCGGCGTGGCCGAAATCGTGGACTGCGTGAAGGAGCATCCGTCGTCATGGAAATTTCCTGACACGTGGGGCTTCGTGCTCGCCAACGCCCGCCCGTTGCCCTTTCGCGCCTGCAAAGGCAAACGTGCAACTTGGACGTGTTGACAGGGTGGAAGCGGCGTCCCGCCGCTTTTTTTCCGAGGCAAGCGGCGGGACGCCGCGTCAATGGATTCGGGGGTTGGTGGTTGGCGAGGTTGATGGGAAGGGGTGGCAGGTGCGTTGTGTCGGAAAATCGTAACAGAAACGGGTTCGTTTGGGGAAGGGTTGTCGAGCAAAGTTAGGGGGCACTTTTCGGGAACGCTTACACCTTTACAACGCGGAGGCATTCTCCAACTTCGCGACTCGTGCCTAACGTAGTCTGCATGAAATGGGGGACGAAGTATGGTCCCGAGTTTGTCAACAAACTGCGCTCTATGACGCGGCGACATCTCGCCCGCCCGCACCGCTTCGTCTGCTTCACCGACGACGGCGCAGGGTTGGACCCCGATATTGAGGTGAAGCCTTTGCCGCCGATGGCGTTGCCTCCGGACAAAGAACGCGGGTGGCGCAAGCTCTCCACCTTCAACAGACCGCTCGCCGATTTGGAGGGGCCGACGCTTTTTCTGGACATCGACGTCGTGATAACCGGCTCATTGGACTGTTTCTTCGATTACCCGGGCGAGTTTTGCATCATTCACGATTGGCAAAAACCATGGCGCATCACGGGAAACTCCTCCGTCTATCGCTTCGAGGCGGGCGCGCACCCCGACATCCTCGACTACTTCGTGGCAAACATAGACCGCGTGAAACACGAGGTGCGCAACGAGCAAGCCTACCTTTCGCGTGAACTGCACAAACAAGGCAAACTCGCTTATTGGCCTGCCGAATGGTGCGTGAGCTTCAAATACGGCTGTATGCCGAAATTTCCCCTTAACCTCCTCAAAACGCCACGCCTGCCCGCCGGCGCCCGCGTGGTCGTTTTCCACGGACTCCCCAACCCAGACGACGCCATCATCGGCAAGGGACATGGTCTGCGCCGCTTCGTAAAGCCCACGCCTTGGGTAGCCGAACATTGGCAGTGAACAGTCCGTCGTCGCCGGAACAAGCCCGCCGTCAACCTGTCTTGTGCCTCCTCTTTCACCAACTCACACACCACCAAACATCTCCTTCAGACAATATGGAAAAAAACACACCGCTCGCGTTCGACAGCCGCCGCCGCTCCTTCATCAAGGGCATATTAGCCACTGGGACTTTTCCGTTCCTCGCCTCCATTACGCCCCCTCTCTTCGCGGCGGACAAGGAGCAATCCCCCCCCAAAAAAGCCACGCAAAAGGTGCGCATCGCCTACATCGGAATCGGCAACCAAGGCGCCGGCGACATCGTCCAGTTTGAGAAAACCGGTCTCACCAAAGTCGTCGCCCTGTGCGATACCGAAAGCGCCGGCACAAGAACCGCAGGAATTCGCAAGAGATTCCCTAAAGTTCCCTTCTTCCAAGACTTCCGGCAAATGTTCGATAAAGTCGGCAACCAAATAGACGCAGTCCTCGTCGCAACGCCAGATTTCTCCCATTTCCCGGCAACCATCCTCGCCATGTCCCTCGGCAAACATGTCTATGTCGAGAAACCAATGGCGCACAGCTTCCTCCAAACAGAGCTGCTCATCGCCGCCGAAAAAAAATACAAGGTAGTCACCCAAATGGGCAACCAAGGGCACTCCGAAGCGAACTATTTTCAGTTTAAGGCATGGACGGAAGCGGGCGTGATTAAGAACATCACCAAGATAAACGCCCACATGAACTCCATCCGCCGTTGGCACAAACCCAAGTTCCTTAAATTGAAAGACTATTTTAACAAGGAAGACATCCCCGCATGGCTCGACTGGAACGCTTGGCTCGCCACAGCCCTCGACCACAAATTCAATCGCGGTTACCTCAACGGCGAATGGCGTTGCTGGTATGACTTCGGCAACGGTGCCCTCGGCGACTGGGGCGCGCACATCTTCGACACCGCTCACGAATTTCTCCGGCTCGGTCTGCCCACCGCCATTGACGCCGTCAAAATCGAAGGACACAGCCCATTCATCTTCCCGCAGGCATCCACGCTCGCCTTCAAATTCCCAGCACGCGGACCGACCCTCCCACCTCTCACTTTGACGTGGTATGACGGGCAAAAAAACATACCGCCCCTCCCAAAAAACGCCGTCGAAATCGACGTGGATGGCAGTATCCCGCCCCCCGGCGGCGTCTCCAGCGCAAAAGCACGCGGTCCCAAAGCACCCAACAACGGCAAAGAAATATACAGCAGCGACGGAATCACCTTCCAGGGCGGCTCGCACAAAAGCACCCTCAGAATTCTCGAAAAAGACAAAGCAAGCCAACTCACGCTCCCAGTAGTCCCCAAAAGCCCCTCAAACCACTACAAAAACTTTCTCCTCGCCGTGCTCGGGAAAGAAAAAACCCGCTCTCCTTTCTCCGTCGCCGGAACGCTTTGCGAAACAATGGTCCTCGGCGTCATCGCCCAGCGCGTGAACGCCAACCTCGTTTTTGACCCCGTTAAAAAACAAATCACAAACCACGGTGTCGCCAACACCTTGCTCAACGGCGTCCCCCCGCGCAAAGGCTGGGAGCAGTTCTACAAACTGTGACGTTTCACCGATCTCCCAATGCCCGGAGGTATGCAACAAATGGGCACGCTCCCGTTCAAAATCAGTGTCCTCGTCTTTATCAAAGATGACACGGGGCGCCATTTGCTCATTCGCCGAAATAAAGCTCCGAACCTAAATTGTTGGAGTCCAGTCGGCGGCAAACTCGAGATGCCACTCGGAGAATCCCCCTTCGAGTGCGCCATCCGCGAGACCAAAGAAGAAACGCAGCTGTGCCTTGCTCCCCCCGATTTGCACCTCTTCGGGATGGTTTCCGAACGAGGCTACGAAGGAAGCAGCCACTGGCTCATGTTTCTCTTCGACTGTCGCAAACCTATAAGTGCTATTCCTCCCGCGATAGATGAAGGTAATTTTGCCTTCTTTACGCGAAATGAAATTGATTCGCTCTCCGTTCCTCCTTCCGACCGCATCCTTGTTTGGCCTGTCTATGACAAACACCGCCACAGCTTCCTCGCCTACCGCGCCGAATGCCACCCCAACCACCCCGTCCGAATGACCATCGAAGAGTCTCAATCAAATTTCTCCAACAACCAAGCAGCACCCTAAATATAACCGAACACGCCGCCTGAAAAATTGATACGGGAATTGACTCCTCACGAATTTTCTGAAACTTAAAAGAGACACCGCCGCCGGGCATTCGCGTTGTGTTTTTCTACTGCGTTTAAGACAGACTGCCCTGCTTCTCTCCACCTAAAAAAACCTTGCTCTTCGGAAGAAAATTCTTCTGCTGCGCACCATAGCCACTCAGTCCCATGAAACTACGTCCTACTTGCTCGTCTATACCACCGCCTCCACAGCGGAAGGCTTTCTCTCTCGTGCTCGCCCTTGTCGTCACAAGCATGCTGCTCCTGCTCGTGATTACCCTCGTCGCCTTTATCACGGCTGACTTGGCGCTCACTGC
>JAISZI010000108.1 GCA_031269335.1 Puniceicoccales bacterium
GTGTCATGTTCGGCAGTCCCGAAACCACCCCCGGCGGACGCGCCCTAAAATTCTTCGCCTCCGTCCGCCTCGACATCCGCCGCATCGGTCAAATCAAAGAACCCAGTGGCAAAATCACCCGTAAAACTCCCCCCTTGCACAAAATCAAACACTACTGTCTTTGGGGCTTAGGAGACAACGCATTCCCCCAGAGGGGGATAACGTGAATAACCGCCAGTGGAGCGCGAGCACAGCGAGCGCGGAACCGGCGGATCCGCCACCCCACCACCCGCGCCCCAAAGGGGCGCGACGCAACAGGCACCGACACCATCGCGATCGCGTGGCTCCGCCGCCGCCTCCCACCGCGTCCCAAAGGGGCACGACCCCGACTTGGGAACGCTTACACTTCACCGGCAACACCCTTCCGCCATGAGTCGCGGTGCGGCGGCGGAATCGGGCAGGGGCGAATTACAACAATACGTCGAATACGAGCATTCCGACGATTTGGAGGAGGAAGAGCAGGAAGACGGCGAAATAGACGCAATCGCTGAGGCGGTCTGGGGCGGATTGGCGGAAGATGCGTCTTGGGGCGGGGGCGTTGTTGCCCTGCTTTTTATTGGGTATTCTTTTGTGACGCGTTTTTTTGGCACTTACCATGATAAATAAGATCTACTTAGTTTTCGCCGCGTGAGGTCTGCACGCACCTTGCCCACACTTTGCCCGCACCCTTCCCACGCCCCCCCGTTTTTGCTTTTTTGCATTAGAAGCGAAGGCGGAAGGAGGCGTTAAAGTTGTGGGCGGTTTGGGAATCGAGGTCTGACTCGAAGCGGTAGCTCAGTTGGACGCTGGCGTGTTCTGTGAGGGCGAGGTCGAGGGAGGGACCCGCTTGGACGACGTGTTCGCCGTAGGCGGCGGTTTGCGTGCGGAAAGAACGTCCGGAGGTGTCGGAGGCGAAGCGGGAGTTGAGGGCGATATCGTTGCCGAGGAGTTCGTAGGCGTAGGCGAGGTTGAGGCTCCAGCGGACGCTTGCGAAGAAGTCGCTGGGTTGGAACCAGCTTATGCCTGTGCCGAGTTTGTAGCGCAGGGATTCTTGTTTGAATCCGTCCACGGAGAGAGCCGCAACGGAACCTGTTTCGGTGAAAGATTCCACGTGGGCGTAGGTGTATTCAAAGCCGGTGTAAGGCGTTATGTGGAAGGAGGAAACGGTGAAGACGCTCCCGAAGATGGCGGTTGCGCCAAAGTCGTAGCCATCGGGTTTGGCTGTTGCTTCGCCGTGGACGGTGCGGTGTTTGACGTTGTAGCTGCTGTAGCCGGTGCCTACGCCTGCTTCGACATAGAATTTGTCGCTGATCATTGTGCTCGCGTAGAGGCTTATGCGGCCGGTCTCCTGCTTCACTTTACCCGCGCTGTCGTCGAGCGTTGCGTTTCCGTTATGGAAGGCGGCGCTTACGCCCATGAGGAAGTCGTTGCCGATCCCGTAGTCGAAGCCGACGGTTGCGCCGTAAATCTGGAAGTCGTAGGCGGCGCCATCGCGTCCGTCGGCGTTTTGTTCAAAGCTGCTTGTGGCGGAGAAATAGGGTTGGAAGGCGATTGGTTCTCGGGCGAGGCCGCGGGTGAAGCGTGCTGCTTCGAGGTGGGAATGGAGGGACGCGGCGTCATCATGGGAACTGGCGACGCCCATGCCGGTGAGGCTGGCGAGACCGAGCGGAGAAGCGGCGTTGATGGCGGCGGCGATATCGGTGCCGCTTGCGGGTGCGTTGAGGAAGCCGCTCACGACGGCACTCAGGCCGCTGCCGTGGTCATCTTTAAGTGTTTCGTTGAGGTAGGCGGTATAGTCGCCGAGACCCGAATGGATATTTTGGCGGACGGTTGGAATGTCGCCGATATTTTCGGAAAGGATCATTGCGAGCCAGCCGTCGCCTGCGCTGTAGGCGAGCACCGGTGTCGTGCTTTCTTGTCCCTCTGCGCTCACCGTGATGTTTTGGCTTTGGAAGGCGCCTTCGACTTCGGCGCGGCCGCTTGCGGTATCGGTGTCGTGGAGGAAGCGGATTTCTTGACCGTCTTCAAGTTCTGCGAGGAGGGCGTTGTTTTCTACTCGCAAATGCAATTGTCCCTGAGAACCGATTCGGGCAACTCCTGCGTATTCTATTGTGGAGACGCCGGATGCGGAAACAGAGATGACGAGGCGCCCTTCGTTAACGAAATCGCCCCCGACGATTATTGTGCCGGTGGCGGAAGGGGCGACGGTGCCGTTATTGTTCAGGGAACCGCCGAGGCTGCCCGATCCTGTGAGCGTTGCGCCGGAGCGGACTTCAAGGGTGGAGGGCGAGAGCGTAGCCGCGTTGAGGGCAAGCGTTGTGCGTGCGTCAACAGCGAGCGTGCCCCCGAAGTTAACCGGCACGGCGAAGGAATAAGAAGCGGAGACGTCCGGGGCGGAAGAGAGCAGGATAGTGCCATCGCCGGTGCCAAAGGTCGTGCGTAGCGAAGAGCCGGCACCGGTGCCAGCGTCTTGGGAACTCTCGATGCGCAGCACGCCGCCGCCCGTCGCGTTGAAGGTGGCAACAGGCAGGTTTGCAGCGTCGAAAGTGAAGACACCGGCGGCGGCGGAGAAAGTGCCCTCAAAGGCATCGGCAGTGCTGTTGAAACGTAGCTCGCCGGTGCCATTGCGTTCGACGATGCCCTCGCCGGTGAGGACGATGGTTTCGCCGGTCGAGGAGCCGCCTGGTCCGGAGAAGCGCAGCGTGCTATTTGCCGCGAGTGCGACGCTGACCGGTGCGGCACCGAGCGAAGCGGCGTGTGTGGCGTCGCCGACCTGCAACACCGCGTTTGACGCGATTTCTACGCCGCCGCCGAGTTCGTTCCCTGCATTGAGCAATACCGTTTCGCTCCCGGAGAAGCGCGTCGTGCTTGCGCTTGTGATTTTGCCGCTGACACGTGTTTCTCGAGCGCGGTTGAACACCAGTGTTGCGTCCGGCGCGACGTCTATCGCGCCTGCGATTTCGAGTGCGCCGACGCCGCCACCGTCGCCGATGAAGAGCGTTCCCTGCGAAACGGTTATGCCATTTCCGGCGTCAACGATTCCGGCGAGGACGGCGCTGCCCGCGCCCGTTTTTTCAATGATTGCGGTTGGGGCGGCGTGGAGATCGCCGATAATTGTCGTGGAATCGGCAGCCGGGTTGAGGGTGAGCGAGGCGCCGTCATCGACACGGAGGGTGGCTTTATTTTCTTGGTTGGAAACGGTGACACCGTCGCCAATGGCGAAAGAACCCGAAGTCACGTGCAAGTTGACTGATCCCGATCCGAGCCAGACAGCGTCACCCGCGCCCGTTTTGACGACGGTTCCGGAGCCGAAAACGTTATTGGGCAAAATATAGTCGTCGTCGCGGGCGAGGCGCAGCTCGCCGAAGACTTGGACGGCGGCGGTGCCGAGGGTCGCAGCATCGGCGAGCACGAGCGTGCCCGAAGCGATGCGCACGGTGCCGGAGAGAGCGGCGTTGTCGTAGAGAAGCGTCACCGTGTTGGTGCCCTGTTTTTCAAAAATGCCCGCGCCCGAAATTTCCTGATTGAGCGTGGCATTACCGGGCAGGTTGAGGGCGATTGTTGCACCATCGAGCACGGTGAACGTCCCCGTTCCCACCGTGCCGCCGATGCCGTCGCCGATTTGGAGACGTCCTTCCGTGACGATTATCGCGCCAGTGTGCGCGGCATTATCGCCTGTGAAAGTAATTGCGCCCGAGCCGGATTTAACGATGGAGAGCGCGCCCGCGAGGCTGCCGGCGAAGTTGGAAGTGCTCCCTGTCAAACCCGTTTCCAATGTGCCGGTGCCGCTTATGCGCGTCCCGAAGACGCCGCGCAAGGTGCCGACTCGGGAGCCGCCGGAAAACACCACTTCTGCGCCGGCTCTTTCGAGGTCGAGCGTTGCGTTGGTGTAATCGGCGCCGTCGAGGGCGGCCGTGCCCGCGTTGACGCTTATCGTGCCGGAGAAATCGTTGCCGTCCGCCGAAAGGGAGAGCAGCCCGCCGCCGGTTTTCACGATGCGCGTGGAAGCGGAGCCTGTCAGCGAACCCGTGAGGAGCAGCGCGTCGCCCGCGCCTGCATTGAAGTTCACGACCACTCCCGGCGAGATCGCGATGTCGTTTCCGATGGAGATATTGCCGCCGACGGCGCTCAACGTTGTTGCGGTGCCGCTGATGAGGAGCGAGCCGATGCCCAACGACTTATCGTTGCCTACGACGATGGTTCCGCCCGCGAGAATGGTGCCGGCGGCGCGAGTGCCGTCGCCTTGCAAGATGCCATCGTATAAATTTGCAGAGGCGAGCGTGAGCGTGCCCGTGCCCCGTTTTTCGAGGAAACCTTCGCCGCGGATTGGACCGCCTTGGAGGGTGTAGTTGTTATCGTTGTTGTGGAAGGTGACGTGCCCGATGGAGACATCGACGCCGACGGTGATGTTGAAGAACGCCGCCGAGTCGTCAAACAGCGCGTTATCGCCCGGGAAATACGCGACAGCCTCGTCTTTATCGTCGTAGAAATTCGTCACCGTGGCGTCCCAAAGCTGGTCGCCGATAGAGCCGTCCCAGACGATAGTCGTGGCTTCGCCCGTGGTGCTTACTTTGAGGAAAATGGCTTTGGCGGGTTCACTGTGGACAAATTCGAGGACGTAGCGCGGGTCTTGTTGGCTCTCGTAGAAAAGGTTGTCGAAGCCGGAGAAAGTGCCGGTGTAAGTGATGAGCGGGTAAGAACCGATGGCGAGGGTGCCGTCCGGCGTGGCAAAGTTCGCGGTAACCGGTGCGTCAAAAATGGCTCCGCCCAAGCGCAATTGCGAATTGTAGCCGTCGATCGTGTTCGTGAGCACGAAGGAGAGCGAAGACCCCGTCCGTGAGCGCAGGAGCGATTCGCTCGCATTGAGAATGTTTGTGTTTCCGGCAAGCGGCGCGGCATCGGCGGCGGCGAGCGGTGCAGCAGCGGCGAGCGACGCGGCAGCACTCGGCGCGGCGATGGCGATTGCGCCTATCCCGACGGCGAGGGTGCCTCCGTTAAGGGTGACGTTGCCGACCAAGTCGAGGGTTTCGCCGCCGGAAGAACCCGCCGCGAGCGTCTGCCCGCGTTCAACGGAGAAACCGTATCCGCCGACGATGCCGGAGGCGTCGAGCTGGGCGCCTGGGGAGACGAGGACTTGCGGCGAAGAGAGGCGGGCTGCGCCGCTGACGGCGAGCACTCCTTCGCGCACGCTGGTAACGCCCGTGTAAGTGTAGCTTTGCGCGTAGGGGCGCGATTCGTCGAGGTGGAGCGTGAGGCGACCGGTCCCAGTTTTCACGAGCGCGAAGTTATTGGCGGCGTTGTTATCGGCTATACCCAGGACGCCTGCGAAATTGACGTCGGCGGCGACGGCGAGGGTGAGGACTGACGTGTTTAGGGAAGTATTGTTAATGATGCGATTTCCGGCGCCGACGCCTGCGACTGTGATGCCGCCGAGCACTTGGTCGTGCCCGTTGAGCTGGAGGACGCCGCTGCTGTTGCTCGCGGCTGAGCCGAGTTGTAAAATGCCCGTCGTCGGCAATGCGTTATCGCGGTCGAGTTTCAGCGTTCCGTTTTCGACGAAAACGCCGCCGGAGAAAGTGTTTTCTCCGCTGACCGCCCAAGTCCCGGCGTCACTTTTGACGAGGGCGAGGCTTCCGGAAACGGGGTCATTGAGCGAAGTTTCGATTTTATTTTCAGTAGAAGAGCCGACGAGAATGAGGCGATGCGCGGAAATGCCGGCGGAGACGGTCACTACCGCATCGGCGGTGAGGGTGATGCCTGCGCCATCGCCGCGCAGCGTCGAAGTTTCGCCAGCCAAGGTGAAGGTGCGGTTTGTGAGCGATGGCAGTGTGGCGGTTGAACGCAGGGTGCCGTTTTTGAGAACGACGGTGGAGTCTGAGGCGCCGAGCAAGTCACTTTCTCCGGTTGCGAGCGGAGTCAACGCAGAGCCGAGTCCGAGCGTTCCCCCGTCAACCGTCACGGTGCCGTGGGTCTCATTTGTGCGGGCGAGCGTGAAAACACCCGTGCCTTGCACGGTGAGGCTGACGTCGTCTTTGAGAATGCCGTCGAAGACATAATCACCGCCCGCCGGCACATTGAGGGTGAGGGTGCCCCTCCCCGCGACGGAACCGCCGCTGCCGTTCAGCCCGCCGAGAGTCTGCTTTGGTTGGTCTTCTGACAGGGGGCTGCTGTTTATGAGCAAAAGTTCGCCCCCGTTTTTGATTTCGACCGCCGTGCTCGAATCGAGAGAGCCGGACTTGTCGAGGTGCAAGGTAGTGGAATCTTCTATCGCGAGATCGACACCGGAGAGCGCCCTTGTTCCTGTTCCTGAGAAAGAGTAAGTTACGACTTGTGCGGCGAGGGCGGCGAGGGTGAGCGTATTTCGGGAAGAAGAGGCGGCGGCGGCGGGATCGGCGTTAGCGGTGGAGAGGGTTCCCGTGCCTGTGCCGCAGATGGTTGCGTCAGCGGTCAGGAGCAATTTTGGGAAAGTGCCGCCGTGGGTATCGCGCAACGCGCCTGCGCCCTCGTGACCTTCGCCTTCGATACGGGCTTCTTTTGCGGAAAAATCACCGCCATCAAATTCGAGTGTGCCCGCGTGGTCGGCACTGGTTGCTTTTACTTCGAGGCGTGTAGAAGCGGCACCAGGAGAACCTAATTTGAGCACGCCTTCGGAGACGATTGTCGCGCCGCTGTGGGTATTGCTGCTTCCGCTGAGCGTCAAAGTGCCTTCGCCGGCTTTTTCTATCGCAAGAAATCGCCAAGCTCCCGAACCGTCTGAGAGCGTGCCGCTGAAAGTGCTTTCTTCTCCATCGGGGACATTTACGAGCAAGGTGGCGGCACCCGTCGTCCCCAGATTTTTGATGCTACCGGTGCCGCTTATCCCCGCGACTTCGACAGTTTCTACGGACAATTCGAGTGACGCGTTTTCTCCGAGATTCACCACACCGGCTGCCAATGCTTCGCGGTGTGCGGCGGCGACTGTTCCTGCTTCGACAGTGAGCGTTCCAGTGAAGGCGGAGCTTCCGCTGATTCGCAATGTCCCCGTGCCTTTTTTCGCAAGATCGCCTGTGCCGCGCAATGCTTCGCCCGTGGTATTGCCGAGCGTGAAAACGCTATTTCCTACTATATCAATAATAGATGCAGCAACTACTTCTACGGGGCGGGCGCAAGAGAGGGTAATGCCGCGTGTTCCGTCGGAAATGTCTTTGTTGGAGAGAGTGCCGCCTTCGAGGAAGATTGTGCCGAGACCCGCGGCGCCGGAACTTCCCAGCGCGAGCGTGCCTTCGCTTACTACTATGCCGCCGGTGAAAGTGTTCGCTGCTCCGGTGAGAGACCAGGTGCCGCCGCCGACTTTTTCGATTTTGACGCTTCCTTCCAATTTAAGGTTTATCGCACCATCGCCAACGCCATCGAGCTTGAGCGTAGGCGAACCCGCAACGATTTCCACGGCGTCGGTCCCATTAAAATTAACCAATTTCTCGCCACTTACTTCTATCGTTCCACCGCCGGCACCCAGGCTGAAACCACGGTTTGTGGTGACCTCGCTATTGCCGCTTATGAGGACTAATTTTGCGTTCCCGCCGATGTGCAGGGTATCAACACTGGCACCTTTGCCTAAAAGGCTTGGTTGTCCCTTATCCGCAAGAATCGGTGCGGCTGAATTTCTCCCATCTACAATTAATTCACCTTTGAGCAATTGGACGGCTCCGGAAAAATCATGTCCGGCAGCCATCGGCTCTGCGTTAAGCGTGAGTATTCCCTCGCTGTTTTTAAGAATGCCGCCCGGTCCGCTGATCCCACCGGTTTCCGTAGCGGTGATGATGTATCCTTCGATGAGGTCCTGCCTCGTGTTGATAACGTTAATACCAATCGTTTTTACTGACGCGTCGACACTTATCCCTCGTTCTACGTTTTCAGCACTTTCGTCCAGTCTCACAATGCCGAATTCCTGTAAAACCACTTTGTTGTCTGGCTCTGAGGTTTTTTCCCAATTTGCGGTAGTATAATCCCAGGCGTCGCTTCCGTCGCTTTTCCACTCAAATTGGACGTCGGATAAGCTTACCTCTACTTGAATCGTTTTTTTATCGTCTGAAAGCCGAGGAATGACGTCAATACTTGGTGAGGGGAGGAGACCATCAATATATATATTATTAAGCACACTCTCATTCATTTCGATTGGCGAGGTGAACAAATTGTAATAGGTCGAACTTTCGCCGCTGGCGAGGTCGGGCACCAAAATCCCGTCGCTTGTTTCGAGTTTGAATGTGGTCATACTTTCGAACTGCGGATTCCCGCCGATGGACACAGTGTCGTGATGGGTCTTGGACTCCATATCGAAGACGAGGGTGCTGCTGCTCTTGAAGTTGACGTTGCCGGAAATGCTCAATTGTTCGTATTGGAAAGATTCTTCCCCGATGCGCAAAATGGCACCACTGTTAACGGTAACATTTCCGGTAATGTCGTTAAAATTGGTCTCTGTTTTCGGGTGACCGGCAAAAGACTCTCCACTGGCTAACGTGAGACCGGAAACAGTGAGGTTTCCGCCCGGGAAGACTTCGATACGGTGAGCGACGGTAGTATTTGATTGCAGTATGCCCTCTTTCACCCGAAATGTGCCCGTTGTGATGTCGCTACTGAGTGATACGCGTTCCTTTCCGCTTTTTTCAATTACACCTCCGCCGGAGATTTGATTTGTGATTGTGAGTGCGGTTTCGCTACGGTTCAGCAGAAGCGTTCCGGCTACTATGATGGCAGAGTTCGTCGAGCCGGTGTCAACAATTTCGAGCGTTCCCCCCGTCGTGATGTTGATGTTTCCTGTTGCCCCTGTTTGATTTCCGGCTATGACAAGCTTGGCACTATCGTTGATAGTAGTAACATTCGTGTAAGTATTTACTCCGGTAAAACGTGCCACACCAGTACCCCTGATATTGACATATCCGCTGATGTTAGTGTCATAGTTTTCAATGCTCCCGTTAACGATCAAATCTGCATAATCGGCTGGTCTGTCCGTGCCATCATATTTTTCAAGATTAATGCTCATTCCGCGTGTTCGGAGTCTTAAGTGGATACCGTCATCGATGACGGAAGGCGTCGGCGATGGTTTAATAGTGAATACGGCGTCGTCATAACTGGCGGGAGCTTGGTAAAAAGAGATGCGTCCGTCCGCACTGGGGGTTTTGTTAAACGTCCCGCCAGTCATCTCCACACGAAAGAGAGATGACGTCTGGGGACCGGCACTATTAAATGTGAGCGTTCCACCGTTTAGGGAAATGATTCCGGTCCAAGAAGTGATTGCGGTACCACCATATCCTCCTATTGATTCGTTCGCGTCAATGCGGAGAGTCGCGCCTTCCGCAACAGTGATATTCCCTCGCAAGGGAGACCCGTTGCCTTGACTCGCCACGCTGAGAACAAAGGTGCCCTCATCGATATTGATGCCGCCAGTGTTACGGTTGGAGCTTGTTGACTGGATATTGAATAAAAGCGTGCCGCTGCCTTTTTTAGTAAAGGTGAGTGGTGTGGTAAGGTAATCGACAAACGTGGTCCTCAAATCAATGGTGCCAGTACCGGTATCAACCGTGAGATTCCCCGTGGAAGAAGTGAGCTGATTTTCATCTCTATCGGTTCCGCCCTCGTTTCTTCTTTCAATGATGGTAGTTCCGGATGCCGCCTTGCGGGTGATACTGGAAACGTCGAGGATGTTTATGCCAGAGCCGGAACCGACGTAGATATTTCCGTTCTGGAAAGTGAGGCTCTTAAATTGGAATCTGCCGCCTACGTTGTAGAAATTTAACGCCGGTGAACTCGCGTCAGTGACGACGATGTCCGTCCCGCTCCAATTCACATGTGGTTGTACTGTGGTATAGGAAAAAGAGAAACCGGCGTCGAGTTCGAGTTTTCCGGTGAAGTTGCTGTTATCGACGTTGCTGAACACGCGCCGTTCCCCGCCGAGAATAGTGAGATCGCCGGTGCCGGAGAAAATAGAAGCGATGTCTCTGGCGACGATTCCGTCGAGCGTGAGTTTGCCTCCGTCAACAATAACCTCGGCAGTGCTGAACAGGGTGGCAGGAACGGAAATGGTGTTGTTCCCGCCTTTGGAAGTAATCGTCGGCACGGTGATGCTGCCGCCGGCAATTTCGAGGCGGATATTGTCGCCGTCCAAGAGAATGGGACCGGTGCCGATGGAAGCGGTGGATGCCGCCCGCACGGTGCCGCCTTCGATAATGGTGCCGCCGACATAAGAATTCATGGCGGTACCAAGAATTAGCGTGCCAATACCTTTTTTGGTGAGGGTGCCGTTCCCGCGGATGCTTCCCGCGCCTTGAATCGTGTAAGTTCCTGCGGTGTTGATCTCTACGGAACCAACCGTCACCGGAGCAGAAAGTGTAATGGTCTTTGTTTTTACATCGGCACCATCGTCAAAAATGACTTCGTCGCCCAAGTAAAAGCCTTCGGGCGTCGTCAGTCCGCTTTCGACCCAATTTTCAAGACGATAACTCCAATTGGGATTCTCCCCACCCGCGACACTCCCTGTCCAACGGAGGGTCTTTGGGGCTGTAACGTCCGTAACTGTGAGAACGACTTCTCTATCGACGGTGTTGTCAACAAGCTCGAAGGTGGCGCGATAGGCGTCCGCCTGCTCAATTTGCGCAGTGCCACTAAAATTTCCGTCCTTCCAACTTGCACTACCGTATGTGAAAATCGTATGCGAGTAACCAGGCGTGAACATACCACGCAAAATGTCGTCGGAGACGTCAAAGAAAACAGAGCTGCGTGCGTTAAAGTCTGTAATCGCGGCGGGGACGTCGGTGACTCGGATAATGGTGCCGGGGCCGTTGGCATTGCCGAGGATCAAGTCGCCAACATTACCGCCCGCGCTGACGAAGGTGGCGCCGTCGGCAATTGTCACCATGCTGGCGGTTGACGCTGCTTCCGCCGTAAATGTGCCGCCTGACGCAATTTGCGCGGCACCGCCGAGTATGTTTTGGTTGGCAAAAGTTGCGCCGGAAGCGACTGTCACCGCGCCGTTGACCGCTCCTTGATTCGTAAAGGTGCCCCCGAGGACGGACACGGGCACGCCCATAGTGCCGCTATAGCCGAGATTTACATTGCCGCTCTGGATGAAACTGCCGCTTCCCGTAACGGCGCGCCCGAGTGCCACGGGCATATTCGGTGCTTCGCCGTTGACATTGACCCCGAAGAAAGTGCCCGGGGCGGAAAGCGTGATCGCACCGGTGCCGGCGAGTGAGCCTACGGCGGAACCGCCATTGCCGAGGGTCAACCCGCCTTCTGCGATGGTGATCCCCTCCGCATACGCCATGTTTGTCGTGAAAGCTAACGTGCCGGCTCCGATTTTCGTAAATGCTGCTCCGGTGAGAACTCCGGCATAGGAAACATTGTTGGTCGCTGCGATTTTGCTGCTGCTTCCGGCGATTGTCCACGCCCGCGTGTAGATGGTGCCGTCCGCGCCGGAGAAACGCAGGGTGCCGCCGTTAATCGTATGGGTGCCGGCGGTGGAAGTGGTGAGATTGCTGTCCGAGGCGATGGTCAAGGTGCCGGCGTCGATGCTCGTGCCGCCGGTTTGGGTATTGGTGCCGGTGAGGATGAGTTCGCCCGCGCCGACTTTGCGCAGAATTTGCGCCCCGCTAAACTTGCCGGCGAAGGTAACGCTGTCAGGGGCGCCTTCGGCGTCGCTATAAGTGAAACTGTAAGGTGAGGTAATTTCCGCCCCAGGCGATAAACCGTAGTCCGCGGGGGTGCCGTAAATCCAGCGAAGGCTGTCCGTCCCGACTTTGATTTTGGCACTGGCGTTGTTGAGAACGATGTTGCCCGTGACGGGGACGGGTCTGGTATCGCCCCCTGGGGTGCCGTCCGGCTTGCTGCTGATGAATTGCAGGGTGGTGTCGCTGTTGAGCGTGCTCGTGCCCGTGCCTAATGCGCCGCTACGGACGAGAATACCGCTGTTGGTGGCGTCGAAAGTGAACGTGGCGGTGGTGGTGACGGTGCCTAAGCCGCCAGTCCAGGTGCCGTCGCTGGTCAGGGCAATATCCGCAACGGTGTTGTTCCCGATTCGGATTCCATCCGCGTCGTTTCCTTGAAAAACCGCACCGAAGACGGCATTGCGGGTAAGGCCTTCTATGGTTCTGGAACGTTGTCCGAAGTTCCTGACATAAGCGTTTCCGATGCTGGCGTTTCCGGTGAATCCCCATGCGCGACCTCCACCACTGTAACCTGACCGGATGGAGCCGGTGAACTGCGAGGCATCTCCTTTGACGAGGAGACTTAATCCATCGTTGCCGGAGTGCACCACCCCAATGTTACCAGCACCAACGATGGCACTCTCAATGTTGAGAACCGCCAACAAAGCAGGAGTGAGGGAAGCACCGGAATTATCATCACCGCGCCAGACAAGAATCGCCCAATATCCGTCTGGCTGCGGCGCGCCAGTGTCGAGGACGCCTCCTGTTATCGTCCACTTTGTGCTACTGGTACCCTTATTACTTACCTTGAGTGAGGTAGTTCCCGTCGCCGGGTCGGTGCTGAAAGTGCCGTTGTCAACCACGAGTCCACCGGGGTTGTAATGGGTATTGTTATTGTCCTGCCAGGTATTCAAATCCGTAAATCCGGAATTCCTTGAACCATCGAGCAGGACAACGCCCGCGGAGCCATCGGGGTTGTCGGGGATAGTAATGGTGGCAGAACCCCCAGTGCCGTGTAAAAAGTAGATGTCTCTGCTGATACTCGGCAGCGTTGGGAGCTGGACCGAGTTCCAGTTTCCGTAGTCATTTTCGTCCCAGTTTCCCGCCGTTTTTTGGGAAGACTCCCAGGTGCGGACAAAGAAGCCGGTGGAGTAAAATTCCCAAGTGTGCGTGCTACTGGAGAAGACTTTTCTGACACTCCCGCTGACACCGGTGACTTTGACGTTTTGGAAGGTGCTTCCGGTGAGATTTTCGCCTGTGACGTAAACTCTGCCGGTGGACGGAGAAAGGTCTGGTATGGAAAAGGTCAGCGCGGTGGCGAAACTCAGCGGTGATGACCCCAAATCAAGTGTGGTCTTCACTCCCTCCGCGCCGACATTGAAGAGGAGGGTCGAGCCTGCGCCAAAGGTGACTTTATCATCGGCACCACCACCGATGATGCGAATAGAGGCAGTTTCGTCCGTCTCGTGACCGAACTCCGAACCGATGCTTACCACGCCGCCTTCGCTCACCGTGAACGTCTTAAATTCTTGACTGGTCGCACCTAAATCAATGGCGCCTTGGACGGTATTGATTCCCCTTTTGACGGTGACGCTTTCGCTGTTGGCGAGCGCGTTATCGGCGGCGAGGCGCAAGGTGCCGCCTTCGACGGTGACCTTTCCCGTGAGCGTGTTTGCCTTGGCAAAAATGGTGACGCCCGAGCCGACGACGACGTCGGCTTCCCCCGCGATGGAGGCGGAAACGGTCACCGGCGCGTTCGTCGCACGGGCGAAACGCAGGGTGCCGGCGGAAGTGCCGGTGTAGATCGCGCCAGTCCGCGTATCCGAGCCGTCTTTCACGGAACCGGACAACGTGACCGTGGCTCCGGAAACGATTTCGAGGTAAAGGCCGTCTTCCTTGGCGGTGATGATGCCCGTCAGCGTAATATCGCCGGGCGACTCAAAGGCGAGCGTGCCGCCCGAAGCCTCGAAACGGTTGGAGAAGGAACGGGAACCGCTCATGGAACTGCCCTTGAAGGTGACCTTGGCGGAGGGATGTTCCAGACCGATGGCGGCATATTTCTCGTCGGTAAAAAGCTCGCCTTCGGAGGCTTCGGACTCCGTGTGGGCTTCGTCGATTACGTTCCACTCGCGTGAGCCGCCGACAACTATGCCGCCGCTAACGTCCAAAAAGTCGAAATCCGTCACTACTTCCCAGGCAGATATCGAGCTGTTCCACCTAATCGCCGAAACGACCGCCCTCGTATCTTCGGCAGGAACAAAGTTGATCGAGTCGAGATTGAGCAGGGAGGGATTCCCTTTGATGATAAAAGTCTCCGTAAGGACGGAAAGACCTGCGGCAGAAACATAAATGGCACCGTTGCCGCCGCCGGCGAAGTTATTGCGGGTGAGGGTGGAAAGATCGAGAACCGTCTCGCCCATGCCGATATTAAAAGAAATCAACGCGCCCGCCGCGATATTGACATCGGTCGCAGCAGCGAAGGAAACCGTCTCGCTCGCCAAATGCCCGGCGGCACTGCCGACTTCGATTGCCCCGCCGTCCAGCACGGTGACGCGTTCGAGAGCATTTACCCCGCCAGTGAACGGAGCCAGCCGCCCGCCGGAAAGCACGGTGACAGACTCGCTGGCGGCGAGGGTGTTCCTCGCGCCGAGGCGCAACGTGCCTTCGGCTACGGCGACGTAGCCGGTGGCGGTGTTCACGCCGGAGAGCACCAATTCGCCGCCGCCGTGCTTTTCAATGGAACGCGAGCCGCTAATCACGCCCGCAAACGTGCCCGCACCGTCGCCAGCCGAACCAGCGGGAACGCCCTGTTTGCCAACGATGAACGCGCCGGCATCAGCATTATCGCCCAGCTCGATCTGACCGAGAACCGATCCCGTGGCAAATCCCGCGATTTGCAGAGAAGCCGCACCCGTGAGGCTTAACGTGGCACCGGGGTCGGCGAAGTGCAGCTTGCCGATGGTGTTCTCGCCGTCCGCCTTGGAAATGATGATGGTGGCGGCATCGTCGAAAACCGTATCGCCGGTGTAGGACAACGCCCCGCTCAAAGTCAAATTGCCCAGCCCCACTTTTTTTATGGAAAGATTCCCCGTCACCTTGCCGGAAAAGGTGCTCGCCAATTGGTTGTAGCCGATTTGGACAGTCGAGACGGCATCGGGATTGTCATTCGTAAGAGTGCCGTTACCAGTCACCTGGGTGAGGCGCTCATTGCGCCCGTTGAAGTCAAGGATACCGGTGCCATTGACATACGTCATCGAAATCCCGCCGATCTGGTTTCCGTTGGCATGCAGCGGAACGATATCGCCCCAGACCTCCGCCCGCCCGCCGTCAACGATAAACCCGGCTGCGCTCGGACCATCGGTGCCACTGGTGAATTGCACTGCGTGGACGCTGCCGTCTTCCTTGAGCGTAGCGTCAAGAATGAGCTTGCCGCTGCGAAGCGTAATTGCGGCTTCTTTGTGCCTATAACCTTCTGTGCCTTCGTCTATGTTTTTGATAACTGTGTCCGCGAGCCTAAGCGTGCCGGGTCCGTTCACAAAAAGGCGGCGCCATTCGTCATGACTGCCGTAAACGTCGTAAGCGTAAGTAATGTAATGTTTGAGAGTTAGCGTGGCATTGGGGTCTGCTATCGTGATGTTGTCTATTGGAGAAACGAACCCGGGACTGATAGAGGAGGCATTACCGTTGGACGTTTCGATGTAGATGCCCTCAATGGTGGCATCCCCGCCCTGATAAACGACATTCCCCCCGTAAATGAAAAGCATTAGCCCCGAATCCTTGCCATCAATAGCCCCAATGCTCTCCGCATTGGCAAAGGTAAGCGTGCCGCGATTCATAACGACAATCGAGTACCGCTGCCCAAATTGCGTAACGGGCGTAGCAATGAACTCGTTCCTGCCCGAAAGCGTGGTGCTGACGCCGGTCTCCACGCTTAAGTCTATGTCGCTGTCATTCCGAAGAGCAAGGAGACCGAGGTCGTGGATATTGGCGGCGATGTTGCCAGCATCGACGAGATTGGGGTAATTTCCACCGGCTACAAAATTATTGGCGAGATACACATCATCACCCTCGCCCGGTGCTCGCGTGACGACGCCCGTGCCGTCGGGATTGGGTGCCCAATTGGCGGGGTTCGTCCAATCAGCGGAAAACGCTCCCACCACCTTGCCCGTCCAGTAATAATTGGCGGCGGCGGCGTCCGGCGCATCGACAAAGAAACCCGCAGCAGAAGTCGCAACCAGCGCAGCGGCATTGACTAACCACCGAGCGAGTGGACGCCTGCGACGGGCACGGCGATTATTGGAAGGAGGCGCGGACGCAAGCATTGGCACCGCATTTCCTAATGCGGCAGCGTTAGTGTCGAAAGACTTGCTCATGGGAATGACGTGGATTAGAAAGGTTGACGAGAAATGGAGGTGAAAAGCACACCAACACGCCCCCCATCAACTCCAATACCCACCCTTTTTCAATAACAAAACTCGCCCCACCACCGCCCTTTTACGTCTTTTACACGAGTGTTACGGAAAGAGATGACTCGCGCCCCGCGTGTGCCGAAAGCCCAATACCCAGGGCGTTGCCCTGGGATGACATTGGGGCCGCCCCTTTGGGGCTATGGTTAGAGGGGGCACCGGATACCCAGGGCGTTGCCCTGGGCTAACTTAGAGCCGCACCTTTGGTGCTCTATTCTTGTGGTTCCCCCAATACCCAGGGCGTTGCCCTGGGCTAACTTAGAGCCGCACCTTTGGTGCTATGGTTAGAGGGGGCACCGGATACCCAGGGCGTTGCCCTGGGCTAACTTGGTGCCGCACCTTTGGTGCTTTATTTTTGTGGTTGCCCAATACCCAGGGCGTTGCCCTGGGCTAACTTGGTGCCGCACCTTTGGTGCTTTGTTTTTGTCGTTCCCCCAATACATAGGGCACTGCCTTGGGTTTTGGCGACCCCATTAACCATAGCCCCAAAGGGGCGGCCCCAATATAGCCCAGGGCAACGCCCTGGGTATTTGCAACAACACAAACCATAGCCCCAAAGGGGCGGCACCAATACCATCCCAGGGCAACGCCCTGGGGTTCGCTGGGGTTCGGTTGTCCATTAACACCCCCCCCTCCCGCCCTATTTTTCACCGGCACCCGACCATGCGAGGAGGCTGCGTTGGAGGGAGAGGAACCAATATCCGAGCAGGAGAATGAGGAGGGCGGAGGAAGTCGCCCCGATGGCAAAACTCTCAAAGAGGGCGTCGAGGCGGGGCGGGACCCATTCCAAGGCGAAGGCGGAACTTTGGCGCGGGCGGTCTGGAAAAATTGTCCAGAAAACGGCGCAAAGGGCATAAAGGAAGGTGTTGAGGCAAGCGATGAGCGCGATCCACTTCACGGGGACGAGGGCGTTAATTTTTTCCTGAAAATGAAGCAGTAGCAACAGCAGCGGGAGAAGGAGGGAGGCGGAAAGTCCAAAAGGTGAGGCGCGAAAAGTGTCGGCAGCAAGAACGGCGAAAAGGACAATAATCACGGCGGGTCGGCGCGGGAAAAGGCGCGCCGGTGCGAGGAGGAGGGCGGCGTCGGTGTATAACAAGATGCCGCTGCGGGAAAGAAAGGGCTGGATAAGCCCGTTGAGGAAAACCCAGAGCAGGGCGGCGGCGGCGCAGGGAAGCCATTTTACGGCGGCTCTCATGGCGGAAGTGCTTGCTCTCCAAGGGCGGAGTCGGGTTTCAGGGGAACGAGAATGGAAACTTCTTTGATGGAAGAAAGGAGCGGGTGGAGGAGGACGTCGCCGGAAAGGAAAAGACCGTCGGGAGTCTGGGTAAGGCCGCCGGTGACGCGCCCAACATTCAAGCCGCCGGGGAAGACTCCGCCAGCCCCAGAGGTGAAAACGCCCACGGTGTCCCCCGATGCCGGCGTCGTATAATCGGCTGGCAAAAAGGTGAGCAGGCCGCGCGGCGGGTCGAAGGGTTTGTTGGGAACTCCTTGATAGACCGCTGCGCGCTCGTCTCCTTCTACATTAACGCTGATGCGGAAAGCGGGGTCCGAGAGAAGTTGGACTTCGCAGGTATTGCGGTGTGTTTTGACAACGCGCCCGACGACGCTTCCGCCGATGATGACGGGGTTGCCGTCGCGAACACCATCAAGGGAACCGCGGCGAAGCAAAACACGGCTCCACCACGCATTGAGGTCGCGGCGGGCGACGCGGGCAATGACTACGCGGTGGGCGGCGGGCGGCACGAGATCGAGGAGTTCTTCGAGGCGGTGATTTTCGCGGGCAAGCCATTGGAGGCGGCTGATTTCGGTTTCGAGAAACGCGCTGTGGCGGTTCAAGTCGCGGTTGAAGCGGATGAGGTTTTCCTTGGTGTTTCCGGCACGGATAGCCCAGTAAGTCCGCAGATCGTCGAGGTGAGATTGCGCGAGCACAAGGGGTGCCTGAAACTCGTGAAAGGCGTCTTTGAGAAAGGCGCGGTGGGCGGTCGGGAAAAGCCACCACGCGAGGAGACCGACGGCGAGCCAGAAGAACGGTTTAACTTCTATGTGCGCGGGCGCGGACACGGGCGGAGCTGCCTTTCCGAACAGTGGTCACAGCGGTTTAGTGCGCCCGCCAACGGCTGTCGGCGATGTAAGCACCGGTGCCGTTGACGACAGCACACATGGGATCGTCGCCGACAAAGACGGGGACGCCGGTGTTATCGCTGATGAGTTTATCCATGCCGCGCAAGAGCGAACCCCCGCCGGCGAGGGCGATCCCGCGGTCAACAAGGTCGGACGCGAGTTCGGGGGGGCAACGTTCAAGGGCGTTGCGCACGGCGTCAGTGATGGACTTCAGGTTTTCGGAGAGGGCTTCGCGCACTTCTTCGGAACTAATGTAAAGCGTGCGCGGCAAGCCGGACATGGCGTCGCGCCCCTTCGCCTCCAACTTGGTCTCTTGCACCTGCTCCACGGCGGAACCGATTTTGATTTTAATTTCTTCGGCGGTGCGTTCGCCGATGACGAGGTTGTAGGAACGTTTGACGTGATTGATGATGCTCTGGTCCAACTCGTCTCCCCCAACACGCAAACTGCGGGCGTAAACAATGTCGCCGATGGAAAGAATGGCGACTTCGGTGGTGCCGCCCCCGATGTCCACAATCATGCTCGCCGCAGGCTCGCCGACGGGCAAACCAACGCCCAGCGCCGAGGCAACCGGTTCGGGAATGGTGCGCGCATCGTCGGCGCCGGCGCGAAAGGCGGAATCCAGCACGGCGCGCCGTTCGACGGGTGTGATGCCGTAGGGAACGGCGATGATGACGGTGAGGTTCGTAAAAAGAGTCTTGCGGGCGACTTTGTTAATGAAGTGGCGCAACATGTGTTCGCTGATCTCGAAGTCGGCGATGACGCCGTCTTTCATCGGGCGAACGGCGGTGATAGTGCCCGGGGTGCGCCCAAGCATTAACTTCGCCTCTTGCCCAACGGCGATGGGCTTGCGCGTTTCGTTGTGCATGGCCACCACGCTCGGCTCGCGCATGACGATGCCCTTGTCTTTAAGATAGACGAGTGTGTTGGCGGTGCCGAGGTCGATACCGATGGCGGTTGAAAAGAATCCGGGCAGTCGTTTGAACATGGCTAAAGAGTTATGCGAACGCTTGTTGAAGAGGAACCGGGACAGTGAGAAAAGCGAAAAAACGCGGAAGAGCAGCCGCGCTTACAGCGGCACACGCCTTGATTGTCAAAGATTAACTGGATTTTTTGCCATCGAGTGCTCACGGGCGGAAGTAAATGTAGAGTGCGATAGCGAGGACGATTCGATACCACGCAAAGTAGGAGAGGCCGTGGCGGTTTATCCAACCCACCATCCATTTTACGGCGAAAAATGACGTGAACGTCGCCGTGACGATTCCGGCGACAAGCGGACCGAGATCAAACGCGGCCAACATTTTCCCGCCGGAACCGATTGTCTTGTAAACGCTTGCACAGGTTAACGTGACGAGTCCCAACAAGAAGCTGAACTCGGTGGCGCGTGCCGGTCGCAGCCCGGCGAGATATCCGCCGCAAATGGTCACCATTGACCGGCTCATTCCAGGCCAAAGCGCGAAACATTGCGCAACGCCGATGCCAAGTGCTCTGGACGCCGTCAATTCGTGCATTTCGGGTCCCTCGCCGCCGCCGTCTTCTTTTCCAGCAATGCGCCGTCTGCGATACCAAAATTCGACACCGAGCATGACAAGCGCACCCGTGAACAACGCAAAAATGACCGGTCGGACGCCGAAAAGCACCGCCTCAATGTGTTTGTTAAAAAGGAAACCGAGGAAGGCGGCGGGCAGAAACGCTATCACGATGTTGCGGGTGAGCAGAAAACTCTCCCGCTTACCGGCAAACAGCCCAAACACCAGCCCGCGCACGCGCCCCCAATAAGCGAAGAGCACGGCAAGAATAGCCCCGAATTGAATGACAATGACGTAGGCGTCAGCCGCGCTTTCAAGGGAGGACGGCACCTTGTTTTCGCCGCTCGGCGACGGGGACGCCGCACTGTTTTTCAACCCGAGAAATTCGTTGGCGAGGATAAGATGCCCCGTTGACGAAACGGGGAGATACTCGGTAAGCCCCTCCACGGTGCCGAGTATCACCGCAGTCTTGTAGCCGAAAACGTCCGTAGTCGGCGCACCTGACGGCGGCGGCGGCGCCTCATCTGGAAACGCTTTTCCCGCACAGACCGCACTTGACGCCATCAGGACAAAAACAACGCCAAACACGGCGCAAACACACCGGCACGCCATAGCAAAACGGGGAAAAAGCACCGCAGGATTTCCCGCAAATGCGTGGCTCTCGATACGTAATGGACGGCGCACGGCACTCATTCTTGCAAAGATTCACGGAACGGCCGGGTGAGGCGTTCTTTGATTTTGTCGAGAATACCGTTGATGAAGCCCTTCGACTCCGCCACGGAAAACAACTTCGAGATTTCGATCGCTTCGTTGATGGTGACAACGGGCGGAATATCGCGCCGGTACAGCAGCTCGTATGTGGCAAGGCGTAAAATCGCGAGGTCGATCTTGGCTATCCGGTTAAACGCCCAATTTTGCACGTGGGCACGAATGACCTCGTCCACGGCTTCAAGATTCCCAACTATGCCAATAACAAGCTCTTCCGCGAAAGCATAGTAATCGCGACGATTCTCCTGCGTCGTAAAAAACTGACGCATATATTCGGCGAGGTTCTCCGGACGGACAATGTCCCAGCCATAGAGATTCTGCACGGCGGCGATGCGATTCTGGCGGCGGCGATTCGGTGTTTTGGCTGGCAAACCGCCAGATGAGGCGGCAGCGGTGTCTTCGGAAGGCATATCTTGGGCGAGGCGCGGGCGGCGCGGCGTGAAAGTGAAAAAAAGTGAAAGCAGAAAGGATTAGTTTTTGTGAAAAGGCGGACGCCCCGTGTTGAAATCATCGTCATCCTCATCATCGCTGCCAAATTCGAGGTATTCCGACGCCGCTCTTTCGCGCGCCTCTTCGTTGTCAAGGTTGTCGAGATAATCGCTGAGCTGCACGCGGTGCCACGCCATTTCAAGGGCTGCAGCGGCAAACTCCGCCCCGCGATCAGCCTCGCCATTGATGCGCACTTCAGCCTGCGCACGGGTGTTCACCGTCAGGATGCCGTTAATGACGGGCACCTCCGTTTGCATCGCAATCCCTTGCAACGAAAGTGCCGTGCTATTCGCAAGCACGCGGTCATGGTTCGTGTCGCCCTTCACGATGACGCCAAGCACGATAATGCAGTCATACTCACCCGTTTGCGCGAGCATGTTTGCCACATAAGGCAACTCCGCCGCTCCGGGCACACGCAACACCTTTATCGAACTTTCCCCCACACGCGACTGACGCAACGTCGCCCGCACACGCTCCAAAAGCGCCTCGACAAGATCATTGTTGTAACGGGCGGCAACTATTCCGAAATAAAGATCAGTGCCGTCAACAAGCGGCATATCCGGTTTTTTTTGACTCATATGATACAAAAATTAGTTGATTTGGACGCCCGGTTCACCGCGGTCTTGGTCGAGCCGAATGACATTCCGACACGCCGAAAACCCAACGACCAACGCGCAAAAAACTAAAAACAGAAAGAGGTTTTTCATAAAACGCCGCCATGTTCCAACTGTTCCGCAAAAGGTCAATTCGTTTGTCCCCGTTCCGCCCGCGCTGACGGCGTATCCGAATGCCGGTCAGGGCAACGCCTCGGGTATTTGGGGAAACCACAAAAAACACAGAAGACACAAAAGGGGCGAAGCCAACAACGCATTCCCCGGAGGGGGATTCGTAATCCGCACTCGTTTCATTCGCGCTCCCCCAACGGGGGATAACGTGAATAACCGGCAGTGAAGCGTAGCGGAACTGCCGGACAGCGACCCCCTCTCTCCCCGCGCCCCAGAGGGGCGCGACTACGAGAAGCACTGTCCTCGCCATGGGTTCGCGCCCTTTGAGGGCGCGGGTGGTGGGGACGGCAAAATCCGAGGCGGCGTCGAATAGCCGTGGTCTGGAGTCGCGCCCCAACGGGGCGCGACTACAAGGAGCATTGTCCTCGCCGCAGACCACACCCGCACCCGCGGCACTCAGAAGGACTTCCCATCGATTACAAAGCGGAAACGCACATCGCCGTCCAAGACCTTCTTGTAAGCATCGTTTATTTGGCTGGCGGGAATAACCTCCACGTATGGATAGATATTATTTTTAATGGAAAAATCCAATGCCTCTTGCGTTTCGCGGATACCGCCGATGAGCGAACAGTAGGCTCTGCGACGTCCCCACATCCCATCGATCCTTACGATCGGACGCTCACTATTTGCCGGCAAGCCGATGATGACAAAATTACCATCAACCCTCAACAGCTTCATGTAATCCGTGGTGTCATAGTGAAACGGTATAGTAGAAAGAATTATGTCAAACTTCGCCGCTAAATCTTTCGGGAACCCTTTTTTCGTGTTCACGTAACGGACAGCACCGAGCTTCTTTGCCCACTCCGCTTTCGCGTCGGTAATGTCAAAAACGGTGACTTCCGCGCCCATTTTGACGGCGTATTGGACAGCCATGTGACCGAGACCACCGAAACCGGCGATGCCGACCTTTGTTCCTTTACCGACCTTGTTGCTTTTTAACGGAGAGTAAGTCGTCACGCCCGCACAAACCAAGGGCGCGACTTTTTCCAGTGCTACTCCCGATGGAATTGAAAGCACAAAACTTTCTTTGACAACGATGTTGTTGGAGTAGCCGCCTTGCGTGACTTCGCCGTATTTATCAACGCTGTCGTAGGTGAGTATCATGCCTTTTTCGCAATACTGCTCCTCGCCGGCCTTGCAATGCCCGCAACTACCGCAGGAATCCACCATGCAACCGACAGCGGCAATGTCGCCGACCTTGAACTTCGTAACAGACTTGCCGACTTTGGCGACGCGCCCGACAATTTCGTGTCCCGGCGTGAGCGGGTAGTGCGAGGGATCTGTCCCCCAGTCCGCGTTGGCGGTGTGAATGTCGGAATGGCAAATTCCGGAGTAAAGAATTTCGATGAGAACGTCCTCATCGGCAAGGGCGCGGCGCGTAAATTCGCGTGGCGCGAACGGTGCCGTAGAATCCTTTACGGCATACGCTCTGGTTTTAACACGCTCACCGGCGGGCAGAGCTTTGAAGGGCGCGTAAGCCGAAACCGGTGCCGGCGGTGGAGTGGAAGTAGCGCAACAGCCGGAAAGGCCGATTATGCCAAGGGCGAGCACTGTGATTAGCGATTGTCTTTTCAAGGTAGTTGTCATGACAGAAGCAACGATTTCAAAGTTGGGGAAAAGCGCAAGTCTAAAATGCACCGCTGCACTCAAAATGATAATGTCCACTGCCGACCGTAATGTCGGCTACACCCTTATTTTTCAGCAAATTGATTTTCAAAATGCCTGCGCCCACGGTGATTGCTTTTCCGCCTTCAGTAATTTTTCCACCGTATTTTAACGGCAGACGGATAGTCGCCGTAGTGTTAGGCGGAACAACGGCTCTCAACTCAAATTTTTTACCGGCGGTGTTAGAGGATTCATTCTGCCATGAAACCGAAATTTTTCCGCGAATACTTTTATGCGTCGCCTTCACAAAACGGGCATGGTCCGTGGCACCGGGGCGGATAAAGAAATGCTTAAATCCGGGCATATCAGGATCGGGTTGAATGCCGGCAAACCCTTTCACAAACCATGCGCCTCCGGAAAGGAATGAAGTGTGGCAACGTGAACCGCTGCCGATAATGTTCCACGCTTCTGGAACAGTCGTTAAACCTTTTTCAAAGAAATAGCCATAGGAGGGATAATCGCTTTTTGAAAAGGCATTGGCGATCAAGTCGTCATATCCGTTTTTAGTAAGATATTCGAGTTGAATTTGCGACCCTAAAACTCCCGTTGTAAAATGCCCCTTATGCGTTTCTTTAATGTTTTGAAGCAGCGCCGCCTCGACCTTATCCCGTTCCTCCGGTGGCGGCAACCCGATATGCAACGGCAAAGAGAGATACGACTGCTCCTTGCATCCAGCATAAGAGACGGTAATCGGGTCATAAAATTCTTTGTGAACTGCTGTTTTTAATACATTGGCAAGACGGGTAAACTCCGCAGCGTCGTCGTGCTTTCCCAGCACGCCAGCAATCTTGGCTGCGGTCTGGATTCCGTGAATGGTATAACAATTTGAAAAGAACTGCCGGAGACGATGGGGAATGGGGCGATTTTTTTCAGGAGGATCAATGCCAAGAGAAGAATACCACTCTCCGATATAATACCACATGTCGCGGCTAAAAATAGGAAGAACTTTTTTGGGGTCTTTTTCAAAACGGTCTTGGAGCATCGCGAGATGACCTTTTATCATAGCATAGTTTTCGGCAAGGATACGCTTGTCTCCATAGTGGATATAATGATGCCAAGGAAGGGTGGCGCAAACTATCTTCCACGCCGGACCGCCTCCGCCCCATGAAGTCGGGGCTGTGTTTGGCATCCTGTTGTCCTTCATAAGGACATCGCGCCAGTCTCCAAGCCACTTCCGGAAAAAAGCAAACTGGTTAAAATTAAAAAATCCCGCCTCCATGCTCGCCTGCCCTTCGGCTCCGTATCCAAGGCGTTCGCGGTGAGAACAATCCACTATGTAACCGCCGAGCGTCAGGCATTCGTAAGTGTGCGCGATTGTGCCGTTTATGCGGGTAAAAAGCGGATCGGAAGAAATAAAATCGCTTGTGCGCCCATAACTGGAACGAATGAGTTTTCCTGTAATTTTCTCAGCGGCGGGCGGAACATCAACATTCTCAATAGTAAGCCAGCGAAACGTGCGGTAATTAAAACGATTTTCAAAAATATCGCCGCCGGGGGCACCGCTAAGAATAACACGGTCTTCCTGCCCGTAACTCGACTCTTTTTCAGAGTCAGCCCCGTCGCCGCGATCGCGGTCTGTATAACGCAATATAACGGTGGAACCCGCCTTCCCTTTCAATGGAAGACGCACCCAGCCATTGTAAACACGCCCCATGTCAACCCGCCATTTTCGCTCTGTAATTTTTTCCACGGAAACAGCGTTAAAATGGTTAACAATGCGGTTAGGCGAGACCAATTGCGGATCAAGAGAAACATCGCCTACGTTCTCAAGAGGCACCGCCGACACCCATGAAGAATCATCAAAATCGGACGTCGCCCAATTTGGAATGTCTTCTCTGGCATCATAAGTCTCTCCGCCAAAATTAAAATAACTCCACGGTCCATTCTTTGAATAAGAACTCGGACGTGTCTTCCATGTGGCATCAGAAACAATCCCAGCGTCAGAAAATAAAAGCCGGAACGCAGGTCCATGCCGACTGCGCGAAACGTGGTAACCTGCGCGCTTTATATCAAGCCAATCCCCATAACCAGACCAGCCATGCCCAAGCCAAACCCCGATGGTGTTTTTACCGGCGCGTAGAAAAGGGGAAACATCGTAAGTTCGCGAAAAAACACGCACAGCCAGATTGCTCACAGCGGGTTCAAGAACGGTGTCACTAATACGCTTTCCGTTCACATAAAGCTCGTGATAGCCAAAGGAAGCGACATGGACAAGCGCCGCGCCAGCAGGCACTTTTTCCAACACGAACGTCTTGCGCAACCACGGCGCGTTGCGGGCAGGGTCGCCATCGCGCTTCCCAAGCCCGTTGACAGCGTGCCCAAGCCATTGGGCGCGTTTCCATTCGAGAGCGGAGGGCGCACTGGCAAACACCCCCGCATGGCTCCACGCCGACGGGGCACCAGTCTCGTCCCAAACACGAATTTTCCAAAAATACTTTTTGTCAGGCGCAAACTTAACGTCGGGAAACGCACTCTGTTCATCGGAAAAAATCTTCCCGCTGTCCCAAACATCGCCTTTTCCGACATCGAGATTTTCGCCTGACGAAGCAATGAGAACTTGGAACGCGCTTTGGCGTTGCCCACGCTTGTCCGGACCGGCGTCGGCGAACACCCAGCCGAGACGCGGTTTGCTGTCGGCGCAAATTACGGCGTCGCCCTCAAAAATGCCTTCACAGGAAATGTCCTGAGGCAAAAGCGCGGCGTGCACCATGACGGCGGACGGAAAAATGGCAATGAACAGCGCAGCAACAAGCGTGCGCGAGAGGGAAAACGGGCAAAAAACTTTCACGCAAAAAGCGAAATCAAAATGTGCCTGCGCTCGCAAGTCCGAATTTTCGCCGCCGCATGGAACTTTGCAAAAAAAGCTGTGTCTCCGCGCTGGCAAGTGAACTTTAACAACCTGTCAACTGTTTCAATCTCGTGAAAGCCAACAAGTTTCAACTCATAAGAAAAAGTATCGCCGGCACTCTTGCGACAATTGCCGTCGCCGTCCTTTTTGTCCCGGTCACCTTCGCCGCAGCCAAGCAGAAAATCGCCGTCGCCGTCCGCGCAGACTCCGAAGCCGTTGGTTACGAAGCATGGCGCGCTATGGATGGTGATACCAAGACAATGTGGCACTCCGACTTTGATCCGAAGCACCCCGTCAAGCCCCTGCCGCACACGCTCACCGTTGACCTCGGAGCCGCCTACACGATCAAAGGCTTTACCGTCACGCCGCGGCAGGACACCTGCAACAATGGCAAAATCCTCCGTTACGAGGTTTACGTCGCCAACGATCCCGCCTCTGCGGGCGACGCCATCCTCGGCGAATTTCCCCTTAGGCCTTCCTCCGTCGTTCCCAAAAGCATCGTTTTCGATTCTCCGCGAAAAGGGCGTTATTTCATCTTAAAAGTGCTCGCCGCTCAAACCGGTGACACGACCATGTCCTCCGTCGCCGAACTTTCGCTGAATTGCGAAACTGCGGTGTTTCTCGCCAAAAATCCCAGCGACATCTTCGGTGATTACGAAGGAAATACAGACTCCGAAAACATCGCCGAATACAACCGCCTATCCCGCGAACTTCGGCAAAAAAAACGCTTCGCAAAAATAGCCCCGGAGACCTTTCTCCGCGAATCCCTTATCCTTGAATCCGACCGCGACCCGCTCGACGTATTATTGCGCCGGACGGAGGCGGTCTATAACGACTTGAAGAACGAGCATCCCGCGCCGGATTTTACGCTCTACGGAACGCGTCTCGCCTCGCTGAAAAAAGAGGCGGATGCCACCGGCGTTGACGACAAAAAAAAGCGCGTCGATGTCTTTGTTAAAATACGCGCACTCCGCCGCGAAATTGTTTTCTCCAACCCCTTGTTGAATTTTGACAGTCTGCTCTTTGTCAAAAAACACCGCTCCACTTACAGCCACATGTGCGACCAATTCTACGGCGCGACACTCCCCGCCGGTGGCGGAATTTTTATCTTAAAAAACCCTTTCGCAAAAAACGCACGTGACCAGCAAATCATAGACGTCTTCAAAGACTCCGTCGTCCAATCCGGTCGCCTCGCCGGAACGAAACTTTCCACCGGTTCGTTTCTCTCTCCGGACATCTCCTTTGACGGAAAAAGACTCGCTTTCGCATACGTCGAATGCGTCGGCGATAAAAAACACCGTTTCCACACCGATCCGACTCGCGGGCACTGGCACGAAGGGCGCAGTTTTCACATTTTTACAAGTAATATCGACGGCTCCGATCTGCGCCAAATAACCGACGGCACGTGGAATGATTTCGATCCCTGCTGGCTGCCCAACGGACGCCTCGCGTTTATCACAGAACGCCGCGGCGGCTACTTGCGTTGTGGGCGCGTGTGCCCGACTTACACGCTTTTTGACATGAACCCCGACGGCACAAAAATGCGTTGTTTAAGCTATCACGAAACAAACGAATGGCAGCCCAGCGTCACCAATGACGGACGCATTCTTTACACCCGCTGGGATTATCCAGACCGCCACGGCTGCACCGCGCACCAGCCTTGGATAACCACACTCGACGGGCGCGGCACGCGGCACGTCCACGGCAACTTCGCCCCACGCAACAAACGCCCCGACATGGAGTTAGATTGCCGCTCCATCCCGGGTTCCCCCAAATACATCGCCACCGCTGCCCCCCACCACGGGCAAGCCTTTGGCTCGCTCGTGCTCGTTGACCCACGCGTCGAAGACGACAACGCGATGGCACCCGTAAAACGAATCACGCCCGACGTAGATTTCCCCGAATCGCAGGGCGGACAGCAAATCTACGGCACACCGTGGCCGCTTTCCGAAAAATACTATCTCGCCGTTGCCGACTTTGACATGACTGGCGGCACCGAAGGAAGACCTTACAAACGGGGCAATTATGGCATTTATCTCGTGGACGCTTTTGGAAATAAAGAACTCGTTTATCGCGACCCCGAAATTGGCAGCCTCTCCCCCATGCCCGTTAGATCCCGCCCGCGTCCACCCGTCCAACCGGAACAAATTTCCCCTAACATTGAGCACCAACCTTATCTCCTACCCGAACGCGCCAAGCTCGATAAATTAGAAAAAGGGCGCGTCCTCGTCACGAACACCTATCAGACCATTTTCCCCTTCCCGGAAAACGTAAAAATCAAGGCCTTGCGCGTCATCCAACTCCTCCCGATGTCCGTGCCATCGGGAAACCGACCGCACGAAATCGGCTTCCGCGAACCCTCCAGCTCCGACTCCGTCGTCTTGGCGCGCCATGTGCTCGGAACGGTGCCCGTAGAAGAAGACGGCAGCGCATTCTTTGAAGTCCCGCCGCGCCGCGAATTTCTCCTGCAAGCCTTGGACGAAAATGGACTCGCCGTTCAATCCATGCGCAGCTCGATTTATCTTCACGACGGCGAGACGCTCTCTTGCACAGGTTGCCATGAGCAAACCGCCTCCGCGATCCGTGCCCCAGCCCACAACGCAAAAGCCTTCCAGCGCAAACCTTCTACAATAAAACCCGCCCATCCCGACGCCCGCCCGTTCAGTTACCCGCGCCTCGTCCAGCCGATATTGGATAAACACTGTGTAAAATGCCACGACGACGCCCGCGCCAAAGGTAAAACAAAAGCCGTCAACCTCGGGAAACATCCCCTGAAATCCAACTGGTTCGCATCCTATAATAATTTAGTCCCGAAATTTGGTTTCTATTCCTACGGGAACCCCCTGCGCACCTACCCCGGAAAATTCGGCGCCCGCGCCTCCAAACTTTACCCAATGCTGAAAAACGGACACGGCGGCGTAAAACTTTCCAAAGAAGAAATGGAGCGCATTGCCCTCTGGCTCGACTGCGTCTCGCCCTTCTACGGCGTTTATGAACGCGAAGGCGGCATCGCGCAGCTGGGCGGTAAAATCGTGTGGCCGACACTGGAATAGCTGCAAAATGAACGCCGCCGACCCGACCGCATCAGCCAGGCGCAAATACGCAGAGGTTTTCTTTGACAAACGCGGGCAAACCCGCACACTGCGCACCACCATGAGTGCTCTTGTCCTCCGCAAAACCTTACTTCGCCTTTCCGCTCTCGCCGTCGCGCTCGCCACGATGTCCGACGTCGCCTCTGCCGCAAGGGTGCAAATAGCCGGTGTCAAAAACCCTAACATCTTCGGTATCCGCGTTAACGGAACCGTCCAAGAATTCTACGGACGCGCCGACCTCGTCGCCTCCATTTCCTTCCAGGAATACACCACGGGTGCGCTCTTTGTCAGCGAAGTTGACATCGATTTGGTAGGCGGAGACAAGCTGCTGCGCATCTATTCCTCACGTCCTTATTCCGCCGACGATGCGAAACGACACGCCGACGAAACCGCCGCCGCCGTCGGCGACGTAACGAATAATGCCATCACCCCGCCCTCCGTGCCGGAAATCCCTCCCAGCATCGCCGATGCCGAACGTAAAGTCCAAGACGCCGCAAAACGTGCGACCGCCAACCTCGTCCTGAAAACCTACCCCACCGTAACGCACGCCAAGACGGTTGACTTCTCCGTGAGCAGCCGCGAAGAGCTGCTCTCCTTCTACAAAAACTTCCGCGACCTTTTCTGTCACCGCCCGCTGCGGGCAAGACAGAACGGCACCGTTGTCCCCGCCTCAAATACCGCCGCATCGCAAGAAGCGGGGACACTCGAGTTCCACCGGCTCGGCGGCGCATTATTTACAATCGATTGATCCGCCCCACTCCGCCTTTCCGCAAACCACTCAATCGCAAGCAACCATGATACACACCGTGAAAAAAACACTTCTCGCCGGCCTCGGCGCAGTCATCGTCTCCAAAGAAATCATTGAAAACGCGCTCCACGACTGGATCGAAAAAGGCAAAATCACTCCCGACGAAGCCAAAGGATTCGCCGAAAAACTCGTCGATACCGGAACGACGCACTGGGAAAAGACAAAGGGCGACCTCACGCAAAAAGTGTCGGATTTTGCGCAAAAAGCGCCCTTCGCCCACCGCTCCGAACTGGCGGCATTAGAGGCACGGATCACCGTGTTGGAACAAGCCGCCCTGCGGACACAGCTCACCTCCGCCGGATCGCCCAACGACGCCTACCCCAGCACCGAGGGAAGCTGACACGCGCCGCCCCCATGCGATCCCCGCCTCTGTTTTTCCTCCACGCACACAGGGTCGGATGGCGTCCCGAAGTGCCCCCGCACGCATCACGCCGCGCCCCTCATAACCGCTGCCGCCAATGACGCCGCGCTCCTCGCCAATCAGAACCCTCGCCCTCTTCAAAAACGTCGTGCGCGCAAAGGAAATCTTCGGCGTCCTCATCAAAAACGGCTTCCTCGAATTTCTGGAACAAGTTGACGCACCCTCGTCGTGGCTCGCCCGATTTATCCCCATCCAGGCTCAAAACCTCACCCTCTGGCAACGCATCCGAGTCACCTGCGAACAACTCGGACCAACCTTCGTCAAACTCGCCCAAATCGCCGGGTCACGAACCGATATCCTCCCCGAAAAACTCACCACCGAACTCGGCCGCCTGCGCGATAACGTAACCGCCCTCCCGTGGGAAAAAATGCTCCCCGTGCTCACCGCCGAACTACGCGGAGGCATCGACGAACACTTCGCCGAATTCAACACAACCCCCGTCGCATCCGGCTCCATCGGACAAGTTTACAAAGCACTCCTCAAAGAAAACAACACGCCCGTCGCCGTAAAAATACAACGCCCCGGCGTGCGCCGGGCCATGCGCGCCGACCTCGAAATTATCGCCTGGCTCGCGCAACGCGCCCACGAACGCTTCCCCGAACTACGCCCCTTCTCACTGCCAACCATCATAACGCAAGCCGCCGAAGGCCTCCTCCAAGAACTGGATTTCCTCACCGAAGCACGCAACACCGCCCATTTTAACGCCATTAACCCCTTCCCCGAAGTCTTCGCGCCATACGTCTTCGAGGCACGCTCGACCGCCCGCCTACTCGTCTCCGAATGGATCGAAGGGCACCCCCCAGGCGACACCCGCATCCCCACCGAAACAGCACGCAAACTCGCCGCCGCCGGCGCCCGCTCCGTCTTCCGGCAAATTTTCCTCGACGGCTTTTTTCACGCCGACCCACACTCAGGCAACATCCTCATCACCCCGGACAAACGCCTCTGCATGATCGACTGGGGCATCGCAGGAAACCTCACCCGCCGAATGCGTTACAGACTCGCAGACCTCTTCGCAGCCGTCGCAGGACAAGACGCCGAACGCGTGCTCCACGCACTCTCTTCCGACAGCGTCACAAAACGCCTCAACCGCGCAAAACTCGAAATAGAGATCGGACAAGTCCTGCGCCGCCACCGCAACCTCGCCAAAGCACCCGGCGAATTTGGCCGCGCCATGATAGACCTCCTGCGCGTCTTCGCCCGCCACGGCATCTCCTTCGCCCAAGATTACACCCTGCTCGCCAAAGCCGTCCTCGCCATTGAAGAGTCAGGACGCCGCCTCGACCCAGACTTCGACCTGCAAATCCACGCCCGAAACTTCCTCCAAAAACTACGCGTCGAACGCTGGAGCCCACGCACACTCGCCAAACTCGGCTACTGGGAAATAGCCTCCAACCTCGCCCAAATCCGCGAAATCCCAAGCACCTTCAGCCGCTTCCTTCAAAAATTGGAAAATGGCGACGCCTCGCTAAATGTCGCCCACATCGGCATGGACCAGTTCCGCCGCACCGTGGAGATCGCCGTCAACCGCCTCGTCTTCGCCGTCATAGTCGCCGCCCTCCTCGTCGGCTCCTCCCTGCTCGTCCGCGGCCAGCAAAACCTCTGGGAATTCCCCCCCAGCCTCGGCATGACAGGCTACGCCTGCGCCTTCTGCTTCACCCTCTACCTCCTCTGGGACATCCTCCGCCACGGACGCCACAAAAACGACGACGAATAACACCCCCGCCCTTTTTGCTTTTCTCCACCAACCCACCCGGCAACCCTCCCACCCTCTCCTTCAAAGAAAAAAAGCTTCACCAATCATGTTCACAGATGAGACGACCATCTTCCCACGCGCAGGCAACGGAGGTCGCGGCTGCCTGAGTTTCCGCCGCGAAAAATTCATCCCCAAAGGCGGCCCCGACGGCGGCGACGGCGGCAACGGCGGCAACATCGTCCTCCTCTGCGACGAAAACGAAAACGACCTCTCCAAATACCGCTTCCAACCCCACTGGAACGCCCAAAATGGCGCCCCCGGCGAAGGACGCAACAAACACGGAGCCAACGGCAACGATTGCATTCTCTCCCTCCCGCCAGGCACCCAAGTCTTTGACACCGAAACCGAACGCCTCGTCGCCGAAGTCACCAAACACGGCGAACAAATCATCCTCCTCCCCGGCGGCAAAGGCGGTCTCGGCAACAACCACTTCAAAACCTCCGTCAACCAAGCTCCCCGCAAAACAACACCCGGTAAACCCGGCGCCATCGGCACCTTCCGCCTCATCCTCAAAACCATTGCCGACGTCGGCCTCGTCGGCTTCCCCAACGCAGGCAAATCCACCCTCACACGAACACTCACCCACGCCACCCCCAAAGTCGCCCCCTACCCCTTCACCACCCTCCACGTCAACGTCGGCGTCATCTATTACGAAGAAAAAGACGAAAAAATCCTCCTCGCCGACATCCCCGGCATTATCCAAGGAGCCAGCGAAAACAAAGGCCTCGGACACGAATTTCTCCGCCACATCGAACGCTGCCCCCTCCTCCTCCTCCTCCTCGATATGGCCGGCGTGGACGGACGCAAACCCGCCGCCGACTACAAAAACCTCCTCGACGAACTCGCACGCTACTCCCCAGCCCTCATCGAAAAAAAACGCCTCATCGTCGCCAACAAAATGGACATCCCCGCCGCCGCAAAAAATCTCGCCGCCTTCAAAAAAAAACACCCCGAAACCATCGTCCCCATCTCTTGCACCACCGGCACCGGCCTCGACGACCTGCGACACGCCATCCAAAAACTCGTGCACGCCGCCAAACCCTAATCCGGAATCGGACCGATGCCTCGCGCCCGCCGCCAGTAAATCGGCGAGGGTATTTGGGAACCAAAAAAATCAGAAGCCCCAAAGGGGCGGCTCTAATGATTTCTCAGGGCAACGTCTTGGGCTAACTTGGTGCCGCGCCGCAGAGTCAGGTCTGCCCTACTGCGGCGTCATTGTTTCACCCAGTCGTAGCCTTTGGCTTCGAGTTCGAGGGCGAGTTCTTTGCCGCCGGTGCGCACGATGCGTCCGTCATACATTACGTGCACGACATCGGGCACGATGTATTCGAGGAGGCGTTGGTAGTGGGTAATGACGATGATGCCGATGTCTGGGCTTCGCAGGGCGTTTACGCCGTCGGCGACGATACGCAGGGCATCTATGTCCAAGCCGGAATCTGTTTCGTCCAATATGGCATACTTTGGCTGGAGCATCATGAGCTGGAGTATCTCGCAACGCTTTTTTTCGCCGCCTGAAAAGCCTTCGTTGACGGTGCGGGCGGTAAAATTGCGGTCCATTTTCAGGGCGTCCATTTTTTGGTAAAGATTTTGGTAATAGTCGCGGGCGCTGAAGGGGGTGCCTTTTGGCTGGCGGGCGACGAGGGCGGCGCGAATGAAGTTAGCGATGGTGACGCCGGGGATTTCGCTGGGGTATTGGAAGGCGACGAAGAGGCCGGAACGCGAAATGGAATCCGGTGATTTACCGATGATATCTTCTCCGTCGAGCAGTGCGGTGCCGCTTGTTATGGTGTATTCGGGGTGGGCTGCGAGTGCTTTGGCGAGGGTGCTTTTGCCCGTGCCGTTGGGTCCCATGATGGCATGGACTTCGCCTTTCGGGACAAGGAGGGAAAAGTCTTTCAGGATTTGGCGTTCCTCAACGGAAACGTTCAGATTTTGGATGTCGAGCGCGTTGGACATGATGAAAGTCTGTGGGGAGTAGCATGAAACGGGGGCGGTGCGGGCGGCAACAATCAAAGTGGTTTGGGCGCAAGGGGAGGCGTCAATCAAGCAGGGAGGCTTCAAGAAAATTAGCGTGAGCGAAGGTGGTGCGCACGCGGGCGGTCTGGTTGGTGAGATCGCGTCCAGTGGTTTGGGAAAAGGGGATGCGTACGCGGAGGTAGTTCTCGGTCAATCCCGGCCAGTAATTTTCGCCCGGGTCTTCAAAGAGCACGCGCAGGGTGCGGCCGACATGGGCGGAGAGAAATTCGTGGTGGCGTGCTGCGGAGAGCCGTCGGAGAAAGACACTGCGTTGCTGGCGGATAGGCACCGGCACAGGATCGGCACGGCGGGCGGCAGAGGCACCTTCGCGCTCAGAATAGGTGAAGACGTGTGCGTAGGCGAAGGGTGTTTCCTCGAAAAAGGTGCAAGTCTCGGCGAACTCCGTGTCTGTCTCGCCGGGGAAACCGACCATGATATCGGTGCCGAGGCATAGGCCTGGGACACGGGCGAGTGCTTCACGGACGAAGGTGGTGTAATCTTCTTTGGTATAGTGGCGGCGCATGTCGTGCAGGATGCGTGCGCAGCCGGATTGCAGGGGGACATGGAGCGAGGGCATGAGCGGATGCGCGGGGTCAGCCATGCGTTCTATAATGCCTTCTGGAACGGTTGCCGGTTCAATGCTGCCGATGCGGATGCGGGAGATGCCCGGCACTTCAGCGAGCACGTCCACAACGTCGGTGAAGCTGTGTCCGGCGGCGGCGTAAACACCGATGTTGACGCCCGTGATGACCAGTTCGCAGACGCCCCGTGAAGCGAGGGAATGTGCCTCGTCGAGGATATTGGCGAAATCGCGGGAACGGGCGCGTCCGCGGGCAAGCGGAATGGCGCAAAAGGAGCACCCGAAGTCGCATCCGTCTTGCACCTTGATATTGGCGCGTTTGTTAAAGGGAGACCCGCCTGCGAAGGGGATGGAGAAATTTCGGCGGGAAATGCGCTCGCACACGATAATCGGATTTGGGTTTTTCGTGCCATTGCCGATGTATTCGAGGAGGTTCAGCTTGTCGTTATTGCCGAGGACGAGATCGACGCCGGGGATGGCGGCAAGGTCTTTCGCGCCGAGCTGCGAATAGCAGCCGACGACGGCGGTGTAGGCACGGGGGTTGGCAGTAGTGAATTGGCGGATGATTTTGCGGCACTTAGCGGCGGCAAGCCGTGTAACGGCGCACGTGTTAATGACGGCGAGGTCGGCGCATTCGCCGAAAGGAACAATCGTGTAGCCTGCGCGGGTGAGTCTATCGCGCAAGAGGGCGGTCTCGGTCTGGTTCAGGCGGCAGCCAAGCGTGTGAAGCGAAGCCCGCCGCAGTGGCGCGGCGGCGGTAGCTGAG
>JAISZI010000012.1 GCA_031269335.1 Puniceicoccales bacterium
CCACGCAAGATGTTTTTTCGGAAAATGCGTGAAACTGACGCACGTCCGTGTCCGCACGACCAGCGGCAGAGGACGGAGGGCGCGACGGCGACGGGAAACACGCGAAAAAATCACCTCGGTCACACTTCCGCGCCGCAGCAGCGTTGTTATTGTTGTTCAACTCAAGACAAGAGCCTTCCCCGCACGTGAAAACCGCTTTCCCGCCACTACGCAAGATGTTTTTTCGGAAAATGTGCGAAACTGACGCGTCGCAGAAAGGTAGGGCGCGTTAGAATAACGCGGGAATTTTGCGCGAGCCAATTCCTTGGCGAGCAGGTGAATACGACGGTTATCGCGGGCGAAATGCCGCATTCTGTCTCACCCGCGCCAACATGCATCCTAATGCCAACAGCCCAAGGCGTTGCCCTGGGCTATATTAGAGCCGCCCCTTTGGGTCTTTTCCTTTCCCCCTCTCCTCTCTCCTCTCTTCCCTCCCCTCCTCTTCGCACTGTTGCTCCTGCCCTCGCTTCCAATACCGGAGAGGGTGCCGATGCGTAAAACCAGTGTGTCGCCACTGTATCTGCTTCGGCGGCTAATCCGCGTTCTAAAAGCAATTGTTGCACGCGTCGCGCTACGGCTTTGCCGGTGGAAATCAACGTCACCGATTCGCCTGCGACCCGCCGTATCGCCGCGCTCAAAAACGGGTAGTGCGTGCAGCCCAGCACAAGGCTGTCAATTCCAGCGGCGAGCAAGGGCGCGAGACGTTCGCGCAGCAGTGCGTCGGCTTCCGGCGAATCTCCCTTTCCAGCCTCCACTAATTCCACCAACCCCGCGCCATCCGCCTCAATCACTCTCACCGATCCCGCATGTCTCGCCAGCGTTTCCCTGAACAAGCGTCCGCGAAAGGTCCCGGTCGTCGCCAAGACCCCAATCACGCCGGAGCGCGATTCTTTCACCGCAGGTTTTACCGCCGGTTCCATTCCGACAAAGGGCACCCCGACGAAACGCTGCCGCAAGCCGTCAATCGCCACGGCTGTCGCCGTATTGCACGCCACCACAATCAACTTGCACCCAAGCCCCGTTAAAAAATGCGAAACTTCCTCGCAAAAGCCCACCACTTCCCTGTCGCTCCGCCCGCCATACGGGCAATGCGCCGTGTCGGCAAAATAAACCACCGATTCATTGGGCATCAACGCTGTCACCTCTTCAAAAACACTCATCCCGCCCACCCCGGAATCAAACATCCCGATCGCCCCGCGCTTGTTCGTCTCAGTTGTCATTAACGCCACTTGTGCTATTTCGGACGGCGAGTATTTCGTTGGGCAAAAACAGATTATGGCAGCAAAATCCCCGGCGCGATACCCAACACGATCAGGGCAATGGCGGTCAGCACCAAGGCGAGTGCGACAGGAATTGGCGTCTGAATTTTCTTAATGCCGGGGCTGTCTCGCTCTGTTGGCGCCGGCGTGACAAAGGCTGCCTTCAAAATTTGCAGGTAATAATATAGTGCGACCGCGCTTATCACTACCGCCAGAATCACGAGCCAGAGAAGCGGTCGAAACTCTGGGTTTTGCAATGCTGCTTTTGCCGCCTGCAAAAACACGACGAACTTCGAGAGAAAGCCCGCCAGTGGCGGTATCCCCGCCAGAGAAAGCACGAAGACGCCCAAGCACGCTGCCAATAACGGCGAACGTTGGCGCAGTCCTGCCAAGTCGGTAATTTCCCGACATCCGCCGTTGTTGTCCAACACGGCTACAACGCCAAACGCCCCAGCCGTCGCCAAACCATATCCAATCAGGTAAAACAGCAGCACGTCCCCGCCCCTCAAAATGCCGACGGCAGAAGCGACATACACCGGGTCGTTGCCCGCATCTGCCGCTCCGCTCGAAACCACTGCCAATAACAACACCCCGGCGTGGGCAATGGCGGAGTAAGCAAGCAAACGCCGCAGATTCTTTTGTACCAGCGCGACGAGGTTACCAAGCAACAGCGACGCCGCTATGAACACCACCATTACCCAGAACCAGCAAAAAAACAGTTCCGAATGCGGGTGATTCGACAACTTGCCAGAATCCGGAAACCAATTCGGCATCCACGCAAGAAACCTCGCCACCAACACGAACCCCGCCACCTTGGACGCCGACGCAACGAGCGCGGCACAAGCGGGCGGCGCGCCTTGGTAAACGTCTGGTGCCCAAAGATGAAACGGTGCCGCCGCCGTCTTGTAAGCGAACCCCGTAAAAATCATTACCAACGCAATGGGCAGCAGCAGGAACGCGTGCGAGAAGGCGCCCTTTGCCAAGGCATCCGCAATGGCGGGCAAGGTCATCGCGCCCGTGCTCCCGTGAAGCAGGCTGAAACCGAAAAGTAAAAACGCGGCCGCCACACTTCCGTAGAAAAAATACTTCAAACCCGCCTCCGCCGAATCGGGATTTCTCTTGTTAAACGCGGTGAGAATGTAGAGGGAAAGGCTCGCCAATTCTATTGAGAGAAAAATCGCGAGCAGGTGATTCGCCGCCGTCATCAGGGTAAAGCCCGCACTGGCGGACAGCACCAATGCGACATATTCGGCGGTGTTTCTCAACCGCACCCCGCCGCGTGCCAGTATCAACGATAACCCGCTTAAACCCAAAATGATAAAAGTGCCGCGTATGCTAAAATCATCAGCCACAAACATGAGACCATCCACTCCCGGCATACGAATCGGGGCATTATTTGTGAACAAAGTCGTCAGGCTTCGTTGCGCCAAAATCCGAAGCACACCCCCAGCACCCAGTGCCATTATCCCGATTCCGGTGGAAACCCAGGCACGCCGTTCGCTGGACACTCCCCGGCGTCGGAGCAGCAAATCCACGGAAAGCACGGCGAGGACACCAAACGTAAGTGCCGCCTCCACAGGGAAAAAGTAAAGCAGCCACACGTGGTTCACCGGACACCTCCCTGTGTGGAAATTTGCATGAGAGGCGAAGCAAGCGCCGGAACAATCCAGTCGATCAACAAACCGGGACAAATCCCCACTATGACGCTTGCGCCGATCAACAGTGCCGCGCCCACCTTTTCGGGAAGAGTCACCGGTTCTGGCAAATGACGCTCAATCGGGGCACCGGCGGAGGCATCGCTATTTGGTTGTCCAAAAAACGCCGCACGCACGACCCGCAGGGTAAACGCCGCCGCAATCGGGATTCCCACCGCCGCCAGCAATGCCCAAAGCGGGCTGTGCTGCCACGTCCCCGCCAGTATTGAAAACTCCGCTGGAAACCCGCTGAACCCCGGTGCGCCAATCGAAGCCAGCCCCGCCAACACAAACACCACCGCAGCAAACGGCATCAGGCGAGCCAAGTGCCAAGTCCCCAATTCCGCCAAATCGCGCGTGTGCGTCCGCTCGTAAACCATGCGCCCCACGACGGCGAACAACAGCCCCGCCACAATCCCGTGCGAAAACATCTGCAACACCGCCCCGCACAATGCCAACGGCGTCGCCGCCGCTATCCCCAACAATACGAAACCCATGTGACTCACACTCGAATATCCGATAACGAACTTGAAATCGTTTTGAACCAGTGCCGCCAGCCCAGCGTAGAGGATACCAGCGACAGCCAATACCGCTATGACCGACTGTAAATTTGCAAATCCTTCTGGAAACGCGGGCAAAGCCACCCGCAAACACCCGTAGGCACCCAACTTCATGACAACGCCCGCAAGCAACATTGACGCCCCCGTCGGCGCAGCCACGTGCCCAGTCGGCGCCCATGTGTGAAAAGGAAACATGCCCGCAAGAACCGCAAACCCGCCGAATACAAGGGCGAACGCCCCCGTCTGCACCTCCGCCGGAAGGAGGCGCGTTTGCGCAATAAATGCCGTCAAATCAAAGCTGCCCCCGCCGGACGCCGCCCACGCCCAGACTAACCCCGCCATCACAAGTGCGCTTCCAGCAAAGGAATACAGCACGAGCTTCATTGCCCCATACTCGCGGCTGTCCGAACCCCACACGGCGATCAAAAAATACTTCGGCACAATCGCTATCTCATAAAATACGAAGAACAAAAACGCATCCGCACTCAAAAACACGCCATAGACGCCGCCGATGAGCACCAGAAAAAGCGCGAAAAAATCGCCTGTGCGATGCGCGACATTCCACGAAAACAAAACCCCCGCAGTCGCCGCCACCCCCGTAAGCAGCACGAGAACCAGACTCAACCCGTCCACGGCGAGATGGTATTTCGCAAAACTAAACCAGCTCGCCCGCGCAAGCGTCAGCGGCTCCCCGTCGGCGGCAGGCATGAAATTAAATGCGGCGAACAACGCGATCAACGCACCTCCCACGGCAAACGCCAGCGCGACCCAACGCGCCATAGCCGCCGAACGCGTCCCAACTATCCATGTGAGCAGCGCACCGGCGAAAGAAAGGTAAATGGTAAAGGGAAGGAAATTCATACGCAGACCCGCGCAGGGCACGGGTTTTTCACGGCGCAATGTGCCGTTTTCTTTCACGCCGCTCAACTCCCAAGTTAATGCCAAGTTGGAAATCTCCCATGCAGGAAAACCGCGCCCCCGTTTTCAGCACGATTGCGGCTGTCTCGGCTACCGGTTTCCCTCCCACGAAAGCAGGAGGCACCGCGCTGCTGCCAAATCCGGCACCACCGCCAATGCCGTGAAAATATCGTGCCGCACCAGCATTTTCACGAGACCGGCTATCTCCTTCAAATAGGCATCTCGTTGCAAATCAGGAATATAATACATGACGATAAGGTGCACTGGTCTCCCGTCCACCGCACCATAATCTATCCCTTGCGCCGACCAACCGACAACACAGCGAATCTCCCCGTCGCCGCCAATCGTTCTCACGTGCGGAACCGCTACGCCACCGCCGATACCGGTGTTAAACTCCTGCTCGCGCTGCTGAATTTCTTCAACCACACCTGCGCAAGAAACATCTCCGATGCGCTGCGCAAGAAACTCCAGCACGCCGGACTTGTCCGCGTCGGGTAACTCGAAAAAACGTTCGTGCTGAATGGCATGGAAGATGTTTAACATGGCGGCGTTTCCGGTTGGTTTTCATTTCAGAGGACAAACTCGACGGGTGCGACGATGACAACGAATTCGCCCCGCATATTGTTTCCGGTGAGACTCGACCTGACCCACGCAGCGGTCCCCGTCAGGATTGTTTCATGGATTTTTGTTAGCTCCCGCGCCACACAAATCACGCGCTCCTCGCCAAGCACGGTCACTATTTCTTGCACAAATTTTTCAATGCGGTGACACGACTCATAAAAAATGACCGTTTCGTCTGCCTCGCGAATGCCCTCTAACACACGAACCCGCGCTGCAGACTTTGGCGGCGCGAACCCGCAGAAACGAAAGGCGTTCGTCGGCAACCCCGACGCCACTAATGCCGCGACAAATGCACACGGACCGGGCACGGGCGACACCGGCAAACCCCGCCGATGGCATTCACGCACCACACGAAAACCTGGGTCACTCACGCCGGGAGTGCCCGCATCGCATATCACCGCCACCTTTTCACCCGCCGCCACCCGATCGGCGATAAGCGGTGCGACGCGGCGTTCATTATGTTCATGGCAAGACATTAACGGACGCGAAACGCCAAGATGCCGCAGCAAAATAGCCGAGACACGCGTGTCCTCGCAAACAACGAGATCGGCTTCGCGCAGGACATTCTGGGCACGCTCCGAAATGTCACCGAGATTACCGAGTGGGGTGGCTACGATGCTTAGAATTCCATGCATGTCGTTTTCCTCCAATTACAAAAGATCAGAACCAAGCCCAAAAAACTCCCGCGTCGCCCGTGTGGCAGCAGCAGCGAGCGCCTCAACAGAAACACCGAAAAAATGCGCAGCTGCCGCCGCTGTGTGGACAAGATGCGCCGGCTCGTTTCGCAGACCACGCACGGCTTGAGGCGAGAGATACGGCGCATCCGTCTCCAGCATAAACCGTTCTATCCCTTGCTCTACCGCAGCCGCGGGGATACTTCGGGCATTCGGATAAGTCAAAATCCCCGTGAACGAACCGCGCCCGCCCCGTCTGTTCAACTCCCGCATCGCCTCCGGTCCCTCGCTGAAACAGTGAAAAACTACCCTGCGCCAATCCACGCCGCTTGCGTCGATTTCGCGCACACAGTCAAAAAACGATTTGCGCGAGTGGACGACTACCTGCGTGCCAAGCGTTCGGGCAAGTTCGAGTTGGAAGCGAAACGCCGCCCGTTGCTCCGCCTTGACCGCCTCGGCAGCCGCTTCGTCCTTCGGCAAGTGAAAATAATCAAGACCAATTTCCCCAATCGCCACCGGACGCAAATCCCGCTCAAAATATGCCGGCAACGCCGCAACCGCCTCTCGCCACCCCTGCCCTACCGAACACGGGTGCAAGCCAACCGTATAGTAAAGCACCCCACGCTGTTGCCGAACAAGTTCGCGATACAGCGCCCAGTCCTCCGGCTCCGTGCCAACGCAGACCATCGCGACAACGCCGACGCCCGCCGCACGCCCTAAAACCGCTTCAAGAGAACCTTCGCGAGCAAACGCCGCAAGATGACAATGGCTGTCTATGAAATTCATACCCCCGTGTTTGCCGAGAATCCCGAAAACGACAAGACCAGTCTCACCCAATCAACAAGTAAAATGCCATTTTTCCTCCGACATCCCCAAAGGAAACGGTGTCATAAAAGACTCATTTTTTCTTCTTCCCAAGCGCGGGCGCGGACGGGAAAAGAGGACTTTGCGGATCATAACATTTGAGTTTTTCCAATGAAGAAGGATTCCATTCGTGAGGGAGAATCGGATCGGCGGAGGTTTCGCTGATAAAACGGCGGAGGACAGCGTGCACAAGTTCGAGTGAGACTTCCTCTTTTCGGTCATTCAGAGGCCGCAAATGTTCGCGGTTAAAATTGTCGATCACTTCTTTTTTTGGAGAAGAGCAACGTTTTGCCGTTTCTTGGAAATGATAGGCATAAGCGAGCACCATCTCGCGGTTACTTTTTGGCGGCGAACTGAAAGGCGGTTCGACGGCAGACGCCAACGGCGCAGACCGAGACGCGAACGGGCTTGGCAGCGGCGCAGGAACGGAATCTATTCGAATAGTGGGAAGGGGAGGAGGAACGGAAACTTTAGGACGCCGGAAGCGAAGCCAAATAACAATAAACAAGACAAGGAGGACACCGCACGTGATTTTATTCTTGTATGGGATAAGCGGAGAATACCACGGCAAATCGGGCAGACGCGGCGGCGGCTTTTCCTTACCGAGATAGACATCGGCTATACCTCGGACAATCGCTGCTCTTTGAAACGAAAGAGCGGCTAACTTTTTCTCGCTTTCCGCCACGCTTCGCACCTTTTCTTCTTGTGTCGGGAACTCGCGCTTGCGTTCCACACGGAGGGCATTCGCAGCGTTTTCTATTTCTATGACAACAGCGTTGTATCGATTTAATAGCACCACGTTTTCCTTTTTTTCAAGAAAACGAAGAACTGTTTCCGGGAAGAATTTTTTAGCCTCTAAATTTTCCTCAAAAACACTTTTATCCCGTTCACCGCACGCGGACAACATGCAGATGAAAAAGAAGAAAAGAAAACGGTGGAGCGATGTTTTCACGAACGTAGCGCAGTGTAAAAATTAGTTTTTCATTGCCTCTTCAAACTCTTTGTCAGAGACAGTGCCTGTCGAAACACCGGTCGGAACAGAGTCAACAACACTTTGCGAACTCGCATGTTCCAGCACGCGCCCATAATCGGTGTTGATATTTTTTAGCGTTTGCGCAATGCTTTTTCCCTCCTCCTTCCCGCTATCCTTTTTAATGGCAAAGCGAATCTCTTCTTCGTGGCGGTCTAATGTTTTTAGGGCAAGGTGTATCTCTTGAATATCTTCATTGTGCTTTTTTATCTCTTTGGCTTTATGTTCGCGGTGGGCGGCAGCTTGGTTTTTCGATTTATTTGTTTCGACAATGTGACGCTTAAAACCTTCTTCGGTGTATTCAACACCCTTGAACGGGAATGGCCAGGCCGTGGTTTTCTTGTAGGCTTCACGCAAAACGTCCATTTCCGCAGAAAGTTTTTCAAAAGCATTATCCAGTTTTGCTTTTTCCGCTTCCAACACCTTGCGCGTGTCAGCTGTTTTTTTGAGAGCCGCGACGAGATCAATGCGTTTTTTGGAAAGAGTGTCGAGAGCAACAATGAGTTGTTCGTTACGGGAGAGTTGTTCGGTCTTTTGGGTTTGATTTTTCGCGGCAGCCGGGTCTTTTTTTCCGTCACCACAGGCGGCGACAGCCGTGGCGCAAAAAACGAAAAAGAGGACGCGGATAGTTTTCGTATTCGCGGCGAAAATAGGCACCGGGCAGGTCTTTCCTGAAAGAGAAGTTGTTTCCATGAATGCGTGGCGTTTTGAGTGTTCGCGTGTTGTTTATACCGTGGCGGTGATTTTTTCGCCCTCCCCGCACAGTAGCGTTTTAACGCCACGGGAAGCGGGGACGGGCGAACGGACATTTCGAGAATTACCGCGCCATGAGTTTGGCGAAGTCTTCTTCCGTGGTGCCGGCTTTTTGGGCTTGGACGTTTTCGGCGGCAACATCTTTGATGGTGCGCTGGTCGGAGACAATGACGCCGGCGTTAACAAGGATGTTTTTGACATCGTTATGCAGATCAGTGATGTCTTTAATCTGTTCGGTCGCTTTCAGGATTTCTTTGTCCGTCTCTAATTTACTGAGCGCAGTTTTAATTTTTACCTGATACTCTTTTACATCCGTCAGTTCTCTAAGGGCGCGCTGTTCGAGATTCTTGTGCGTTTCGACAAGTTTCGCGGCATTTTGCGCATCGCGGTCGGCAGTGAGAATCTGCACTTGAAATTCCCGCTTGCTTCCAATTTTGACGTCTTTCCACTTGTCCGGCCATTTTCCATTCTTTTCGGCTTCCTTATACGCCACCTTGCCCTCTTCGACAAGTTTCTCGTATGCCTTTTGCACCCCCTCATATTTCCCCTTTTCCTGCCGCGCCTCTTCTTCCCGCTTTGCGAGAGAAAATGCGCGTGCTTCCAGTTTTTTCTGGTGTTTTTGCAATTCGTCTATCGCCCAGTTGAGGTAACCGGCTTTGTTGGCGACGATGTTTTCGGGTGTCCATTCGGTGACATCGCGAATGCCGTCTTTTAGCCTCTGCTGCCACGGTTTGCTGACAAACAAGAAGATGCCGACGATTGCAACAACAGCGGCAGCGGCGAGGACAATGACGGAAACTCCGCCCTTGTGGTTATGTCTGGCACGCTGGACTTTAGCGTGCTGGTGTGCGTGTGCGTGATTCATGGTGTGTGTTTTTTGGTGTGTTAAAATCCCCACGCCCAACGGCGTTGAAGATGCAATTGTGGATTGACAGCGGACAGGGAAAAAATTTTTTGCGCCGAGTAAAGAAAAAAATGGAAGGCAAAATTAATAACCACAGGGGAACACCGCCGCTGGCACTGCCATGCCAGCCTTTTCAGGTTCCTGCAACCCGCGCTCCCGCATTTCATTTTTTAGGCTTTCTTTTCTTCCGCTTTTTTTACGATTGGAAAATTCCAACCGTCGCGAAATTCGGGTTTAATGAATTTGTTAACAGATGCAGAATCCGTTTTCATCGCCGCCGCGTCCCATGTTACTTTTTTGACACCAACGCGGTGGGCTTGTGTTGCCACGGTTATCGCTTCGGTGTAGGCGGCGGCGTATTCGAAGCGGCATTCACATTGCTCTGGTTTTCCAGCTTTAATGGCTTCGAGCCATTGGCGTTGGTGTCCTTTGCTTTGCTTATAGGTCGGGGCGGGCGGGACTAAATTGGCAAACTTTTCGGCGGGAAAGAGTGTGTGGTGTCCGTAATGGACTTGGAGGTTTCCAGATGCGCCGACGAAGAGAACACCTGCGCCACGTTTGAGGTTGGCAAGATGGGATGGGATATTTTTTGGTTTCAGGTTGCCGTCATACCAATGCACCCGGAGCGGTTTGCCTCCGGCGCGAGGATGCGTCCAGACGACGTGTTGGAAATCGCGGTTATAGAGCGGGTGCGGTGCTGGAGTTTCGAGGAGTTCTATTTGCGTCGGAGGCGAGAGGTTGAGTGCTGTCCAGACTAAGTCGATGGTGTGCGGTCCCATGCCGGAAAGAAAACCACAGCCGGAGTGCCAAAAACCGTATTTACTAAAAGATAACCAGGCGTCGTTGTAGGGAATTTTTGGCGTGGGACCAAGCCAGAGATCGTAGTTAAGCCATGCGGGAACGGGAGAAGTGCCGGTGGGGTCTTTTCGTGGAACGTAGTTACCGGCGCACCAGACGTGGACATCTTCTATCGCGGTCGGATCACCGATTGCTCCGGCACGAATAAGTTCAATAGCGCGATAATAATGGGCATTTTTTCCGGCACCCCACGAGCGCACTTGCGTCCCCGTTTGCGTGCAAAGTTTTTTAGCTTTTGCCCAAAGTGCCATCTGGCGGTTTTCCCAAACGGTGCGGGCGAGCGGTTTTTCGCAATAACAATGAATGCCCCGACTCATAGCGTCGCAAGCAATGATGCCGTGCGTGTGATCGAGTGTGGCAATGAGAATGCCATCCAGTTCGCCGGCGTGTTTGTCAAGTAACTCGCGATAATCGGCATAACTGTGCTCGACTTTGTATTTCTTCGACTGCGCGTTGAGTGTGTTCACATTTACGTCGCAGAAAGCGAGAAGTTTTTCGGAACCATTCGCCTTATGAACAAGTTCCGCGATGTTGGCAGAACCGCGCCCGCCGACACCGACGACAGCGATATTAAGTTTGGAATTGATATTACGAGCCGAGAGAATGTTTGGCGCAAAGACTGTCCCGGCGCCCAGTACAGCAAGTGTTTTTAAGAAATTTCGCCGTGGAGAAACTGCGTCTTCTTGGCGGATAAGCGTGTCGTTTGTGTGTTCCATAATGCAAAAAAAGGGTGTGAAAAGGTGGTGTGTTTTAGCGGTCTAATTCGTGTCTTGGGAAGCAACGCTACCGTTGCGCTTGCTCCCAGCGTTGTTTTTTTTGTTCGTCGCTTGATGCGCCGTTGTTGATCCAAAGTTGGTAGCGAAGCACGAGCGTCTCATCTTTTTTCAAAGGAAAGCGTTTTCCGTGAGCGGGAAAAGTTGGCTGAAACCAGTTGAGGTTTGGGTAAGTGATAAAATCTCCGGGATAATCCGGATTGGCAGCGTTTTCAAAGACGACAAATTCCGAGCGCGTGTTTGTGCCCGCACGTTCCCACGAGGCACCCGTCCATGCGGGAGCAGGGGCAGCGGTCTTTTTTGCGGGAAAAGAAAACGATTTCCACTTGGGCAATTTTGCCATGCGGATATTGAGACCGCCGTAATGTTTTGTCTGGCGCCGAGCGATAGTGACCCCGTGCTGCAAGGCGGTGAAATGGAATTCGAGGTTGATTTTGCGCTCGTTGGCGGAACGCGGGAAGACGGTAATTTTTACGAGTTCGGTGACGACTGCCTCTTTATTTTTCCAAAACCAGAGATTTTCCGCAGTGAGGCTGAGGGAACCATCGGCGTTTTGAATCGTTTCGAGTTTTCCGGTAGGGCGGGCGAAAATTTCCTGAAGTGCGTGCAAATCCGTTGGTTTCCCCGCCGAGGATTTGCAAATCACTTCCGGCCATGCCCAGTAAATGCCGCGATGATGCGGGTGGTCGCGGTTCCAATCTGCTGTAATCTCTTTCCCTTCAAGATCATAAAGCGGGTGAATGTAGTTGCTCCGCGCAACGGCATAGCGGCGATTCGACTTGTGGAGACTTTTGTAGTAGCCTTCCGGCAACGCGACGGTGGCGTAATTGTATCGTAGCACCGGTGTTGCGCCCTCGGAAATGACCCAGGAGGCGACATTGTCCGAATGGCTGACAGCGACGGGTGCCGCGACTTTTTCGACGGTGAGACTTGCCGCAGATTTCGCACTTGATTCGCCCGCAAAGGCGGCGGACGACACCGCGAGGGCGAGGGCAGCTGCCCCGATAGCGACAAAAGGGAAACGAGTTGGAAACTTTCGCATGGATTGACGAATACAACGGGTGGGGAACAAAGTTCCTTTTTTCTGACACCATCGGCAGCGGTAAAAATAGGGGCAGTGCCCGCCTCGAAAAAACTTGCGTATCCTGCCACTGCGCCTTTCGCTCTCTGCGTTTATGAAATTTCTTTTCCGCTTCCTTAGCAGCATAACTGTCGCTGTATCGGTCTTCATCCTTGCCACTACCGGTCATGCCGTAGCCTCCGCTGCGCCGCCGTTGCGTGCCGAAACGCTCGAATCGCTCGCAAAAATCTTTTCTGAGCCGCCGGACGTTTACAAGCCCCACGTGTGGTGGCACTGGCTCGGAAGCAATTTCACGAAAGAGGGCATGACCAAAGACCTCGAAGCGATGAAAGAGTCCGGAATCGCGGGCGTCGTCGTCTTTAACGCGCCTTCGTGGCTCGACACCAAAAAAAATCCGTGGCCGGAAAAAACCTACCGCAGCGAGGCTTACTGGGACGCCCTTGGTCATGCCATCAAGGAAGCCCGCCGCCTCGGCATGACTCTCGGCATCCACAATTCGCCGGGTTGGTCAACCACGGGCGGTCCGTGGATCACCCCCGATCAAGGAATGCAAGCCGTTGCCTACTCGAAGACTTCTGTCAGTGGCGCACGCCGAATCAAAATCGCCCTCCCCAACCCAAAATCTGACGACGCGCAGGCGGCACCCTACTTCAAAGACGTTGCCGTCGTAGCCGTTCCCGCGAACCCCGATGTTACCGCCGGCGAAGTGCTCGACCTCTCCGCAAATTTTTCCCCCGAAGGCGTCCTCGAATGGAATGCGCCAGCTGGCGAATGGGTCATCTACCGCGTCGGGCACGCCCCGACCTTTGTTCGGAGTCATCCGACACCCGAGGATGTCGCTGAAAAATCCCTTGAAGTGGACAAGCTCAATCCCGATGCAAACCGCCGCCATTGGGATAATGTTTTGAACCCCTTTAAGGAACGTTTTGCCTCCTATATTGGTTCTACTTTTGATAGTGTTTGGATAGACAGTTACGAAGCGGGTTACCAAAATTGGTCGCCGAATTTTCGCGCCGAATTTATCCGCCGGAAATCCTATGATCCCGTCCCACGTCTTGTCATTGCCGATTTACGGGGAGAAAAAATTCTCGATGCTAAAAACCGGGGCTTTCGTCACCCGGGTCGCGATGCCTCGCCGGAGACGCAGCGTTTTTACGAAGATTGCAAGGAAGTCGTGTCGCGCCTTTTCTTGGAGTGTATTGGCATTGGGAAAAGCAAAATAAACGCCGCTGGTTTCCAGCTCTGCTGGGAGCCTTATATAAGCTGGGGAGGAGACCTATTTGACATTCGTGAAGGCACTAAACTTGCCGATGTTCCCGTGACCGAATTTTGGGTTCATAGCGGCGATGTCTTTGCTGGCGAAACAATGATAAAAGCTGCCGCCGAGGGCGGGCGCCGCATCCTCGGTGCCGAAGCATTTACCGGCATGGAAGCGACCTGCCGCTTTACCGAAACACCCGCCATGCTGAAACGTTCTGCCGACATGGGGTATAACTACGGCGTCAACCGCTACTACCTCCATTCATGGCCGCACCAACCCTTTGGTGAAGAATACCAACCGGGATTCGGTTTCGCCCACTACGGCACCCACTTTAGCCGTTACCAGACGTGGTTTGAACCGGGCAAGGCGTTCTTCGCCTATCTCGCACGCTGTCAAATGCTTCTCCAACAAGGCACCTTCATTTCGCGAAACTCGGAAGTCATTCACCGCCGCTTCCCTTACGCCGACATTTTCTTTGTCCGCAATACCAACGACGCCCGCGAGATGACGCTCACTTTCCCCGTCGCCAACCGCGCCCCGGAACTCTGGGATGCTTACGCGGGCGCCATCAAAAAAACTTCCCGCTGGAAGAGCGAAAATAATAAGACAAGCGTTACCGTTCATTTAGAAAAAAATGCCTCTATTTTCGTTATTTTCCCACAACACCCGACGCGTTATGTTAAACAGAATGAAAACAAAGTTATCGGTGAAAGTGTCCGCGAAATCACCGGTCCGTGGCCGGTTGTTTTTCGCCCAAAAATTGGCGGAGAAAACTTCTCTAAAACTTTTCCCGCCCTTGTAGATTACAGCAAACAAAACGATCCGGAAATAAAGTATTTTTCGGGAACAGCCGATTACCAAAAGACGGTCAGTTTCACCCGAAATGATATCGCCGGTAAAAAGCGTATCGTCATTGATCTCGGGCGCGTTTGCGACATAGCCGAAATTGAAATCAACGGCAAACGCGTCGGCGTCCTCTGGTCGGCACCTTACCGCACCGATATTACCGACTTCTTAAAACAAGGTGAAAACACGCTTAAAATTAGCATCACGAACAACTGGACAAACCGGCTTATCGGCGACGAACAACATCCCGAAGATTTTGAATGGAAAAACCAACACCTACGCGCCATGAAAAGTCTTCCCGAATGGTTTATTAAAAAACAGCCCCGCCCCGTAAAAGAACGCCGCACCTTCGCTCCTTGGTATTATTTTAACAAAAATTCTCCGCTCTATCCCGCCGGTCTCCTCGGTCCAACGCGAATTATCACACAGGATATCGCCGCTAACGAATGATTTCCTTCTGCTCCGGCGGTGCGTCGATCACCACTGCTCACCGCACGCGCCGCCGCAGACCAGACGCACCGCCACGATGAAACATCTCCTCCTTGATGGCTTCAATCTCGCCTTCCGTGCCTACCACGCCGTGCCCGCACTCACCCGCGACGATGGGTTCCCGACCGGTGCCCTCCAAGGCTGGACGCGTATGCTCTGGAAACTCTACGACCAAGAAACACCCTGCCGCGGCATAGTATTTTTCGACAAAGACGGTTCCAAACGCCACCTCGCGCTACACGCTGACTACAAGGCAAATCGCGCCGAAACGCCGGAGCCGCTCGCTAAACAAATCCCCGGATTAAAGACACTTGCATCTCTCCTCGGCTTCTGCGTCATCGAACAATCGGGCGTCGAGGCTGACGATTTGATCGCCTCCGCCGCACACGCCCTGACTAACGCCGGGCACGAAGTGCGTATCGCCAGCGCCGACAAAGACTTCGCTCAATGCGTGAACGCACGCACCCACTTGATCGTCCCCCCGCCCGCCGGACACACCAAAGACGGCTGGGCGGAGTTGGATGCATCCGGCGTGCGGGAAAAATTTGGCGTCCCGCCGGAGCAAATCGTGGATTACCTTTCGCTCATCGGCGACACCATCGACAATATCCCCGGTCTGCCCGGCGTTGGTCCCAAAACCGCCGCATCTTGGCTCGCCGAATACGGCAACATCACCGCATTGCTGGCAAATCACGAACGCATCCGACCGGAACGCTTCCGCAATGTCCTGCGGAATGCGGCGGCAATTTTAGATAGAAACAGGCAGCTAATAACCTTCCGCACAGACATATCCGCCGATTGGGAAATGCCTGCGGACGCCGACAATGCAGGCGCAGCAGCATTCTTCGAGCAAATGCAAATGCGCGTCATCGCAAAACAGTTCGAACAACGCCTCCGCCCCAAAACACCCGCCACCCGCCAAATGGAGCTTTTCTAACCCGAAAACCGCCTTTGAATGGCATGAATTGCGAGAAAGATGCGCAGGAGCAGTGAGTCGCGCTTTTTCAAAAGCGGTTTTCGGGTTAAGCATTCCTGAATCTGCCTCCTGACTGAATGAATTCCCGCACTCCATAGGTTCGGGTCTGTGGTCTCGGCGAGAAGCGGAAACCACCGGTGTTGCTACGCGGGTGGGCATGCATCCGCAACCCGGATCCCGAGACCAACCAGTGGGCAACTGCATCTCCCTCCCACGGGCACGCGCAACCGCGCAATTCATTCCTTGCAACTGCGGATGCTATTCGCATGAACGGTGTCCGTAGTGAACGCCTCCACTGTTTTGCAAATCTTCATAGAGTTTGCCGTCATTTTTGCCTTGGTGCTTGCGAACGGCTTCTTCGTAGCCGCCGAGTTCGCCCTTGTTAAAGTGAGAGCATCTCAACTTAAACCCTTGGAAAAAACGGGAAACTGGCGCGTCGCCTTCGCCCTGAAAGCCACCTCCAACCTCGACGCCGTCCTCTCTGCCACCCAATTAGGCATTACCCTCGCCAGCCTCGGTCTGGGCTGGGTCGGCGAGCCATTTCTCGCCAAACGCATCGCGCCC
>JAISZI010000067.1 GCA_031269335.1 Puniceicoccales bacterium
GCCGCTTCCGCGTCATCTCCACCCGCTGGCTCGCCGGAAACGAAATCTAACAAAGAATAATGCCGCCCGACACTGTCCAAAACAGCACGTCCGTGCCTTCCAAAAAAGGCTCGCCTGCCCAAAAAAACACAATGGCAACCATAGACGGCAACGCTATCGCACGCCAAATTATCCAAGAAGTCCGCGAAAAAGTCGCCAGTCTCGCCCCGCTCGTTCCCCACGTCGTCTTCATCCGCATCGGCGAAGACCCTGCCTCCATTTCTTACGTCAGCAAAAAACAAAAAACTGCCGCCGAGGTCGGGATAAAGTCCACCCTCGAAGTCTTTCCGCCTTCCATCTCACGCGAAGAATTGCTCGCCCGCATCGGCACCCTCAACGCCGACCCTTCCGTCCACGGCATCCTCGTCCAAGCACCGCTGCCACCACAGCTCAACGCCACCGAAGTTTTTAACCACATCCGCCCCCAAAAAGACGTCGATGGATTCACCTCCACCAGCCTCGGATGCCTCGCCCAAGAACTCCCCAATGCCTTCCCAGCCTGCACCCCGGCGGGCATCGTCGAACTCCTTAAACGCACCGGCACGCCAATCGCCGGCAAGCACGCCGTCGTCGTCGGACGCAGCCTCATCGTCGGCAAACCTGTCGCGCTCCTCCTCCTCGCCAAGGGAAACGACGCCACGGTCACCCTCTGCCATTCACGCACGCGCAACCTCGCCGACCTCACCCGCCAGGCAGATATTCTCATCGCCGCCACCGGCAAACCTAACCTTATCACCGCCAACATGGTTAAAGAAGGCGCTGTCGTCATAGACGTCGGCGTCAACCGCGTCCCCGATGCCACCAAAAAAAACGGCTACCGCCTCGTCGGCGATGTTGACTTCGAGAACGTCGCCCCAAAGACCGCCCTCATTACTCCGGTGCCCGGCGGCGTCGGTCCCATGACCGTCGCCATGCTCATGCGCAACACGCTCGCCGCCGCATTGGCATCTCCTCTCTAAAAATACACCACCATGTCCGATACCCCCCAAAAGGAACCGCCTCCGCTGCCCTCAAATATCTCTCTGCCCGATAGCCTTAAACACTTGATCGACCCTGCTCTCGCTCCCTCGCCGGCACCAGCGCCCTTCCTCCTGCGCGTTTTTGCCTACCTCCTCGACTGGCTTCTCGCCATGCTCGTCTTCCTCCTCCTCCTCAAATTTATCGTCCAAACCTACCGCGGAGAAGAATGGGAAATCCTCAAGACATGGTTGATTACCCTACGGAATGATTATCTAAACTTGTTCGGAAACCCCGCCATTGTGACCTCCGAGATGTCCGCCAGCTTCCTCCAAAAAGTCAAAAATATCCCCCAACCCGCAAGCGACCTCATCCAATTTATCGCCTTCGTCCAAACCTTCTTCTTCTGGAGCTACTTCTTTGTCACCGAATACTTCTCCCAAGGCAGCTCCATCGGAAAACGCGTTTTCAACCTGCGCGTCGCCAATATCTACGACCTCGGTCCGCCCCGTTTCTTCGACACCCTTGTCCGCTCAGGCTGGAAATCCCTCTTCTTCTGCTCCTCCAGACTCCTCTTCCTCCTCATCGGCGTAATAGACGCCCACGTCCCTCTCTTCACCAGAACACGCCGCAGCTGGCACGATATTTTTTCCCACACAATCGTCCTCGACTCCATTGCCGATCACGACAACTCCGAACCCGAAACACCGGAGCCGCCCGAATAGGAAAAGGCAAATCACACGCCTTTCGCCCCACAAAGATGCGTTGACGCCAGAGTAAGTTCCACCCATAGACACCCCCCGCCATGCCATCTACACCGTGTGAAACGCACACCGCGCCCGCATTCCCATACAAACGTATCCTCCTGAAAATGAGCGGAGAAGCACTAAAAAACCCCGAAACAGGCACCCTGATTGATACCGCCACCCTCGACCGCCTCGTCGAAGATTTACACGGATTGCGCGCCCTCGGCATCCAAATCGCCCTCGTCGTCGGAGGAGGCAATATCTTCCGAGGCCTCGCCGGTATGAAAAATAACGGCACCGACCGCACCACAGGCGATAACATGGGCATGCTCGCCACCGTCATCAACGGCCTCGCCCTCATGGACTACCTCGAAAAACACGACATCCCCGTCCGCGTCCAAACCGCTATCCCCATGTCCAAAATCGCCGAACCCTTCATCCAACGCCGCGCCATCCGCCACCTCGAAAAAGGACGCACCGTCATCTTCGTCGCCGGCACCGGAAACCCCTATTGCACCACCGATTATGCCGCCGCTCTGCGAGCCAACGAAATTCATGCCGACATTATTTTCAAAGCCACCAAAGTTGATGCCATCTACTCCAAAGACCCGCTCATCTACCCGGACGCCACCCGCTACGACACCATTAGCTACGACGAAGCACTCCAAAAACGCCTCGGCATCATGGACACCGAAGCCTTCGCCCTCTGCCAAACCAACCAAATCCCCATCCTCGTTTTCTCCATGTCCCAGCCAGGCAATATCCGACGCGCCGCCCTCGGCGAAAGAGTCGGCACCTTGGTCTCTTAACCCCACTTCTTTCAATTCTCTCGCGGAAATTATCAAAAAATGAGCAATTTCGGCAGTGCCGATTTGTCCAAAACTGTAACATCTTGAGCATTTTTAGAACACAGCCGCAGATGGCATAAAAGATGCTTTACGATTAACCATCTCACAACTCACAACTTCGTTCAAAACACAACCATGAGTGGCAACGCCGCACGCCGTAAGGCAATAGAGGGAATCGCATCCCTCACAACAACGATTCCTTCTTTTTGCTACAAAAAAGAAAGAGTCGAAGACCTCTTCGGAGTTAACGTCTTCTCCCTTGATAAAATGGAGAAACGCCTCCCCAAAGCAGTCTTCAAAAGCCTCAAAAACGTCATCGAAAATGGCGGCAAGCTCGACGACACCGTCGCCGACGTCGTTGCGTCTTCCATGAAAGACTGGGCAATCGCCCACGGCGCAACCCACTACGCCCACGTATTTTACCCACTCACAGGTCTTACCGCCGAGAAGCACGACAGCTTCTACGAACCCTCATCAGGCAAAATGCTCGCCTCATTTTCAGGCAAAGCACTTATCCAAGGCGAACCCGACGCCTCCTCCTTCCCCAGCGGCGGCATCCGTGCGACCTTCGAAGCCCGCGGTTATACCGTCTGGGACGTCACATCCCCAGCCTACATCATCGAAGGCATCAACGGAGCAACCCTCTGCATCCCCACCGCTTTCGTCTCATGGACCGGCGAAGCACTCGACAAAAAAACCCCGCTCCTGCGCTCCATGCAGGCACTGAACCGACAAGCCCAACGAATCCTCAAACTCTTCGGAAACACCGACAACGGCTTCATCGCCGCCACCGCCGGTCCCGAACAAGAATACTTCCTCATCGATTCACGCCTCTACCACCTGCGCCCCGACCTCTACACCTGCGGCCGCACCCTCTTCGGCGCCAAGCCCGCCCGCGGACAAGAATTTGAAGACCAATACTTTGGCACCATCCCCGAACGCGTTCTCGCCTACATGATGGAAGTCGAACGCGAGGCGTTCAAACTCGGCATCCCCCTCAAAACACGCCACAACGAAGTCGCCCCAGGTCAATACGAAGTCGCCCCCATTTTTGAAACAGGCAACGTCGCCCACGACCACCAACAACTCACGATGACCATTCTGAAAAAAGTGGCTCGCAAACACGGTCTCGTTTGCCTCCTCTCCGAAAAACCCTTCGCAGGCGTCAACGGCAGCGGCAAACACCTCAACTGGTCACTCGGAAGCCCCAAAATCGGCAACCTCCTCGACCCAGGCGACAACCTCCACGACAACTCACGCTTCCTCATTTTCGCCACCGCCGTCATCCGCGCAGTCAATATCCACCAAGGCCTCCTGCGCGCCTTCGTCGCCAGCGCCGGAAACGACCACCGCCTCGGCGCAAACGAAGCCCCCCCAGCCATCCTCTCCATCTACCTCGGCAAACAACTCTCCGAAGTCTTTGAACAACTCAAAACGACAGGAACCGCCACCACCTCGAAAAAAGCCGAAACACTCGCCGTCGGCGTCGATACCCTCCCCCTCCTCGCAAAAGACGCCGGCGACCGCAACCGAACATCCCCCTTCGCCTTCACAGGCAATAAGTTCGAGTTCCGCGCCGTCGGCTCCGCCTTCTCCATCGCAGGTCCCCTCTTCCTCCTCAACACCATCATCGCAGACTCACTGCAATACTTCGCCGATTCCCTCGAAAAAACCACCAAAGGCGACCCGAAAAAACTTAGCCCAGCCCTGCAAAAACTCTTCAAAGAAGTACTTTCAGAACACGACAAAATTATCTTCAACGAAAACGGCTATTCCGAAAAATGGACGAAAGAAGCCGCCAAACGCGGCCTCAAAAACCTCCGTTCCACCCCGGCCGCCCTCCCCGAACTTACCACCAAACTCGCTGTCGAAACCTTTGTCCGCCAAGGTGTTCTCACAAAAACAGAACTCGAATCCCGCGAAGAACTAACATTCGAAAGCTATGTCCACACCATCCGCTCCGAATCAAAACTCGTCCTCGAAATCGGCCGCACCCAAATCTACCCAGCCGTCAGCCGCTATATAAGCGAACTCTCCCTCACCAGAAACGCCCTCGCCTCCCTTGACATAAAAACCAACGACGGCGTACTCGAAAAAATCGCCAGCCTCCAAAACGAACTCGCCGCCAACCTCGACGAACTCGAAAAACAACGCGAAATCTTAAAAGCCGGAGCCGACGCCAAGAAAAATGCCAGCTTCGCCCACGACACCGTCCTCCCAGCCATGGAAAAGACACGCGCCATCGCCGACGCCCTCGAAGAACTCGTCGCCGACGACCTCTGGCCTCTCCCCTCCTACCAAGAACTCCTGTTCCTGCGCTAAACGCTAAACACCGGCAGCAGTTAACGCTAAACACCGGCAGTCTCCTCCCTCTCCCCGCCCCAAAGGGGCGGGGAAGGGAAACCAAAGCCCCAACGGGGCGGTCCTAATATAGCCCAGGGCAACGCCCTGGGTATCGGAAGGGAAGGGAAACCAAAGCCCCAACGGGGCGGCCCTAAGTTAGCCCAGGGCAGCGCCCTGGGTATCGGACAACCACAAGAATAAAGCCCCAACGGGGCGGCACCAAGCATTTCCCAGGGCAACGCCCTGGGGTTCGCAGGTGAAGGGAAACCAAAGCCCCAAAGGGGCGGCCCTAAGTTAGCCCAGGGCAGCACCCTGGGTATCGGACAACCACAAGAATAAAGCCCCAAAGGGGCGGCACCAAGCATTTCCCAGGGCAACGCCCTGGGGTTCGCAGGTGAAGGGAAACCAAAGCCCCAAAGGGGCGCGACTCCAGACCTCGGTTATGCACTGTCACCTCGGATCCGCCCCCGTTGCGCCTCTACTGCACTTATGTCGCGCCCCTCCGGGGCGCGGGTGGAGAGAGAGTCGCTGTCCGGCAGTTCCGCTACGCTCCACTGCCGGTTATTCACGTTATCCCCCTTCGGGGGATGCGTTGCCGCCCCTTTGGGGCTTTGGTTTCCCTTTCCCTCCATTTCCCAAGGCATTAGAAGGCGTAGGTTACTTTGAGTTGGACGCCGAGGCGTTCGGCTGGGAGGAGGTAATAGACGGCGTCGCCGGCGTAGTTTCCGGTGGGTGCCCAATTTTTTTCGTTGGTGGCGTTGGAGATGTCGAGGTCGATGCGCCAGTTGTTGTAGGTGTAGAAGGCGCCGAGGTCGAGGTTGTATTGGGTTGGGACGTGGATGTTGCCGCTGACTTTCCATTTGGAAGTTGCCCAGGCACTTGCTTTTACGCCGAAGCCGTTGTCGAAGGTGTAGGTTGCCCAGATGGTGCCGTTGTTTCTGGCGTGGCCGGCCGCCCATGCGCCGTCGGCGCCGATGACGTCGAGGTAGGAGTAATTAATGCCGGCGGCGAAGCGTTTTGTGGGTTGGAAGCTGGCGGAGAGTTCGACGCCTTCAAAGGTTTGTTTGGTCATGCCGCCGAGGGGGCGGATAGCTTCTATGGCGAGGGGTGTGTGGCGTGTTTGGTGGAAGAAAGCGGCGTTGGCGAAGAGTTTATTTGGGATAATCTCAAATTTAGCGCCGATTTCGACGAGTTGGCTTTTCAGATTAAAGTGGTCTGGGTTGAGGCGTTGGTCTTTCCAGTTATTTGGAGCGGAGCCGGTGAAGCCTTGGGTGAGGCAACAGCCGCAATCGCCCGAGGCGATATCGTGGTCGAAGGCTGCGTAGAGGCTGAGCCATTGGGTAGGTTTCCAGGTGAGGCTGGTGTTGATGTCGTAGTTGATTTCGGAGACGTCGTCGCGGAAGTCGAAGCCGGTGACGATGCCGGCGCGGACGGCGTCGTTGGTGGGTTTGAGCGGGCGCAGGGTGTCGCGAATGGCGGTGATTCGGGCACCGAGGCGTAGGGTAAACTTTTCCCATTGCAATTTTTGTTCGGTGAAAAAGTTGAATTGTTGCAGTTCGTTAAGGCGGACATCGGAGCCGCTGAGGCTGCGTATGGAGAGTTGGGAGTAGCGTCCGCCTCCGCGGGAGTAGCCTGGGGCGAAGCCGATCCAGCCGTAGCGGGTGTTGACGGGGTAGTAGGGCAAGTCGTTGGCGTAGTAGTAATCGGAGGGTGTGCCGACGCCGCTGCCTTGGGGCAGGTAGAGGCTATCGACGCCGAGGAGGCTGGCGTCGTTGAGGCCGCCTGCGCCTTCGTTGGGGTCGGTGGCATCTACAGCCATGTTGGCGCGTTCGACATTGCCGGCGTTATCGCAGAGGTTGGAGAGGAAGCGGTATTCAAAGCCGGAGTTGCTTTGGTGGCGGATGGAACTCGCTTTGAGGGGGAGTCTGAAAGTGTGGTCGGTGAGGAATTCGAGGCGTTGGGTGAACATTTTATTAACCATGAAGCTATGGTAGCCGTCGTAGCCGAAGACGTAACTTTTGCTGTATTGGAAGAGGGTATTGGCGCGGAAGGAGTAATGTTCGTTGAAGCGGACGTTTACGATATTTTGACCAATGATTTCGTAGGTGTCGCTGAAGGAGTCGCGGCTGTAGAGGGTTTGGTTGCCGTTGATGGGGACGTCTTCGGCGGGTTGGTCGGCGGGGTTGCGCCACCAAAAGGAGAAGAGGGCAGGGTTCTCTTTGGTCGGGGCATACGCCGGTGCGGCGCCGAAGCTGGTGAAGGTGCCGTCGGTCGAGCCGAAGTAGGTGTTATTATTCCATGTCACGACCGGGGCGATGGGACCGGCGTCATAGACCCAACTATCTATTAAGTCCTGTGTTACGCGGTTAATTCCGAAGGGCATGGCGCCGCGCGAGGCGGTGTATGTGAAGTTCGTGTCAACGGTGACCGTCTTGGTCGGTTTCCACGTGGTGGCGGCATAGACGTCTTCAAAGTCGGAGCGCGAGTTTGCCCAGTATTGCTTGGCGTCGGTTTTTTGGACGCTGATGCGGGCGGCGAGTTCGTCGGGGATGAGGACGCGGTTGTAGTCGAATTGCGCCGTGTATTGCCCGTAGGTGGAGATATTAGTAGGACCGAGGCGGCCGAAGGTGCTCGAAAGGGTGAGGTGTTCGCCGTCGAAAAGCGGTTTTTTGGTGACGTAGTTAATGACGCCCGCTGTGCGCGTGGTGGCGCCTTGTATAACGCTCGGGACGCCCGCGACGATGTCCACAGATTCCCATGCGTTATTGTCGAACGGGCGCACAGCCGGGTTGAGAAGGAGGATTCCGTTGCGGGTGGTGTCGGCGCTGCCGCCGCGGATTTTTGCGAAGGTGGAGAAATTTGAAGCCGTGCCGCGTCCAACGCTCGGCGAATACCGCGAGAGGTCGGAAAAATTGTGGAAATGGTCGTTTTTGATTTGCGCCGGAGTCACTTGAAAAATGGAGCGCGGCGTGTCTTTGATGAGTTCGTCGAAGCCGTAGAAGGCATTGTTTGGGCGCACCGGAAGCACCGTGTTTTCGATGCTTTCGCCTTCGACTTCGACGCCGCTGAGGACGACGGCTTCGTCATCGGTGGCAGGAGCGGCGGCGGGTGCCGGTGCCGACGGGCGAGCGGGCGCCGGAGCGGCGGCGGGTGCCGACGGGCGAGCCGGTGCGGGAGCGGCGGGAGCCGGTGTTTTGGCGGCGGGGGTTGCCGGAGCGGCGAACACGGCTGTCGTTGCGAACGGCAGTGTGAGGGCGGCGGCGAGCGTTTTTAGGAAGCGTTTGCTGAGTGTGTGTTTCATGGGACGACCTGTTTTGTGGTGTGGAAGCCGCATTTCTTGGGTTTTTGAGTAAAAATTAAAAGATTAAAAAACGAGCGGCGTTTAGGTATTAGAACTAATAATGTGTTGTTTAGTAAATTTAATAAGATTAAGCCGTGAAAAAGCGGAAAATGGGTGGTCGCGGGAGGGCAGGGCGGGCGGATTTTTCTTGTTTTCGGAGAGGTTAAAAATTTTCTAATGCCCTCATGTCCATAGAAGACCAGATACTCGCCCTTATGGCGCAACCTGATTACACGCCGATCACCCTTGACGAGATTGGCAAGAGGCTTGGGGGGAAATCTGTGGCGCGGCTTGTGCGCAAAGCGATGCCGCGGCTCATGGCGGCGGGCACGGTTGCGAAGGTGAAGAAGAATTGTTTTTGTCTGCCCTCGGACGCCGACCTCGTCAGTGGCGTCATCCATTTTCGGTCGAGCGGAGCGGCTAAACTCATTCCCGATTCTACGCTGGAGACGCCCCATCCCGCCCCCGTCAATATACGGGCTGAAGACACCGGCATCGCGCTTCACGGCGACAAGGTGTTGGTGCGCGTTTACGAGAATTATCAACGTCCCGCGTCTGGGCGCGGTGCGCGTTCTGCACGGCTTGGCGACGACTGGCGTTCGGGGCGCGTCATTCGCATTCTCGAACGCGCATTTGACGCCCTTCCGGGCACCTTAAAAAAGACCCGTCTCTTCTGGTATATCATCCCTGACGATCCGCGAATTGGGCGGGACATCATCGTCCAAGACCCCGCCAAAACCAGTGTTTTTCCCATGCCGCAGGAGGACGACAAAGTCGTCGTGCGCATCGTTGAATGGAAGCAACGCCACCTTAATCCTGTCGGCGAAATCGTCGAGGTGCTGGGCAAGACCCACACGCCCCTTGCCGAATACAAAGCCATTCTCTACAAATACCACCTCACCCCCGATTTCTCCGCCGAAGTTGCCCGCGAAGCCGACGCTTTTCCGGAAACCGTTGATTCTCGCGACATTAAGAATCGTTCCGACTATCGCGGCATCTTCACCCTCACCATTGATCCCGACGATGCCAAAGACTTCGACGATGCCCTCTCCATCGAGCATCTCCCGAATGGTGCCACCCGTGTTGGCATACACATTGCCGACGTTTCCCACTATGTGCGCCCCAACACCGCGCTTGATCGCGAGGCACGTGCTCGCGGCAACTCTACTTATCTCGTCGGCACCGTCATTCCCATGTTGCCGCACGCACTTTCCAGCGGATTGTGCAGCCTCATCGAAGCGCAGGATCGTTTCGCCAAGGCGGTTATTATCACCTACGACAAGAATCATCATCCCGTTGAAGCTCAGTTTGCTAACACCATTATTCGTTCCCGCAAACGCCTCACTTACAAGCAGGCGCTTGCGCTTCTCCAATGGGACGATCTCGACCGCATCCGCACGCTGCCCTCGCCACCCCCGCACCAGACGGGGCACCCGGGTATCCCGCTCTCCAAGCTATCGGACGCCGAACTTCGCGAGATTCAGTCCGCTATCCGCGATTTTTGGCAAATCGCTTCCAGCCTCCGCCGCGAACGTCTGGCGAAAGGCGCCCTCGATCTTGATACCCCCGAAATTAAAATCTATTGCGATCCAGAAGGTTACGCCGAGAACGTAGTCAAAAACATCACCGACGAATCCCACCAGCTTGTCGAAGAATTTATGCTCGCCGCCAACGAAGCCGTTGCCCGCGCCTTTTACCGCGCAAAACTTCCCAACCTTGCCCGCGTCCACGACAAACCTGACCCAAAAAAGCTCCACGATTTGCGCCAACAACTTCTCTCCGTCGGGGTGAAAGCGGGCGATCTGAGCAAACGTGCGGAAGTCGTCAAACTGCTCGCTCTCCTCAAGCACACCCCCGATGCGTATCCCCTTCAAATCGCTTTCCTGCGCAGCATGCGCCAAGCCTGTTATCGCGCCAGTGCCGACGGGCACTACGGCCTCGCCAAGCAATACTACACCCACTTCACCTCGCCAATCCGCCGCTACTCCGACCTCGTCGAACACCGCATTCTCGACTTCCTCCTCCAACGCCAAAACGCCCCCACCGCCCCAGCCCGCAAACTTGCTCCGCCCAATATCGCCGAACTCGAACAAACCGCTGCGCATCTCTCTCGCACCGAACGCAATAGCATCGATGCCGAACGGGAAACCGTTAAAATAAAACTCCTCGAACTCTTTGAACGCGAAATCGAAAAACCCCGAAAAACTCCCTTCGACGCCGTCATCGTCGAAGTGCGCAACCACGGCCTCTACGTCGAATTAACCGATTCCCAAGCCTACGGACTCATCCACATATCCACCTTAACGGACGATCTTTACCATATAAACGCCGACGGCACCGCCTTGGTCGGGCGCAAGTTTCGCCGCTCTTATCAGCTTGGCAGCCACATCCAAGTTGTCGCCGACAGCGTTGACCGTTTCAAACGGCAGGTTGACTTCCGCCTCGCCCCCGAAACCGCCGCACCGGTCGCCGGTAAATCGAGTTCTTCCGCAGCTCCCACCGGCAAGACCCCGCGCAACATTTTCCGCGAAGGTCGCCTCTTGCGCGACCGCCGCCGCAGCAAGCGCGGCAAAAAATAGCAGTCTTTCCGCGCCGCCTTCTCAATCGCGCTGCCCCGCGCACACCGGGCACGCCTCGACCCAATGATCGTGCCGCACCATGACAAACGGCGCCCGCTGCGACAGCTCTTCCGCCGTGTGTTCCCGAAAACCGCGTCCGACCCGCGATGCAAAACGGCACCCGCCCTTCAACTCCGCCAACGACGGCACCATCCCGTCTATCGAAAACAGAGGCGTCTTCGCCTCCCCGTCCAACACCGGAATCGCCCGCAACAACGCCCGCGTGTAAGCGTGGAGCGGCTCGTTAAACACCGCCTCGACACTCGCCCGCTCCACCACCCGCCCAGCATACATCACGGCGACATCATCGGCATTTTCCGCAATCACCCCAAGATCGTGCGTGATAAGAATAACCGTCATCCCCGTTTCCCGCTGAAGCTTTTTTAACAAGTCCAAAATCTGCGCCTGAATCGTCACATCCAACGCCGTCGTCGGCTCATCGCAAATTAGCAGCGACGGGTTGCACGCCAGCGCAATGGCAATGACAACCCGTTGGCGCATCCCCCCGCTAAGTTGGTGCGGATAAGCCGCTAAGCGTTCCTCCGGCGCGGGAATCCCCACCCGCGCCAGCAATTCCAACGCCCGCGCCTTCGCCGCTTCCCGCGAAAGGGGCAGATGCAACAGCAACGCCTCAACAATCTGCCGCCCAATGCGATGCGAAGGATTCAACGCCGTCATCGGCTCCTGAAACACCATCCCTATCTTGCCGCCCCGCACCCGCCGCAATTCAGCCAACGGGAGCGTCGTAAGTTCAACCCCATCAAATAAAATCCGCCCGCCGGTAATTTTTCCGGACGGATACGGCAAAAGACGCATCACCGCCAACGCTGTGACGCTCTTGCCGCTCCCCGATTCGCCCACGATTCCCAGCGTTTTTCCCCGTGGCACATCCAACGAAATCCCGTCAACAGCCGTAAGAAACCCAGCCTCGGTGTCGAAACCGACGGAAAGATTTTCGATGCGCAAAATGATATCTTCGTTCATGGGAAAAGACGCAGCCTGTTCGTAAAGGGACAGTTAAAAAGGACGCGTGCACCCTTCATCTTTTGCCGGCTTTGTCCACAAAACATTTCAACGGCACGCGGGAAATGGCGGGCGGAAAACGCCGCGGAAGCCGCGCCGCTTATTCGTCACATTGCGCTGTTGACGCGCCCGCCCCGTGCGCCACACTGCCTCACCCTGAACAAAGTACACGATCCTTACACCGCAAACGAGTTACACACTCCCCCGCAATGATAATAAGCCGCCTTTCACTTCGACTTCAGAACCATCCTAAACGCGTTGTTTACCCCGAAGGGCAGGACCCGCGCATTATACAAGCAGCGCGACAATTCGCCACGCGGCGCCTCGGCGTCCCCATTCTCGTAGGAGACCGATCGCGCATTAAAATCAATGCCGCTCGGCTCAACATAAAGCTCGACGGCATCCGCATCGTCGAACCGACCCGCAGTGAAGAACTCCCGGGCTACATCACAAAATTTCGCGGGCACCAGCGTTTCAGCGGATTAAACGAACACGAAGCCACCGAGTATCTCGCCAATCCCAATTACTTCGCGACCATGATGGTGGCGACCGGCGGGGCGGACGCCATCGTCGCCGGCGCAACACTGGGACCCACCAACGGGTTACGCGCCATTTTGCAGATTTTGCCGCGCCAAAACGGCGTCCAGACCGTTTCCTCAATGCTCATCGTAGAAATGGAGGACTCCCGACTCGGCGCAGAAGGCACCCTCTTCCTCGCCGATTGCGCCGTAATCCCCGAACCGACCGCCGAACAGCTCGCCGATATCGCCTGTTCAACCGCCATTCTCGCATACCACCTCACGAATCACCCCCCGCGCGTCGCCCTGCTCGCCTACACCACCAAAAGCACCGGCGCCACCAAATCGCCTTCTATTGAACGTGTTAAGGCGGCGACCGCCCTCGCCAAAGCCCGCACGCGTGAATTTGACATCCCCCTCGAAATCGACGGCGAACTCCAAGTGGATGCAGCACTCGACCCTTTCACCGCGACGACAAAAGGCATCGAAAGCTCGGTCGCCGGACAAGCCAGCGTCCTCGTTTTCCCCGACCTCAACTCCGGCAACATCGCCTCAAAAATGGTGCAAGTCATCGCCGGCATCCCCGCCTACGGGCAAATCCTCACAGGGCTTGACCGCCCCGCCGCCGAAATTTCCCGCAGTGCGAGCGCGCACGACATCTTCGGGACATCCGTCATCGTCGCCGCGCAAGCCGTGGATAAGCGTTACCTCTACCCGATTCAGCCAGAGACACGCCCCGCCGGCGGCGAAGAAACTTCTTCCGTGGGATAAGTCGCGATCTACGGAACTCCTTCATGCACAATGATGTCTGCCCAGCAATCGCCCTCTGAAACACGCTTCGCCGAGGATATCCCCGGCCTCATGGAGCACCCGCTCAACACGAGCACGCTGCGCATCTTCGTAGCCGCTACACGCATGAACGACGGCAAGACCACCACTTGCCTCGGTCTCTACGGCGCACTCCGCGCCCTTGGCTTCGAGGTCGGTTACATCAAACCCATCGCCCAACGCCTCATCGAAGTGGACGGCATTTCCGTAGATGAAGACACCCAACTCGTTAACACCATCTACGACGTCAACATCCCCATTGCCGCGATGAGTCCCATCGCCATCGATTCATCTTTCACCCGCCGTTACCTCGAAAATCCCGACGAGCTGCGCCCACAAATCACCGACCGCATCTGCCGCGCCTTCGACCGGGCTGCTTACAAAAAAGACATCATCATCATCGAAGGTTCCGGTCACGCCGGCGTCGGCACCGTCTTTGACGGCTCCAACGCCCACACCGCACGCATGCTCCACTCGAAATGTATACTCGTCGCGGGCGGCGGCATCGGAAAACCCATAGACGAAGTCGCCATTAATATGGCTCTCTTCGACAAAATGGGCGTCGAGTGCATCGGCGTCATCCTTAATAAAGTGCTGCGCGAAAAATTGGAGTTCGTGCGCGAATACGGCGGGAAGGGACTTCGCAGCCTCGGCGTGCCGCTACTCGGCGTGCTTCCCTTGCTCCCGCGCCTCGCAAAACCAAATCTCACCCAAGTCGTTAACGAAATAGATGGACGCTGGCTGCACCGCCCCACGCTACGCGACGATGAGACGGGCACCGGCGAACGCATCGAACGGGTGATAATGGGCGCCATGTCCGCCAACACCATTTCAGGCTACTTCGGTCCGGGCGTCCTCCTCATTTTGCCCGGCGACCGCGACGACCTTCTCTTCTCCATCATCGCCAGCGCGGGCACCCTAAACACCCCCGTCACCTGCGGCATTATCCTCACCAACAAATTTACCCCAAACCCGCAGCTCCTGGACATGCTCCGCCAAACAAACATTCCCGTCGTCGAGACGGACGAAGAGAGCTTTGTCGTCACAACAAAAATTAACAACATGACCGTAAAAACCCAACCCAGCGACGCGGACAAAATCCCCATTATCGAATGCCTTGTCCGCGAAAATATAGACCTGCCGACTCTTCTCGAAAAATTACGTTAACCGTAACCAAAACAAAGAAATAGGGCTTTTTTTCCCTCCCTCCCCATTCCAGATGCAATCCGGTTCACATTGGTCACAAAAAATTCGCGCCGAAGTCGGCAAAGCGGTCATCGGGCAAGACAGTGTTGTCGAACGCCTGCTCGTCGCACTGCTCGCCAACGGACACGTCCTGCTCGAAGGGCTGCCGGGTCTCGCGAAAACCCTCCTCGTCAAATCCCTCGCCACCGCGCTCGGCGTGCAATTTGAACGCGTGCAATTCACCCCCGACCTGCTGCCAAGCGACGTGGTCGGCACCATGATTTTTTCGCCAAATGATGGCAAATTCACCCCCCATCACGGTCCCATCTTCGCGAACCTCGTGCTCGCCGACGAAATCAACCGCGCCCCAGCCAAAGTGCAAAGCGCACTGCTCGAAGCGATGCAAGAGCGACAAGTCACGCTCGGCGGCACGACGCACGCCTTGCCCAAGCCCTTTTTTGTCATGGCGACACAAAATCCCATTGAACAAGAAGGCACTTACGCCCTCCCCGAAGCGCAGACAGACCGCTTCCTCTTCAAGCTCATCGTCGGTTACCCCTCGCTTCAGGAAGAATCGCAAATGATGGCGCGCTGGGGCGGCGTAACGACTCAGCCGGTATTGCAAGCGGTGTCGGACGGCGCGGAACTGCTTTCCCTGCGCACGCAGGTTGACACCGTGTTTGTCGCGCCGCCCATTCAAGGCTACATCCTCGCCCTCGTGCGCACGACACGCGACCTCGCCCTCCCCACCGGCGAAAATACGCGTTACGTGAACTTCGGGGCTTCGCCGCGTGCCTCACTCGCACTTTACCAAGCAGGGCGCGCCCTCGCCTGGCTGCGCGGATTAGAATACCTTACACCGGAAATAATACAGGAGATCGCGCCGGACGTCCTGCGCCACCGCATCGGGCTAACTTACGAAGCCGAAGCACAAAACATCACCGCAGACGCCGTCGTCTCGCACATTTTACAGACAACCGCTGTGCCCGATTCTCTTTGAACGGCACACCCGCATTTCTCTTTGCATGTCCGCTACGCCGCCGCCACCGCTGCTGACGCTTCCCTCCGCACCGTTCGCCATCCTGCGTCGCCTCGAATGGCACTTGCGCGGAGCGTCCGAAGGCGTGCTCGCGGGAGAATATCGCTCCGCCTTCCGCGGTCGCGGCATCGAGTTCGACCAAGTAGTCAAATACGCCTTTGGCGACGACGTGCGCGATATTGACTGGAATGTGACGGCACGCCTCGGCGAGCCTTACCGCAAACGTTTCATTGAAGAACGCGAGGTCACCGTCCTCCTCGTTTTTGAAGACACACCCAGCTTGCAATTCGGCTCCGGCATGCGCACGAAACGCGAGGCGTTGCTCGAACTCGCCGGATTGCTCCTGCTCCTCGGCGCGATGAACCGCGATCGATCGGGCTTCATCCGCACCACGCCTGCGGGCGTCGCAGAGTGCATTCCGCCGACGCGTGGGCGCGGTGCCTTGCACCATGCCGCCGCACGGCTGTTGTCTTCGCCACCGCCGCCAATCACCGCCGGCACCCAGACTGCGATCCCCTGGGCGCATTTGCGCCGACTTGCCCCGCGCCACAGCATCCTTGTCTGGTTAAACGATTTTCCGCCGCGCCCCGTGCCCGCCGAATGGTCTGCCGCCCGATCCCATTTTCACACACTTGGCTTTCGTATCGACGACCCGTGGGAACGCTCGTTGCCGCCCGAAATAGAATCTTTTCCCGCCTACGACCCCATTGCCGGACGCCTCATTTATGTCGAAAACAATGCCGCCTCACGCGCCGCACACGCCCGTTGGCGCGAAGAACGCGAGGCAAGCTGGCAATCGCTGTTCCCCTCGACGACGCGGCGCCTTGTCGCCAGCACAAACGACATCCTGCTCGACGCCCTCGTCCGCTTTTTTTCAAAAAAATAATAACACCCGGCCGCCATGTATTACCTGTTCGCAACACCGATCTGGCTCTTCGCCTTGCTCCTGCTCGTGCCCGTTTTCTGGCTGCGTTTGCGCCGCGGCGCCATTGTGCGCATCGTCCCCAACGCCGCCGCCTGGCACCACCCGACACCGCTCAAACTCTCCCACCTGCCGATTGTTTTTCTCACATTGTCCGCCATTTTGCTCATCCTTGCCCTCGCCCGCCCCCAACGCGTGGAAGACCTCCGCGAAATCAAACACCAAGGCTACGATCTCATGCTCGCCATTGACCTCTCTTCCTCGATGCTCGCAGAGGATTACGAACGCGATGGCAAACCCCTCAACCGCCTCGAAACCATCGCCCCCATCATCAAAGCCTTTATTAATGAACGCTCCTCCGACCGCATTGGCGTCGTCGTTTTCGCCGGTCGCGCCTACACGCTTTCGCCGCTCACGTTTAACCACGCATGGCTCGGCAAACAGGTCGAACGACTCAGACCAAGTTTAATCGAAGGCGGAACAGCCATCGGCGACGGTCTCGGCATCGCACTTTCTCGCCTCAAACGAAAAGACACCGACCCCAACCGCAGCCGCATCGGCACATTCGTCATCCTGCTCTCCGACGGCGCAAACAACGCGGGTTCGCTCTCCCCGGACCAAGCCGCCGCCCTCGCCAAAGAACGCGCCATCCCCGTCTATACCATCGGCGTCGGCAAATCGGGCTTCGTGCCCTTCCCAGTGATGGACCGGCAAGGGCAAAAACAGGGCTATAACCGCGTCCGCTCCGACCTCGACGAAAAAACCTTGCGCCGCATCGCCAGCGAAACAGGCGGACGCTATTTCCGCGCCGACGCCACCGATACGGCTCAGGCAGCGTTCAAGGAAATCGACGCCGCCCGCAAAATCGAATTCAAGGAAAAGAAATACCTGATCGCCACGGAACTATACGCATGGTTCGCCGCCCCAGCCCTCGCCTTCGCGCTGGCAGCCGCTCTGATCACCGCCGCCCGGCACCGCACGAAGTCGCCTCACGCGTCAGGGATTAGGGGTTGAGTCCGCTCCTGTTTTCCCTTCTGCTTCCGCAACATCACTTTTAGCAATGAGCCATTGGATATACCACACCCCCCCCGGCGACGTCGCAGAAATGTTGGAGTCCGCCCTCTCGATCCATTCCGCCATCGCCGAAATACTTGCAAAACAAGGAATTGCTTCCATCGAAGCCGCCGAAAATCACCTCCACCCTAAACTCGCCCACCTCGCCGACCCCTTCCTCATCAGCAGCGTGGACGCCTCCGTCGAGCGCCTCATCCGCGCCATTTCTTCCAACGAACGCATCGCCATATTGGGCGATTATGACGTCGATGGCATCACCAGCACCACCTTGCTTGTCAACGTATTACGTGCGCTCGGTGCCGACCCGAAATACTACGTGCCGCGCCGCCTCGAAGAAGGCTACGGCATGAGCTTCACCGCCGTTGAACGTGTTCTCGCCGATGGACCCTTTTCCCTTTTTATCGCACTCGACTGCGGCACCAACTCCATCGCCGAAACGCACGCCCTCACCGAGCGCGGCGTTGACGTCATAATCATAGACCACCACCGCTCCCGTGAACCCGCCCCAACGGACTGCATCCTCGTCAACCCGCACGTCCACGACACGGACGAAAATGGCAGCAAATGGCGCGCTTTTTGCACCGTCGGCCTCGTTTTCAAGGTCTGCCACGCACTCCTAAAACGCCTGCGCGCACAAGGTAACGCCAATGCCAACGCCATCATTTTGCGCGAAAGCCTCGACCTCGTCGCACTCGGCACCGTCGCCGACCTCGTCCCGCTCACCGGCGAAAATCGCCTCCTCACCAACCACGGCTTGCGCCAACTCCGCCAATCGACCCGAGCAGGACTGTGCGCCCTCAAAAAAGTCAGCGGCATCCTCGACGGCGCCCAAATCCTCCCCGCCGATGTCTCGTTCCGGCTCGGTCCGCGCATCAACGCAAGCGGCCGCCTCGCCGACGCCCTCCTCCCCGTCGAAATGCTCCTCTGCGACGACCCCGAAAAATGCACCCAAATCGCCACCACCCTCAACGAGATTAACCGCGAACGCCAGGAAATCGAACGCCGCGTGACCGTCGAAGCCCTCGCCCAACTCGAAAACCTCGCCTCCTCCCACCCGCACGGCCTCGTCGCCTACGGAGAATGGCACCCAGGCGTCGTCGGCATCGTCGCGGGCAAACTCTGCCGCCATTTCAACCGCCCCTGTATCGTCCTCGGCAGCGAAGTCACACTCGCCAAAGGCTCCGGACGCAGCATCCCCCACGTCAACCTCGTCGATGCACTCCAACCCTGCGCCGACATCCTCAATTCATGGGGCGGACACCCGATGGCGGTCGGCGTCGCTATCGAGAGCGCCCTCGTCCCCGAGCTACGCCAACGCTTCGACGCCTCCGTCGCCAGCATTCTCAACAATAACCCGCTGCCCGAAGAACAACTCCGCATTTCCGCCTGGCTCGATAATGAACACATTTCCGAAGGATTTCTCGACCAACTCGAACTTTTGCACCCCTTCGGCGAAGGAAACCCGGAACCCGTTTTCGGCATCGCCGACATCACCCTCACAGAATCTCCCGTGCGCTTCGGCGAAAATAATTACCGTTTCCAAATCACCCTCGACTCCTGGCGCCGCATGGGCGTCGTCGCATGGCGTAAAGCCAATAATATGCCACCCAAAGATATAGCTCTCAACCTCGCCGTTAAATTAGGATGGAATTACTATAACGGACGCCGCTACCCGCAGGCAGAACTTCTCGATTGGCGACCCGCCGATGAAGATTGATTAAAAAAATCCATTTCTCCGCTCCCTCCAAAAAGATGGAATACGCACGATGAAATCTTCCCGCCCCACCCGAAACTTTTTCCGCCGAAAACGCCGCTACCTCTCCGCCACCTACGCCCACGCCGATCTAAGCAAAACCACAGAACCACCCCTGCGCGAAAAAATTTGGCGCCGCCTCTTCAAACTCGAATATTGCGACGCAGACGGCTCAACAGCACGCGCCACAAAACGCACCCGCCGCTGGCTCTTTCTTCCCGTCCTTCTCCTCCTCGCCTGGTTCATCGCCGAAAGCATCCTCGCCTGGGACATCTTCTCCGGTCCAGACCCAACCCCGGAACAAAAAACCGCCTCAAAATAGCCAGCGCGCTACCCCACACCCGCGCCAACGGTGCACCCTAATATAGCCCAGGGCAACGCCCTGGGAAGGGTGGGGCAACGGCACTTCCTCATTCCCCCGCGCCAACCATTCCCGCCTCAAAAAAATTTCAAAAAAACTTCTTGACCAACGAAACATTTTTTGTTCCACGGGGGTCTTCTATCGGCAAACTCACTCAGCCTTTTCTCTTTTTTTGTCGTGAACACTCATCCTCTCGACAATAACGACGTCCCCAATTCAGGCGACACCGACTCCACTTCCAACGCCGGCGGCACAGGCACTTCTTCTTCGTCCCCATCGTCCTCTTCCTCCTCGATTCAAAGCGACCCAGAGGCAGATGTCGGCACTGCGGGCATCTCGGCAAATTCCTCCGCCGAAGGCGTCCCCATCTCACCAAAAACCGTTCCCGCCGCTGCGAACGACGACGCGGTAAATCCCTATATCGAACTCGAATCTCCTGCAGTAGTCACGCCTCCTGCGACGGGGGTTTTCTTCATCTGCCGTGTCAATTTCACTACCACGCAGCCGAACACGCCGATTCAAATTTCCGGTAAGTGCCGCGTCCTCGAACCCAACCCCGCTGTCAGCAGCGAATTTGTAATTGGCTCGCTCGATAAACGTTCCGAAGACGACCCCGATGCAAAGGAATTACGCCGAGGCGAAAGCGACACTTACGAAGTCACTGTTCCCGATGCGGGGAACCATTTTATAGAGTTTAATTTTGTTAACGACGACGCCGGTGCCGCTGTTCCCATGACGCAATGTTTCGCGTCGCTTGTTAATCCCAACCCTTGCAAGCCGTGGATAATTACAACAACCGAAACCCGCACAGAGCGTTGTCCGCCGCCTTACGAGCACATCGAGTTCACAGAAACTTGGAGAAGCACAATTATAATTCCGGGCGACCCAACGTTGTGCGACACTTGCGACGATTGCTGCGAAATGAATAACGTTTCTGATGTGCCGATGCAAGCCGCCACCGGACTCGTGACAGAGAGCCAAACCGACCTTGATGTGAACCTTTGCGGTGTTCCGGTTGTCATTTCTCGCGAGTATTCCAATACACTTTCCGACACTGTGAAATTGGCTCGTGTCAAAGGCGGCTTGTCGGGGGGAAACTGGCTCTTCACGGCGCAACCGCAACTCGTCTTTCTCGGTAGTTTTCGCATTGTCGTTTCTCGTGGTGTACGAAATTCCATTCGCTTCGATAAATTGAGCAGCGGGGAATGGATTTCTTCGCAGGGAAAATTTTACGCGCTTAAAGAAAACGCCAACTGTTTTCTCCTGCTCGACAAGACCACCGGTTTCTCTTATCAATTCGACAACGCAAGCAGCGCGTCTCCGGGGATTATTCGGAGCATAACACTTCCTAACGGAACAACTTCTGCCTCTTACAACATTGACGAGGCGACAGACTCACTTTTCACAATCAAGAGTGACGCCGGTTTCGTACAAGAAAACCAATGGGTGAAAACCGGCGAGGCGAAAGACCAATTGCAAGCTACTTATGTTCGCCGTGGTTTTAGCGACAACGGCACCAAAACAAAGGTGGAATCCTTCGGCTACGCTGAACACACTGTCGAGGGCGAGACGCTTATTTTGCGAAGTTCCAACACCGCTTATCGCAAAGAGAGTGTTACTGGTGACGCGCCCGCGCAGACAACTTTCTCCCACGAATTTTATCCCGACTCTTTGCAAGTTAAACAGCGCACAACAACGTTTCCCGTTGTCTCTTCCAAAGAAAATGGGAACGACATAGCCGCCACGCAAACCGAAATTCTTGATGAAAAGGGACATCTGATTTGGAAGCGCGACGGGCGTGGCGTGATTTCTTTCCGAGCTTATGACGACACAACAAGCGCATTGTTGCAGCGCATTGACGACGTGGACACTACGCAAGTTTCCAACGCGCCCGATGGCATTTCCTACACTTACACGCGCCAGCAACTTCTCAAGACAAAGACTGACCAAAACGGCACCACGCACACTTACAACTACGACGCAAGTGCTCGCCAAATCGCCGACATTGTTTCCTCTCTTGGCACCGGTGTTGACAACAAAGTTCTGCGTATCGAAACCGCATTTGACGACCTCGACCGTGTGACTGACATTGTGTCTTTTGACGCCGCCACCGGCGGCAATGTTGTGAATGCCGTTCAGAAAAAATACAACGGCTTTGGACAACTTCTTACTGACACGCAAGAACATGTCGGCGCGGTTACGACAAACTCGCTCGGCGTTAATTATGAATATGTCAGCGCACAAAATAATTGCACTACTTGGCTCGCGACAACTTATCCCGACACGCGCACAATCGAAGCCGCCTTTAACAACCGAATCGACGAATTTCTGGGACGTCCCGGCTCGCTCTTTGATAGTGTCACCGGTGGCAACATTGCCGATTATTCTTACCTTGGCGAAGACACTGTCATTAACGCGCTTTATCCCGGTAGCAACGTGATGCTGACTTATTTACAGCGCGACAAAACGCCCATCGGCGACGGCGGCGACCAATACGACGGCTTGGATAGATTCGGCAGAATTATAGACCAACGCTGGGAAAAATTCGTCTCCCAACAACCCATTCTCGACCGCTACAAATACACTTACAATCGCGGTTCTCTGCGTCTCACCCGCGCAAACTTGATCGCCGCTGCGCAAGCCAATCCCGTTTATCTCGACGAGTTGTATAGTTACGACGGACTGACCCAAATTACCGATCGCCAACTCGGTCAACTTTCTCCGGACAACACAAGCATTGTGGGGACGCCAACTCAAAAAGAAGATTGGGGCTTTGACCCCGCCGGAAACTGGCGTGCCTACCAACAAGACGACAACGGCGTCAACCAAATCAACCAGACCCGAACGCACAACGAAGTCAACGAAATCGTTTCTATTGACAGCAGCACAAGCAACGTCGCTTTTGACCCTGCTGGCAATATGACAACAATTCCCAGCGACGCCGCCGCTACGCAAACACCCTTCACAACAATTTACGACGCTTGGAGCCGCCTCGTCCGCGTCCAAGGCGGACAAAACAACATAGACATTTCTTACGAATACGACGGTCTCTTCCGCCGCACCCGCCAACTCGTCACCGCCGGAACTGCACCGAGTTTAGATTTCTATTACAACGACCAATGGAAAATTGTAGAAGAGCGCATTATTGATTTCCCGACGACAACAGATGACACAACAACCAGCGCACCCGCCACCACACCGCCGCCCGTAACCACCAAAATCCGCGCCCAATACATCTACGGCGTCCGCGACCGCAACGACCTAATCTTCCGCGATTATTCCGAAGACGGTCTCGTCGAAAACACCCGCCTCTATGTTATGAGCGACGCCATGTTCAGCACCACCGCCATAGCCGACGCCACTGGCACCGTGACCCAACGCCTAAACTACACCGCCTTCGGCATTCCCACCTTCCTAACCCCCGACTTTACAACCACAACAAACACCACCGACTGGCAAGTGCTGCTGCACGGAGAATACTATGACACGGATACATTGTGGAGTAATTACGGGTATAGATACCACTCCTGCGCGATAGGCAAATGGATAACACGTGATAGAATCGGAGAGGTGGAAGATGTCAATTTGACACGAGTGGCGAAAAACAATCTCATTTCTCTAAACGACAAATATGGATTGGCTACCTCGGCTATCATTGATGATGGTTGCCAATGCGGGGAATGCACGGAAGATGATGAATTCGATTGGGGATGCGGTGAAAGAGGAGAGATTATCAAAGAGGGTCTATCGCGAGGGAATTGTTACCGCCATGCTTGCAAAGCACCAGTTCCCGCAACCTCTGGGATCGGTGACCATGACGCATTTCCTGGTGGCATCTACCATCTTGACAGGAAAATAACCTGTGACGCCATTATGAATGGCATGGAAAAAGATGGGGCAAAATCTCCGGATGAGGATGAAGAATGTCCTTCCTGTCACTATAAGGTATTGACCGTTGTGAATCCGAGTGATAATCTTGAGATAAACACTTTTCATTTCTATCGACAGAGTCCAGATGGGACTTGGAGGAGTAAAGATGGTTCAAATTGTGAAGTGGTTGGAATCTTTTCCCCGACGGAACATGCGAAGTCATGCGGATATACAGAAATCTGTGGATATATGTGTATTCCTTGTCGAGGAATTACTCTCCCAAAACAAACATATCTATGAAAAAAACCGTCTGCCTCTTCATTTGTTTTCTGTTCATTCCGAGATGTTACTTGGATGCGAATACCGCGTGTTCGTGTTTGTGTGCACCGTGTTCGTGTGCATTGTGTTCGTGTGAATATACTCCGACTTGGGGAAAACATACCTCGTCCTTGGCAAGATTATATAACGTGAATCAGGAAAGCAGCGTCTGTATTTATAAAATTGAAGACAACGGTATCGCACATTACTATGCTTACTATTTGCGTTCTAATCTCATTCTCTATGATGCGCTAATTCGCGGCGGATTGCGATTCAAAGACTCTATGGCTGTCAACAATACCCTGAAAAACAAACGGATTCGCTACGTATACATCCCGCTACCTGGAATTCCAGAGAAAGTCAAAAGCATTAGTCCAGAATATTATTTAATTTTCGATTATCGCAAAAGACGCTTTCTTGTTGCAGATGAAGCACTGCAAGAAAAAGCGTGTAAAAAACATTCCATCAATACATGTCTAATAACGGGTGAATTTTCAGGCAGAAGTTTTGAGGAACGTTTGGAAATTGTAAAATATGTAACACCTTATATGGCTGGGGTGAGTGATTTAGTTCAGTGGCAGCGTTTTTTAGAAAAAAAAGTCTCCGACGACACTCTTTCCGAACTCCAACTTTGTATCTTAAAGAACCGCATGGTTTATGAAATGTTGCAGATGGGAAATCCGAAGGCAACAGACGTGTTTTCGGGGTATTTTCCTAAAGACTTCACTGATAGATTGATGTCATTAAATTCACAGAGCGGACTTGGAGCATTATGGCAACTTCGCTCAATTTCTTTTTTTTCTGTTCTTTGGAAACATGAAAAAGGTCAAGAAAACAAAGAGAAAATCCTTAAAGAATTGATTACGTTAACACAGGATACTCGTTCGTTATTTCCAACAATTGCTTTATTGGAATTAAGAAAAATAGTTGATATGACTTGGAGCGGAGAGATACCAAGAGTTGGTATGTTTATGAAAGACTTTCAGAAGTTGTGTGATTCTGTAATATCGAATGAGAATGTTTCATGTATTGATAGATTTTTGATTAAAAACTTTATTCGCGCTTTTCTTCAAAGCGTTCCCGAAAGTACCCCCTGAAAATTTTGCGCGGCTCCAGCACCAATGCCTACATGGAGGCTGCGGGGCGGGGTTGTGTTTGGAGTGCGAGTGTCTCTTCCGTGGCGGAAAGCGGGACGCTCCTGACCTCGCAATCTCCTCATAGTTGCGCCCCGAAGGGGGATAACGTGAATAACTGGCAGTGGAGCGCAGCGGAACTGCCGGACAGCGACACCCTCTCTCCCCGCGCCCCGAAGGGCGCGACTATAAGCGCAGGGGATATGCAGCGGGGGCGGGTCCGAGACGGCGGTGCGTAATCGAGGTCTGGAGTTGCGCCCCTTTGGGGCGCGGATGGGGGGTGGGGCGGCATCCGCCGGTTCCGCGCTCGCTGCGCTCGCGCTCCACCGGCGGTTATTCACGTTGTGCCCCTCTGGGGCAAGAGGAGGAAATAGGAGAAAATAATAGCCCCTGCCGTAAACGGCGGGCACTGCACTTGCTTCCTCATTCGCCCACGCCAACGGCGCATCATAATGCCAGCCCAGGGCGTTGCCCTGGGCTAACTTAGAGCCGCCCCTTTGGGGCTTTGATGATACGCTCGTTTCACTCGCGCTCCACTGCCGGTTATTCACGTTGTGCCCCTCCGGGGCAAACCCAATAACTGCCAAAGCGCAGTGCCCCTTCGGGGCAAGAGGAGTGAACGCAGAGGAGTGAGAAGTGAGAGGAGCGCCGATTACGTTGTCCCCGTCAGGAGGGGCAGTGATGCCGCTGCGCCTCCGCAGTGCCTTCGGTGTGCCCGCCCTCCGCAGTGCCTTCGGTTCCCCAAAGTGGCACAACGTGAATAACCGCTGGTGGAGCGCGAGTGTAACAAGCGCGGAACCGGCGGATGCCCCCCCTCCCATCCGCGCTCCAGACCTTGATTACGCGCCATCGCCTCGAATCCGCCACCTCGCCCACCTGCACACCCACCCCGCCAACGGCGCACCCTATGATAGCCCAGGGCAGCGCCCTGGGTTTGGTGACCAAAAAAATCATAAGACCCAAAGGGGCGGCACCAATATAGTCCAGGGCAACGCCCTGAGATGGCATTGGGATGCGCCGTTGGCGCGGGTAAATTGGGCTAACTCAGAGCCGCCCCTTTGGGGCGAAAAGTTTCTGTTTACAGCGAACACACCTTGCGCCAATCTTTTCATCAAGACAATGAAAAACACAAATGCCGACACTCACCTTTACGACGCTAAAACCGGTGAAGACGTTCCCGTCCCCAGCGAAACTGTTGAATGCGACGGTCTCTTCCGCCGCACCCGCCAACTCGTCACCGCCGGAACTGCACCGAGTTTAGCTTTCTTCTTGGTATTCAATACGTGTCGGGAATATGCGTCTGCTGCAGGGTGCAGCAAGCTGCCTACGTTACCACCGAATATAATGCCGTAAACAGATGGAAGAAGAACTTTGTCAAAAAATCAGAAAATCCTTTTCGTGTGTTGCTCCGACTTATGGACAGCACATATCGTCGTGTCCGGACACTCTTGATGGTGCCTATGTAGAGCGTTTTTTCTCGGAGCATGTCATAAATACTCCCGAAGATATTGATATCGTGGGAATATCGTCTGCCGAAGAACTGTATTATATGACAGAATCTGCGATTTTACATTATCTTCCTTTGTATTTGCAATACCTTCTGAAACAACGCGATTATTGGAAGTTCGGCGTTTTTATTGGAATCATTGGTTTTCTCAATGAAGATGAGGGAAGGGAGTGCGGAGTAACGTATCCCGTTTTTTCAAAACAGCAAGTTGAGTGTATACTTTTGTTTTTAGCATATATTCGGGATAATATCGAAAGATATGATATGGACCCTTATACGTATGAATATAAAGAAGAAATAGACGACGACATATGTATTTGGAGAAAAAAACAAGCATTATTAGATATTGCGTCATAAAGAAGGGGATGATGGATACGATTTTGAACCTTGGTATCAACAACGCTGCGGTGCTCTCGTTCGCCACTGACACCAGACAGCGACAGCGGCGGGCGGGCGGCACGAGCGGGATGCCCGTTTTTGCCTCTTGGAAAAATTTTTCCGATTTGGTGTTAGGAGCCTTCGCAGGGGGCGGGGCAGACGCGGCCGGTGAACTCGGGGAAGTTGTTGGTCTTGCGCAGGCGTTCGTAGGCCTGCTGCCAGAGTCCGCGATAGACGAGGTCGTTGAACTCGGGGAAGAGGTTGTGGAGGGGGCAGCCCGCCGCCATGCCGCCGATGAGGCGTCCGGTGTGGCAGAAGGGGACGCCGCAATCCATGGACAGCATTCCCGCATGGACGGAATTTTGGTCATCAAACGGAAAAATCTTTTTGGAGGTGAGTGTCTCTATAACGAGGTTAAAAGGAACATCCTTAACAGGGGCGAGAACCTGCCGCACAATGCTTTCAAGACGGGCAATGTAGTTTTCGTCCTTCATGTTATTGGACTCCTTGACCGCCCTTGCCACAGTTCAGCATGATCTCCATATCTGACAACTCGTCGGATATTTCCTTTGTGCAATGTCCCGGACCTGTTTGTATCATGGTTTTTGAAGAATGATAATACGGTTGGTGTTTGTGCCTGACGTATTGTTGGAGACGCCCCAGATGTTGGCGGTTTTGGTGAAGGTTTGCGTGTTGATTAAAATTTCCCTGCAAATGAAGCCATTGTTTTCGGCGGCGGGAACGACCGTCTCCTCAAGGCGAAGCGTGCCGTTGCGAACCTCGCCAACCTCAAAGGCGACATGCCCGCCGGAGCGGACGACACGATAAAGCTCGCGGAAGGCATTTGATATAAATCCCGCCCATGCCGGAAGTGTCCGGCAAAGGGTGATGTTTTCCGAAATCGCATCGGTATTTATATGATTAAACCAGCAACGCAGCCAGTTGTCCTGCGCGTATTGGACGACATCAAGAAACGGCGGCGAGGTGACAACAAGCGAAACTCTCCCGCCGGAGATTTGCGGTGTGCTGTCCGCAGGGTTTTCGAGAAAGACGGCATCGCGTGCGGCTGCGCGGAGATTCTCCCTTGCCGTGGAGTCGAGGTCGGAAAGGAGCTGTTTTGTTTTTTTCAAAATCAGGCGGGCGACATCGCGGTATTCCGGCGTATTGCCGCGCACGGCGTTGATTTTTATCTGCCGGGCAGGAGTGGTCGCCTGATTTGGCGGCAATGTATAAACTGAAAAAAACCCCGGCGAATGTCCGGTAAGCCGGTTTGTGGCGACCATGCGCAACCAGCGGTCGGCGTCGTCCTCAATGCCGCTGGCGCGGCGTTCTTGCAAATAATGGCGCAATGCGAGAATTTCCACGAGCGTCCGTCTTTCATAAAACATGGACAAATCCGGCACGCCGGACAGCGCGGCGGCAGAGGGCGAAGCGAGCATTGGCGAAATCCGGTCAAGGCGGGCGCAAACATCCTGAAGCGACGGGATAGCCAGGCGCGGACGCGCAAGAATCTGCGAGAGTGGATTAACGTCGTTGGAAACCACACGCCGTCCGCGCAAGGCGGCTTCGACAGCGGTTGTGCCGCGACCGGCGAAAGGGTCATAGACAACATCGCCGGGCTTTGTATAACGTTCAATGAACCACGCGGGAAGTTGCGGCTTGAAACAAGCGCGGTAGGAAACCTCGTGCAAAGCAGATGCCTGACGCTGTCGGGATGTCCAAAACTCGCCAACACGAACACGTGGCGTTGCAACAGACGAAGATGCAGGGAAGCTGCCGAGATTGGTTTTTTCCCGGTAGGTCAGGTGGGCGGCATCCTCGACTGTTACGGCGGCTGTCATGTGGTTAGTTGTAAAGAAAAACGAGACGTGGAATATGTTTCTTGTGGGGACGTCGTGCTGTCTTCCATTTTATCAAAAAAATGCCCAAACGCCCCCATGTTTTTCACATCATCGCGAATTTCACGGATGGCATAATCAATATCATTCGTGGAAATTTTCTCAAAATGATCAGGGGAAGGGACAGGAACATTATTAATGTCGTTTGGCTCAAATTTATCAAGTGAGTTCCCATAGGTGCGCATGGAAAAGGCCGCGACTTCCCGGCCGGTTGCAGACAGTAAATAAAGAAAAAGATGGCGGAGGTATTTCTCCCCGAACATGTTTGGCTGGAAGCCATGATAGCAGGTCAGGTTAAGGGCATCAGATTCGTTCCAGATGATTTTATAGCCGCCACGCGAAAAAACCCCCAGCAAGAGCGGAGCCGGCGAGCGTTCCTCTGTTTTATACCAAGGCGTCCGGTGGCGCGTCAAAAAACGCTCGTGGAATCCCTGTTGCTGCCCGTGTTGTATATACTCGCGGGCGGCAGGCGAGGCGTTGCCATTGGCGGAAAACAACAGGACCTGCTCGTCACCATCAAACATCTGCCGCAAGTTATCTCGCCCAAAAAAAGGGGCCTGAATTTGGGCGCTTTTTGTAATACACGGACGGCAGTCATTCTTTCCCAAGCCAAGGGATTTCGCCTTGGATGGGGAAAGCACAAAGAACTCGTTGGCACCCGTGGCAATGCCACGGCTGAAACGTCCGTAGAAATAGAGCGGAACGGTTTGTTTTAAATTTATTGCCAACCTGCTTCCCTTAAAAAAGTTACCCCATTTTTCTCCGGGTTTAAGTTGGGAGACGGAAACACGGTTGGCTGGTTTCAACGACTGGAATCCGCCAAGATTATCAATTTTTTGGATGCTGTGAAAATCAACTGTCTCATGCCTGACGGCAGCTTCGTAGAGCAATATGCAAACGGAAGTGGTGACATCGGGGAAGACATCTTTTTCGCAATCCAATTTGATCACAGCCGCAAGACTGGAATTTTTAATGAGTTCTTCCTTGACCAAGCTGCCGTAGCCGGTGTTCAGGAACTCAAATGGCATGATATAAGCAAGACGCCCCCGCCCGTCCAGTTCAGAGAGCGATTTTAGTAAGAACGCTGATGCGGTGTTCGTATGACCGGGCAATTTTTTCCCGAGATGTTTTTCAAACAGCACAGACACAATGGCTCGGTTTTGAAAATTCTGGAAACGCTTGTAGGGCGGATTGCAGACGATGTTCGCGTGTTTCCTGCCCCATGAAAGCAGATAATCCTCATTATATATTCTCACCTTCCGTTTCGTGTTGTTTTTTTTATGAAAATCGATGGCGGTGGCATCCACTTCCGAGGCGGAAAAATCGACGGCCTGCATCTCCGCCGGAAAAAACGCGCCCAGTCCAAAGGCGGGATCGTATAGAGAGGAGATCCCCGATGCCAGTACCCAGTCGCGCATGAAAGAGGCAACAGCGGGCGGTGTGAAATACTGCCCGAGACTCCGGCGATGCCTATCCCCCACCATGTCGGCATATGTTTTTTCGTCAGGCATGTTGGATGATTTTTTGATGGAAAACACCGGCGTCAAGATAGCCGCGTCCGCCCTCGAAGGTGACATAGAAAAGCAGACGCCCCCGATCCAATTCTTTTTGCACGGATTTGTGCCCCGGCATGTCTATTTTCCCAATGATTTCACGCCCGACCTGAATATTTATTTTGACGGTTGTTTTGCCTTGGTTTTTGACATCTTTCTCAACCGAAAAAACAACATCCTCCTTCGCGGGGTCGGAGGCTATCTCGAGGATTTCCCTGAAAGAAACAACATAGGCCTTGTCGAAGAAAACCTGCAAGTAATAGTGAGGCACGCCAAAGTTTTGTATCCAGCGGTTGACCAAGGCAATGTCCTCGATCTTGGGCGTTATACTGAGATAGTCGCGTTTGTGCAGGATTTTAATTTGTTCCTTTAACTCGCGCAACCGGGCAGAGAGATTTTGCAAAACAGGCGTCGAGACCCACGATGAGAGGCGAAAATCGAGATCACGGAAAGTTTCCGGAGCGGCGTTTTCAATCAGGGAGAGGATGGCGGGACTTTTTGTCTTCAGGGCATCCCTTAGCGGTTCTTTCAGAATTTCATTCCTGATTCGGGCACATTTTTCTTCCGCATTGCGGCTTCGGTCCGACATGAATGCTGCGTATTTGTTGGCCAGAAAACTGCTGGAACGAACCTCTATCGCAGCGACCGCTTTGTTAATGAACGCTCCATCTTCAAAATCAACATTGGGTGAGATGTCGGTTCGCCGAAAAACAAGCAAATCCGGTCTTTTCCCAATGCGATTCAATTCGTCCTGATAATTGGCATAAAACTCGGCAAATCCCGCGTCGCCGGCCGCGAGCGATTCGGACCTGCCATAGCGAATCGCGACAAATTCGTCCGAGTGATTATTGATGGCCTCAAAAACAATACGCTCCGCCCAGTCGCCCTGTTCCTTATTGGTAAGAAACTCAGAGCTGGACATGGACGGAGGGCGACCTTCGACGCGTAGTTCAGTGTCAATATCGAACGGCGCGTCGGTAACCAGCCGGGCAATCGTTTGCCGGTAGTTCTCAGGTGAAAATGAACTGCTGTTCGTATCGGGCATGTTTTTTGAAAACTCTTAATTCCCACCCACGCGGCTCAGGTCGCGGGCGTTGGCTTCGAAGGCGGCCATGATGGCGTCGTCGCCGGCGAGGCCTTCGGACTTCGCTTCCGCGATGCGTTCCAACATGCGTTTGTAGTCTTTGGGCATGATTTTTACGAACTTGGGCAGCAGGGCGTCCCATGTGTCGAGCACGCGGCGGGCAAGGGTGCTGCCGGTGAGGGCGGCGTGGCGTTCGATGAGGGCGCGGAGTTCGGCGGCCTCGGCGTCGGTTTCCACTTTTTCGAGGTGCACCATGCCGGTGTTGATGTTGGCGGCGAGGGCGTAGTGTTCGTCGAGGACGTAGGCGACGCCGCCCGACATGCCGGCGGCGAGGTTGCGGCCGGTGGGGCCGAGGATGACGACGCGGCCGCCCGTCATGTATTCGAGGCCGTGGTCGCCGACCGCTTCGACCACCGCCGTCGCGCCGGAGTTGCGCACGCAGAAGCGTTCGCCGGCCATGCCGCCGACAAAGAGTTCGCCGCTGGTGGCGCCGTAGAGGGCGACGTTGCCGGCGATGATGTTTTTCGACGGGTCGAAGGTGCTGCCTTCGGGCGGGCGGATGATGATGCGTCCGCCGGAGAGGCCTTTGCCGACGTAGTCGTTGGCGTCGCCGTGGAGGCGGAAGGTCATGCCGCGGGGGATGAAGGCGCCGAAGCTCTGGCCGGCGCTGCCGTCGAAGCGGATGTCAATGGTGTCCTCGGGCAGGCCTTTCGCGCCCCACTTGCGGGTGACTTCGCTGCCGGTGATGGTGCCGACGACGCGGTTGATGTTGCGCACGGGAACTTCGGCGACGACTTTCGCGCCTTTTTCGATGGCGGGTTTGCAGAGGTCGAGGAGGGTGGTCAGGTCGAGCGATTTTTCGAGACCGTGGTCTTGGGGGATTTGGCAATAGCGACCGACTTCGGGGCCGGAGTCGGGGACGTAGAGGATGTTGGAGAAGTCGAGGCCTTTGGCTTTCCAGTGGTCTATGGCGGCGCGGGGTTCGAGGCGGTCAACGCGTCCGACCATTTCGGCGAGGGTGCGGAAGCCGAGGCGCGCCATGAGTTCGCGGACTTCCTGCGCGATGAAGGTCATGAAGTTGATGACGTGATCGGGTTTGCCGGTGAAGTTTTTGCGGAGCACCGGGTTTTGCGTGGCGACGCCCGCCGGGCAGGTGTTGAGCTGGCAGGCGCGCATCATGATGCAACCGGTGGAGACGAGCGCGGTGGTGGCGAAACCGAATTCCTCGGCACCGAGCAGGGCGGCGATGATGACGTCGCGTCCGGTCTTGAGCTGGCCGTCGGTTTCGACGGCGATGCGGCTGCGGAGGTTGTTGAGGACGAGGGTCTGGTGCGTCTCGGCGAGGCCGAGTTCCCAAGGCAGGCCGGCGTGCCAGATGGAGTTGAGCGGCGAGGCGCCGGTGCCGCCGTCGTGACCGGAAATGAGCACGACGTCGGCGTGGGCTTTCGAGACGCCGGCGGCGATGGTGCCGACGCCGACTTCGGAGACGAGTTTGACGCTGATGCGGGCGTGGCGGTTGGCGTTTTTGAGGTCGTGGATGAGTTCGGCGAGGTCTTCGATGGAGTAGATGTCGTGGTGCGGCGGGGGCGAGATGAGACCGACGCCGGCGGTGGTGTGGCGGGTGCGGGCGACCCAAGGATAGACTTTGGGGCCGGGGAGCTGGCCGCCTTCGCCGGGTTTGGCGCCTTGCGCCATTTTGATCTGGATTTCGCGGGCGTTGACGAGGTATTCGCTGGTGACGCCGAAGCGGCCGGAGGCGACTTGCTTGATGGCGGAGTTTTTCGAGTCGCCGTTGGGCAGGGGCGTGAAGCGGGCCGGGTCTTCGCCGCCTTCGCCGGTGTTGGACTTGGCGCCGAGGCGGTTCATGGCGATGGCGAGCGTCTCGTGCGCTTCCTGCGAGATGGAGCCGTAGGACATGGCGCCGGTCTTGAAGCGGCGGACGATGCTTTCGACGGGCTCGACTTCTTCGATGGGGATGGCGTCGGAGGGTTTGAAATCGAGCAGGCCGCGCAGGGTGCAGAGGTTTTTCGACTGGTCGTCGATGAGGCGCGTGTAGGTCTTGAAGATGTCGTAGGAGCCGGTGCGGACGGCTTTTTGGAGGGCGTGGATTGATTCCGGGTTAAAGAGGTGAAACTCGCCGGAATCGCGCCACTTGAACTGGCCGCCGGCAGGCAAGGCGGGGTCGCGGGTGGCGGCGGGGCCGCGCGGGTCGAAGGCGGCGCGGTGGCGGATGAGCACTTCCTCGGCTATGGTGTCCAGCCCGATGCCGCCGATGCGGGAGGGCGTCCAGGTGAAGTAGCGGTCGATGAGTTCCTGACTAAGACCAACGGCTTCAAATACTTGCGCACCGCGGTAACTCTGAATGGAGGAGATGCCCATTTTGGACATGACTTTGACGACGCCTTTGGAGAGTGCTTTGAGGATGTGCTTGTGCGCTGCGTGCGGGGAAGTGCCGGACAAGAGACCGGACTCGATGATGTTATCGGTGGTGTCGAAAGCGAGGTAGGGGTTAAGCGCGCTCACCCCGTAGCCGATGAGGAGCGCGGCGTGGTGGACTTGGCGGGCTTCACCCGTCTCGACGACGAGGCTGACCTTGGTGCGCAGGCCTTCGCGGATGAGGTAATGGTGGAGACCGGCGACGGCGAGGAGGGCAGGGATGGGCGCGTTGTCCTTGCTTATGCCTCGGTCACTGAGAATGAGGATGTTGACTTCCCCTTCCGTGATGAGGCGTTGGGCGTGCGAGAAGAGGTCGTCGAGGGCTTTGCCGAGGCTTTTTTTGCCGCGGGCGACGCGGAAGAGAATGGGGAGCGTGGCAACCTTGAGACCGGGGAGTTGGAGCTGCCGGAGTTTGGCGATCTCGCCGTTGGAGAGGATGGGCGAATCTATTTCGATGCGGCGGCAGGCAGTCGGAAGCGGATCGAGGAGATTTCCTTCGGTGCCGAGGCGGGTTTCGGCAGAAGTAATGATTTCTTCGCGGATGCTATCAATCGGAGGATTAGTGACTTGGGCAAAAAGTTGCTTGAAGTAGTCGTAGAGGAGCCGAGGTTTATCCGAGAGGACGGCGAGGGGGGTGTCGTTGCCCATGGAGCCGACGGCTTCGACGCCATCGCGTGCCATTGGGAGAAGGACGTTGCGTTCGTCTTCGTTCGTGTAGCCGAAGGCGAGCTGGCGTTGGCGGAGGAGAAACAGCGCGTCCGGAGAACTGGTTTCAGGGGCAAGATTTTCGCCGGAGAGATTGACCGCCGCGTCTGCTGCGGAATTGCTTGGGACGGAGGCAGTTGCTTCCGGCACGTCGGGGACACTGTTGAGGTGAACCGAGTGTTCGTTTATCCATTGCTGGTAAGGATATTCGGCAGCGAGGGCGTTTTTCACCTGTTCGTCGTCAAGGATGCGCCCCTTGGTGGTGTCCACGAGAAACATGCGCCCGGGCTGGAGGCGACCCTTGGTGATGATATCGGCGGGAGCGACGCAGTCGAGCACACCGGCTTCGGACGCGAGGATGACGAGGTCGTCCTTGGTGATGTAGTAACGGGCTGGACGCAACCCGTTGCGGTCGAGGATAGTGCCGATGAGATGACCGTCGGTGAAAGCGATGGCGGCGGGACCGTCCCAAGGTTCCATGAGGCAGGCGTGGTATTGGTAAAAGGCGCGTCGGGCGGGGTCCATGGTCTTGTGGTTCGACCAAGGCTCCGGGATCATCATCATGACGGCGTGCGGGAGGGAGCGACCGGCGAGGTGGAGGAGTTCGAGCGTGTTGTCGAACATGGCGGAGTCGCTGCCGTTGGGGTTGATGACGGGGAGAATTTTTTTGATGTCCTCGCCAAAGAGATCGCAGGAAAAAAGCGCCTGTCGGGCGTGCATCCAGTTCACGTTGCCGCGCAAGGTGTTAATTTCGCCATTATGAGCGATATAGCGGTAGGGATGGGCGCGGTCCCAACTCGGAAAGGTATTGGTGGAAAAACGCGAGTGAACAAGCGCAAGGGCGGTCTCGAAATCGGGTTGGCGCAAATCGAGAAAGTAGTCGCCGACCTGCGTGGCGAGCAACATCCCCTTATAGACGATGGTGCGCGACGACAAGCTGGGCTGATACCACGCCTCGCCACCCGAAATCCCTTCACTAACAATCTCATGCGAAGCACGTTTGCGGATAACATAGAGCTTGCGCTCGAAAGCGGCAGAATCGGACAAATCCGATGCGCGACCGATAAAGACTTGGCGGATAAAGGGTTCGCAACCCTTGGCAGTGTCGCCAAGCATGACGTTGTTGGTGGGAACGGTGCGCCACCCGAGGAGCGTTTGCCCCTCGCTGCGAATGATTTGGGAAAAATGCGCCTCCAAATTCCGCCGTTGCGCGGGATTGCGCGGCAAAAAAACAAGACCGGTGCCATACTGACCGACAGACGGTAACGTGATGCCATGCGCGTCTTTACAAACACGGGCATAGTAGGCGTGCGGAATCCGCAAGAGAAGCCCAGCCCCGTCCCCGGTGTTGGCCTCGGCACCAGTCGCCCCCCGGTGGTCAAGACGCGCCAGCACTTCAAGACCATGCTCGACAATCTTGTGCGAAGCGCGCCCCTTGATGTCCACAACGAAACCGACTCCACAGGCGTCATGTTCAAAGGCGGGGTCATACAGACCTTGCTTGCCCGGGCGCACACGGCGGACACCGGTGTCAACAGCATGGGCGGCGGCACTATTTACGGATGGAGAAAAAAAACCGGCTGTTGAAACAATCGCGGAAGCGGCGTGGTGTTTTGTCATTCGATTTTGCCTTAAAAAAGTGCGCGCAGGTTTCAGGTCGCGATGTAAATGGCAAGGGAAAAGGAACCGTGCAATCTCACCGGCTGATGGCGTCGTTGTTAATGGAGACGTTTTGGAAGATGGGAAAAACATTAACAGACTCCCCCTAAATCTCCTCCTGTCAAATTCCGGGAAAACGCCGCCGCCGCACCTGTTCCGGCGCCTCCGCAGATTTTGGAAACATTCTTCCCCGCGCAATGTTTTCGTAGCCGACATGCATCACTTTCGTTTTTCGATACTTTTGCTAACAGGGATATTCGCGGTCGGCAATTTTTCAGCCATCGCGAAAACACCACCAATTAAACCACCGTCGGCACCCAAGGCACCGTCCATTTCGCCGAAGTGCATCGCTTTCGTCGAAGAAGTAGCCAAACGCAAACTCACCCCCAACGAATATGCCACGAAACAAGCCCTTTGGGACACGCTTGAGCGCACCGACGAATTGCTCGCCGACTGGTTGCGCCAAGACCTCAACGATTTTTCCGGTCGATCCCTCTTCGCCGATGATGATCCGCTCGCGAAATTACAACTCGCCATCGCAAAAGCCGCCGGAAACGGCGCTCCCGCCAACCCCGCCAAAGCAGGCACGCTCACCGATTATCGCGCCCTCTGCCTCACCCGCCGCGCCAAACGCATCAAAACCGCAACCGCCAACACCCCGCGCATCGTCTATGCGCGCCACTTTGTCATGGGCGGTTCGCATTATGCCTATACCGAAGCACTTAGCGACGCACAAAACGAACGCTACTTCGTCCCGGGCGGCAAACTTTGCCTCGCCGAAGCCACCCCTGACGGCATCTGGAAAGAAACGGTTTTGCTCGAAACAAAGGAAGGCGTCATCCGCGATGTCGATGTCTCTTTTGACGCAAAGCGCATCCTTTTTTCGTGGAAAAAATCGCTCAACGGCGACGATTACCACCTCTACGAAATCCCCGTTGACGCCAACGGAAAACCCAACCCCGCCCGAATCCGCCAATTAACCTCCGGCAAAGGCGTGGCCGACTACGAAGGCTGCTACCTCCCGGACGGCAACATTCTCTTTAACTCCTCACGCTGCCAACAAATTGTAGATTGCTGGTGGACGGAAGTTAGCAACCTTTACCGCTGCGACGCCAACGGCAGGAACATTCTCCGCCTCACCTTCGACCAAGTCCATGACAATTATCCCGCTATCACGTGGGACGGGCGCATCCTTTACACACGTTGGGAATATAACGACCGTTCCCAAATGTATCCCCAGCCCCTTTTTCAAATGGCACTCGACGGCACCTCCCAACGCGCCGTCTATGGCGAAAATTCATGGTTTCCAACCACTATTGCCCACGCCCGCAGCATCCCTGGCTCGCAAGACATGTTCGCCATCGCCACCGGACACCACACGCGCCAACCGGGCGAACTCATCCTCATCGAACCCGCCAAAGGCAGACAAGAAACCGAAGGCATCACCCGCCTTGCACCCATCCGCCCCCATCCTAATAAACGTCCCGTGATCATTGACGTCTATGGTCAAAACGACGCCCTTTTCGCCTACCCCTATCCCCTCGACTCGCGCCAGCTCCTCGTCACGCACAACCCCGAAGGCTGGCACGGAAATTCCCTCCGAAAAAAACCAGGGCGCGACTTCGCGTCTGGATTCGCCATCTACTGGACCGATATTGAGGGAAACCGCGAATTGCTCACATCACGCTTGGACATTGCCTGCGGACGCGCAGTCCCCCTCGCTCCACGCCCAACCCCACCGGTAAGACCCTCACTCGTCGATTATACCAAAGACGAAGGCTCATTCTACATCCTCGACGTCCACGCCGGCGAAGCCATGCGTGATGTCCCACGCGGCAGCGTAAAAACCCTGCGCGTCGTCGAACTCGATTTTCGCGTCGCCGGCATTCACAGCAACGGCAACGGCGGACCGGGCGGCAGCGCACTGGTCTGCACCCCCATCGCCATCGGCAACGGCGCATGGGACGTAAAAATCCCCCTCGGCGATGTCAAAGTCCACGACGACGGCTCCGTCTTCTTCACCGCCCCGGCACGCCGCCCGCTCTACTTCATGCTCCTCGACAAAGACGGACGCACCATTCAAACCATGCGAAGCTGGACAACCCTCCAACCCGGCGAAAACGCTTCCTGCATCGGTTGCCACGAACACAAAAACGAAGCACCTCCCCCCTCCGCTCGCCTCCCAAAAGCACTCCTCGCAGGTCCGCAAAAACTTAAACCATTCTGGAAAGAGTTCTCTACTCGAAAAACAACCACAGGCAAAGCCTTCGCAACAACAAAAAATCACCTCGAACGCCGCGGCATCAGCTTCCCCCTCGACATCCAGCCCATTCTCGACAAACACTGCGTCTCCTGCCACAAGGGACCGCCTCAAAACATCGCCGCAGCCTCTGGAAAACCGCCAAAACAAGGTGCCCTTGCCAAAAACCAAGAACAAAAACCGAAAAAAACTTACCTCGACCTGCGCGGCATTCCCATCAACGACCCCCAAGCCGGCCGCGCATGGTCGCACGCCTACCTCACGCTTACTAATTCGCACGGCGACAGAAACCGCGGCGGCTGGGGCGGAAGAAGCAACCACCCGCGACTAAACTGGATTTCCGCCGCTTCCGTCCCGACCCTCATTAAACCCTACGCCCACGGTTCCAATTCCAGCGCACTCTTCAAACTCCTCGATAAAGGACACGGAAAAACGATCTCGCAGAAAGAAAAAGCCCTCCTCGCCGCCTGGGTCGATCTCGGCGTCCCCTACTGCGGCGATTACCAAGAAGCCAATATCTGGAACGACGCCAACAAAGCAAAACACGCCAAATACCAAGCTAAACGCGATCTCGCCGACGCCGCCGACGCCAAAACGCTCAGGGCATTAAAGTTCGCAGCGCCGCGATAGCAAAAAAGGACGAAAACACACCTTCGGAAAATCCTTTGCGCTTTCCATTTCAACCACGAATGAACACGAATGGACACGAATGCTTTTGATACAAAGGAAAGAGGGATGAGGGATGGGGGATGAGGAAAGAGGGGAAAGGAAAGAGGGGAAAGGAAAGCCCCAAAGGGGCGGCACCAATATAGCCCAGGGCATCGCCCTGGGTATTCGCCAACACCACAAACCAGAGCCTCCAAAGGGGCGGCTCTAATATAGCCCAGGGCAACGCCCTGGGTTCGCAGGGAAAGTGAAGGAAAAAGCCCCAAAGGGGCGGCTCTAAGTTAGCCCAGGGCAACGCCCTGGGCATTGGGCAACCAACACAAACCGTAGCCCCAAAGGGGCGGCTCCAATATAGCCCAGGGCATCGCCCTGGGGTTCGGAAGGGAATGGAAACCAAAGCCGCCCCTTTGGGGCTACGGTTCTGACTTGTTAATGTCTTTATAATTGAGTGAGAGACGGGCGGCGTGGATTTTCGCAGGATTTGCGCGCCGTCGGCACGCCAACGATAGGGTTTGGGGTTGAGGTTGCGCTCAGCCAGATAGCTTTCAATCGCCTCGCTCAGTTCGCGAACGCTTGTGAAGCTGCCATCGCGCACCACATCGACCGTCAAGTCCCGAAAAAAGCGCTCGACCAAGTTCATCCATGAGGACCCCGTGGGCGTGAAGTGCATGTGAAAGCGCGGGTGTTTCGCAAGCCAGGCGCGCACTCGGGCGTGCTTGTGCGTCGCGTAATTGTCCACAATCAGATGCAAATCCAGCTCCTTGGGGCATTCCCGGTCGAGCTGTTTGAGAAAAGCAAGCCACTGGACGTGCGTGTGACGCGGCGCGATGGCGCTGAATATTTTGCCTTCAAGATAGTCGAGGGCGGCAAACAGCGTGAGTGTTCCGTGGCGGGTGTAGTCGTGCGTGCGCGTGCAGATGTGCCCAATGCCAAGAGGTAGTCCGGGCTGGGTGCGTTCCAGCGCCTGACACTGGCTTTTTTCGTCACAACAGA